>DASREC010000375.1:0-9358 GCA_035652295.1 Polyangia bacterium
TGTTCTCCGGCTGTCCGTCGGTGCCGTGCAAGAGCGACACGTTGTTCGTCACCGTCACGTTCGATCCGTCCACGATCAACGCCAACCTGCTGCACGTGACGGTGACGTTCAACGGGCACAGCCTGAGCGCCGACGCGCACCGCTCGCCCGGCCCCGCGCGCGACACCGTCGAGGTCCGCTTCGAGCCCGGCATGTACCCGCAGGGCCAGACCGTCACCGTCGGCGTGACCGCGTCGTTCGACAACAACCTGCTCGGCTCGGGCGTGAGCCAGCCGCTCGCGCTGACGGGCGGTTGCGCCAGGCTCGACGTCGACGTCGGGTTCGCCGGCGACGCGGGCGCGCCGCTCGATCTGTTCGGCGTCGACGCGCCGCCGCCGAAGATGCAGGGCGATCCCTGCGCCGCCGGCGCCGAGTGCAAGTCCACCAACTGCGTCGACGGCTACTGCTGCGACGCGCCCTGCGTCGGCGCGTGCGAAGCCTGCGACGTCGATCAGCACCACGGCCAGTGCACGCCGGTCACGTCGGGCCAGCCGCACGACAAGCCCGCGTGCGCGAACGCCGGCCAGACGTGCGGCGGCGCGTGCTCGTCCGACTCGCGCACGTCGTGCAAGTTTCCCGTCGGCACCACGCCGTGCCGCACGCAGACGTGCACCGCCGGCACGAAGACCTTCGGCGCGAGCTGCGACGGCGCCGGCAACTGCCCGGCGGCCATCACCACCGCGTGCGCGTGCAACGGCGCCGGCACCGACTGCATCGGCGCGTGCCAGGACGACACCACGTGCGTCGCGCCGAATTCGTTCTGCAACAGCGGCACGTGCCTCGCGACCAAGCCCACCGGCCGCATGTGCACCGGCCCGGGCGAGTGCACCAGCGGCAACTGCGTCGACGGCTACTGCTGCGACACCTCGTGCGGCGCGCGCTGCCAGGCGTGCGACGTCGGCGGCAACGAAGGCACGTGCACCACGCTCATCGCCGGCCAGCCGCACAACAAGCCCGCGTGTAGCGGCTCGGGCGCGTGCGGCGGAAGCTGCCAGGGCGCGACCAGCTGCGGCTATCCCGTCGCCGGCACGCCGTGCACCACGCAGACGTGCAGCGGCTCGACCGAGGATCTCGCCGCCACCTGTGACGGCGCGGGCGCGTGCGGCACGCCGCAGCAGATGTCGTGCGATCCCTACGCGTGCAACACCGCCGGCACCGGCTGCAACACCACGTGCACCGTCAACGCCGATTGCGACACCACGACGGGTGCGGTGTGCGATCCGACGACGAGCACGTGCTGCGTTCCGCAGTGCGCGGGCAAGTCGTGCGGGCCCGACGGCTGCGGCGGCTCGTGCGCGCCCGGCTGCGCCGCCGGCGAGGTTTGCAAGAGCGACGGCACCTGCTGCGCCACCGGCTGCGGCACCTCGTGCGGCGGCGCCGACGCGTGCGGCGGCACGTGCACCTGCGGCATCGGGTTGCGCTGCTTCATGGGCAGTTGTTGCCGGCCGAGCTGCGCCGGCTCGGGCGGCTGCGGCCCCACCATCTGCGGCTCCGACGGCTGCGGCGGCTCGTGCGGCAACTGCCCCGGCGGCCTGCCCACGTGCTGCAGGACCGTCTGCAAACCAGCCGGCGGGTTCTGCTCGCTACCGTGCGGTTAGCCTGGACGGCATTCACGTCGACGATCACCGCTGAATCATTAATAGGTGCTCGCGGCGCGTGGAGCGGCGCGCCTCTTCGTAGAAGTTCGGGCGAAGCTGCGCGGCCGACGCCACGACGCGCAAGCGCGAGCGCGCCGCGGCGTGGCGCAGCGCCTGGTCGCCGGCGATCACCTCGCGCCCGAGCGCCGAGTCGCCGACGATCACGCACGCGAGCGCGCCCGGCTTGAGCACGCGCGCGATCTCGGCGACGAACGCGTCGACGTCGGCCTGCCACTCGGCGAGCGCGGCGCGCGCGTCACGGGCGCCGCGCCGCGCGCCGATCTCCAATTCGTCGACGGGCGCGCGCTCGAGTCCGAGCCAGCCGAAGCGGCGCGCGTGCTGCTCGGCGTAATCGTACGTGCCGAGATACGGCGGCGACGTGATCACGCGATCGACGCTCGCGTCGCGCACGTGCTCGAGCCGCCGCGCGTCGGCCAGCCGCGCCTCGACGGGCGGCGTGCCCGCCGGCACCACCGCCGCCAGCTCGGCGAGATTTTTCGCCAGCTCCTCCGCCTTGCGCTGGAAGATGCGCGTCGGCAGCCCCTTGCCGATGGCGCGCTCGACCGAGCCCGCCGCCGTCTCCGACGGCTGCCGCGACACCTTGATGACGATCGCCGACAGCACCAGCAGGAGCGCGCGGCGCAGCGCGTGGTCGGGCTCGGCGCCCAGCTCCTCGCGCAGGCCGACCAGCTCGCGGAACACGTGCGGCGCGTAGCGCGTCGGATCGTCGTACCGCTCGCCCGAGCCGCGCGTGCGGGCGCGCTGCTTGACGCGCGCGAGCGAGCGCTCGGCCGCCACGCGCGCGCGCTCGACGAGCAGCGCGCGCCGCGGCTCGGGCCACACCGACGCCTTCAAGCGCGTGAGCTCGACGGCGAGCGGGTTCACGTCGCTGCCGAGCGCGCGCGCGCCGACGACCAGCGCCTCGACGAGCGTGGTGCCCGAGCCGACGAACGGATCGAGCACGGTCGCGCCGCGCGGCAGATCGGCGAGCAGCTTGCGCGCGAGCAGCGGATGAAAGCGCGCCGGGTAGCTGTGGAACCCGTGCGTCAGCAGGCGTGACTCGGCCTCGGGCGGAACGGCGAGCGCTTCGCCGGCGAGACGGGCGAGCGCCGGATCGCCGGCCGTCGAGACGGGACCGGAGGCGGCGCTCAGCGCGCGGCGCTGACGAGGGCGGGCAGGCGGGCGGGGAGGCACGGCGCGCGAGTGTAGCAAGACTGTAGACCGCGGACGGGCGGAACGTGCTATAGAGCGTCGCGCGCGGGTTGGGGACTTCGCGCGAGCGGCTCGTGGCCGGGGGGGCACACGAGCTTGGTGGCATGGCCACAGGTTTCGAGGTGAGAGCGAAGATGGCGCAACGGAAAGGCAGCACGAAGTCGCCGACGGGAAAATCGGCGGCGAGCAAAAAGGCGACGCCGAAGAAGAAGGCGCCGGCGAAAAAAGCGACGCCCGCGAAGGCGGCGAAGCCGAAAGCCGCGACGGCGAAAGCGGCGGCGAAGCCCAAAGCGGCGTCGGCGACAAAAGCGACGGCGGCGAAAAAGCCGGCGGCGGTGAAAGCGACGACGGCGAAAAAGCCGGCGGCGGCGAAGAAGCCGGCGAAGGCGAAGCCGGTCAAGCGCGCGCCGGTCGAGAAAGCGCGCGCGGCCGTCGTCGAGGTCGCGGCGCCCGTCGCTGCGCCGGCGATCGAGACGCCGATCGTCGAGGAGCCGAAGCACATCATCACCGGCGCGCCGCTCCTGCCGCGCGAGCGATCGGCGGATCCGATTCGCCGCACCGGCGGAAATCGCCCGCAGCCGAGCGAGCGCGCCGACGCGCCCGCGACGCCGAGCGCGAACGAGCACGCGAGCGCCAAGACGATCGCCAGCGCCAGGCCAATCGCGATCGCCAAGCCGATCGCCAGCGCGCCGACGGAGGCGGAGCTGGCGGCGTGGGGTGCCTCGAGCGTGCCCGCGGCCGCGCCGCCGAGCGGAGACTTTGCCGACTTCTGGTCGTCGCCGGATCCCGCGCCCGCGTCCGCGCCGCCGCTGCCGTCGACGAATACGCCGTCGGCCGCGCAGCCGAGCGCGCCGTGGCCGTCGGGCGCGCCCGGTCAGCCGGGCCAGCCGGGATTGCCCGGCCAGGGCCGCCGCCGCCGTCGCCGCCGCCGCCGTCGCGGAGGCGGGCTCGGACTTCAGCCGGGCGGCGCGCCGGGCGATCCCAATCAGCCCCACCAGCCGCAGCAGCCGGTCGATCCGATCCATCGCCGCCTGCGCCGCCAGTTCAACCTGCGCGACTTCCGTCCCGGCCAGGAGCGCGTCATCCGCGATCTGCTCGCCGGCCGCGACGTGCTCGCCATCATGCCGACGGGCGCGGGCAAGTCGCTGACGTATCAGCTCACCGCGTTCGAGCTGCCGGGCGTCACCGTGGTGGTGTCGCCGCTGCTCGCGCTCATGAGCGATCAGCTGATCAAGCTGCGCCGCACGGGCGCGGTCGCCGCGCGCCTCGACTCGACGGAGACGCAAAAAGAAAAGCGCGCCACGCTCGAGCGCATCGACGAAGGCCGCCACAAGATCATCTACTGCACGCCGGAGCGCGCGGCCTCGGGCGCGCTCAACCAGGAGCTCGGCGGCCAGAAGGTCTCGCTGTTCGTCGTCGACGAAGCGCACTGCGTGTCGGAGTGGGGCCACGACTTCCGTCCCGCGTACCTGACGCTCAAGCTGTGCGCGCTGGCGCTGCCGAGCGCGTATCCCGATCGCCGCCCGCCGATCCTGGCGCTCACCGCGACCGCGACTCCCAAGGTCGCCGACGACATCGTCACCCAGCTCGAGCTGAAGGACGCCGACCGCGTGCACACCGGATTCGCGCGGCCGTCGCTCACGTTCGAGGTGCGCGCGGTCGACGACCTCAAGAAGCAGGTGCGGCGCCTCTTGCGTCTCATCCGCCGCATCAAGGGGCCGGGCATCGTCTACTGCTCGACGGTGCGCGACGTCGAGGCGCTGGCCGGCGCGCTGCCGGTGCTCGGCGTGCGCGTCGGCATGTACCACGGCAAGATGACCAAGAACGAGCGCGACGAATCGCAGCGCGCGTTCATGCGCAATAGTCCGCGCATCATGATCGCGACCAACGCGTTCGGGCTCGGCGTCGACAAGCCGGACATCCGCTTCGTCATCCACTACAACGTGCCGGGCTCGATCGAGCAGTACTACCAGGAGGCGGGGCGCGCCGGCCGCGACGGGCGGCCCTCGCGCTGCATCCTGCTCTACAACCCGAACGACGAGGCGGTGCAGGAGTTCTTCGTCGGCGACAAGTATCCCGGCAAGTCGGAGTTCAAGCGCGTGGCGTACGCGCTGTCGACGGGCGAAGGCACGCTCAAGGATATCGCGCTGCGAGCGGAGACGACGCAGGCCAAGACGCGCGTGGTGCTCGGCGTCTTGCGCGAGGCGGGATTCTGCGAGGAGCTGCCCGGGCCGAGCTACCTCGCGCACGGCGAGCCGGACGATCTATTGCTCGGCCGCGCCGCCGAGGAGTATCGCAAGCGGCGCGAGGCGGATCGCGGCAAGCTCGAGGCGATGATCCGCTACGCGCGCTCGACGCGCTGCCGGGTCAAGATCCTGCTCGAGTACTTCGGCGAGACCGACGTGCCGCTGTGCACCCGCTGCGACAACTGCGTCAAGTACGGCCCCGACGCGGTCAAGGAGCGCACCGAGGACTTGATGTCGCCGATCGAGATGGAGGAGATGGAGGAGGATCGGGAGCCGGTGCCCGAGATCCCCGAGCCGCCGCCGCCGCCGCGCAAAGATCCGACGCACCTCTTCTAACGAGCCGCGCAGACCGTCTGCAGGTCGCCGGAGCCGAGGCCGGCGACGCACGAGGGCGCGAACGGGTCGCGGCAGCCGTCGGCGACGCCGCGCATGCCGCCTCGTCCACCCGTTCTTGCGCCGGCGGATCTGTAAACCGCGAGGTTCCACCTGGGAGCGCAGGCGCCGGCCGCGGGCCCGCGGCGCCGCGGTTTGCGCGGGCGCGGGGATGGGCGCAGTTCGTGCTCTACTGGCGTCGGCGGAGGCTTCGATGCGCCGATTCGCGATCGCCGTGCTCGCCGTCGCCACGGGCTGCGTGGGAACCGCGCCGGGCCCGCAGCAAAACAATCCCAATGGCCCGTCGCCCGATCTCGCGAGCGGCGGCCCCGCCGGCCCGTCGTCCGATCTCGGCCCGGCGAATCCCGGCTCGCCCGATCTCGCTTCGCCGCTGTCGTCGGGCGGCCCGCTCACCGCCAATCAAAAAGCCGTCGCCGAGGCGATGACCAGCATCTGGGAGAACGACACGCCCAAGCTCGACTACGCCTACTCCGAGAACATCAACGACGGGCGCGGCTACACCTCGGGGCGCGCCGGCTTCTGCACCGGCACCGGCGACGCCATCCAGGTGATCGCCTGCTACGACCAGCTGCGCACGGCGGCGAACGGCAACCTGATGGCGAAGTACATGCCCGCGCTCACCACCATCAACAACCAGTTCATGTCGACGGGGCAGGACCAGGGCGACACCTCGGCGCTCGACGCCGTCGGCAACTGGATCTCCGATTGGGGCGCAAGCTACAACACCGCCGCCACGCAAGCCGACTTCAAATCCTGCCAGGATCAGATCAGCGACCTCCTCTATTACACGCCGGCGATGCAGGCCGCCGCGCAGTACGGGCTCTCGACCGCGCTCACCAAGGCCGCGCTTTACGACATGTGGATCAACCAGGGCGACGACACGCTGGTGAAGCAGACCAACAGCGCGCTCGGCGTCAGCGGCAAGATCGGCGGCGCGATCACCGAGGACGCGTGGCTGAAGAAATTCCTCGAGCTGCGCCGCGACCTGCTCGCCGGCGACTCGACGTGGAAGACGTCGGTGGATCGCGTCGCCGGCTACGAGAAGGCGCGCCGCCGCGCCAACTGGGATCTCTCCGCCGCCGTCGACAGCGCGGTCAAAGCCAAGCAGTGCTGGCCGACCGGCAACTACCTCGACAGCCAGTACACCGCGTACGTCATCAACCCCGACGCCACCTGGGCGACGACGTCGGCGGCCGCGGGCTGCCAATAGCGCGGGCAAAGATTTTACGCGTGCCGGGCGTGCCGGCGCTTGATCCGTGCCCGCCGGCAGCTAATTCTGCATTGATATGGTGATGGATCGCGCCGGCCCGGATTTTCGCGCGCTGTTCGACGCCGCGCCGAGCCGCTGCCTGGTGGTGCGCGCCGACGCGCCGCGCTTCACCGTCGTCGCCGCCAGCGACGCGTACCTGTCCGTCCTCGGCGCCGAGCGCAAGCGCGTGATCGGACGCGCGCTCGCCGAAGCATTTCCGTCGAGCCCGCTCGCCGCCGTGTTCGAGCGCGTGATCGCCGCGCGCGCGCCCGAGGGCCTCAACGTGCCGTTTCTCGACGAGCGCGGCGCGGTCGCGTACATCATCCACTGCGCCGAGGACGCCGCCGCGCTCGGCGAGACGCAGTTTCGCGCGCTGTTCGATCTCATGCCGCAGCTCGGCTGGACCGCGCTCCCCGACGGGTCGGTCGATTTCTACAACCGCGGCTGGTACGAGTACACCGGCGCGACGCCCGAGGAGCTGCTCGGCTGGGGCTGGACGCGCGTGCACGATCCCGACCTCCTGCCGCAAGTGACCGCGCGCTGGCGCGAGTCGATCGCCAGCGGCGCGCCGTTCGAGATGGAGTTCCCGCTCAGGCGGCGCGACGGCGCGTTCCGCTGGTTCTTGAATCGCGCCAACCCGGTGCGCGACGACGAGGGCCGCGTGCTCCGCTGGATCGGCATCAACACCGACGTCCACGATCGCAAGCAGGCCGCCACCGCCAGCGAGGCGCGCCTCGGCCTCCTGCTCGACAGCATCCGCGACTACGCGGTGTTCATGCTCGATCCCGACGGGCGCGTGGCCACGTGGAACCCGGGCGCCGCGCGCATCAAGCAGTACCGCGCCGACGAGATCATCGGGAAGCACTTCTCGGTGTTCTACCCGCCGGAGGACGTGCGCGCGGGAAAGTGCGAGCGCGAGCTGGAGGGGGCGACGCGCACCGGGCGCTACGAGGACGAGGGCTGGCGCGTGCGCAAGGACGGCTCGCGCTTCTGGGCCAACGTGGTGATCAGCGCGGTGCGCGATCCGACCGGCAAGCTGGTCGGCTTCGCCAAGGTGACGCGTGATCTCACCGAGCGGCGCAAGGCGGAGGACGAGCGGCTCGAGCTGGCGCGCGAGCAGCAGGCGCGCGTGGTCGCCGAGGCGGCCGAGGAGCGGTTCCGCTTTCTCGCCGAGGCGAGCGCCAGCGTGGCGTCGTCGCTGCACTACGACACCACGCTGCAGAGCGTGGCGCGCCTGGTGGTGCCGCGCTGGGCCGACTGGTGCAGCATCGAGGTGCTCGACGGCGCGCGGCTGCAGACGGTGGCGGTGCAGCACCGCGATCCGGGCAAGCTGGCGCTGGCGGCCGAGCTGCGCCGCCGCTGGCCGGCCGATCCGAACGCGCTGAACGGCGCGCCCAACGTGATCCGCACCGGCAAGCCCGAGCTGTACGAGCAGATCCCCGACGAGCTGCTGGTCGCCGGCACGCACGATCCCGAGCAGCTCGAGATGGCGCGCTCGCTCGGGCTGCGCTCGGCGCTGGTGGTGCCGCTGATCGCGCGCGGCAAGGCGCTCGGCGCGCTGTCGCTGATCTGGGCCGAGTCGGATCGCCGCTACGGTCCGGCCGACGTGCCGCTGATGGAGGAGATCGGCCGGCGCGCCGGCGTCGCCGTCGACAACGCGCGGCTGTACGAGCAGGCGCAGGACGCGGTGCGGCTGCGCGACGAGTTCCTCTCGATCGCGTCGCACGAGCTGAAGACGCCGCTCACCAGCATGCAGCTCCAGGTGAGCGGCGTGCAGCGCAGCCTGCAGCGCGCCGACCCGATCAACGTCGAAAAGCTCTCGTCGCGCATCGACGTGATCCATCAGCAGATCCGCCGGCTGTCGAAGCTGATCGACGGGCTGCTCGACGTGAGCCGCGCCGCCGCCGGGCGGCTGCAGCTCGAGATCACGGCGGTCGATCTCAGCGAGGTGGCGCGCGAGGCGGTCGATCGCATGCGCGACGATCTGGCGTCGGCGCGCTGCGAGGTGCACCTCTCGCTCGGCGGGGCGATCGTCGGCGCGTGGGATCGGCTGCGCGTCGATCAGATCGTCACCAACTTTCTCACCAACGCCATGAAGTACGGCGCCGGCAAACCGATCGAGGTCAGCACCGCGGCGCACGACGGGCTGGCCACGCTCACCGTGCGCGATCACGGCATCGGCATCGCGGCGGAGGACCAGCAGCGCATCTTCGAGCGGTTCGGGCGCGCGGTGTCGGCGGAGCACTACGGCGGGCTCGGGCTCGGCTTGTGGATCGTCAAGGAGCTGGCCGACGCGATGGGCGGGCGCGTGACCGTCGAGAGCGCGAAGGGGCAGGGCGCCCGATTCACGCTCGAGCTTCCACGCAAGCAGTGAGGCTGTGCTCGGGCCCGCTGCACTCCGCACGCTCCGTTCCGCTACCGCCAGCGCCATTTCGTAAAGCGGCTCCGTTTGGCGATTCTGGCCGGTTTACGTCAATCGAGCCTTGCACGTAGCGGAGTGAAGCGTGCGGGCTGCGGCAATTTGCCGCCGCGCGCAGTTTCGCAGGGCGCGTCTGCGCGACCGAGAATGTTTGAGCACGGCG
>DASREC010000376.1:0-26902 GCA_035652295.1 Polyangia bacterium
ACGGGGGGTTGCCTGTGGGCAGGTGCTCGGGATGTGTCTTGCCTTGATCGGCGCAGCTGTCCACAGGCAAAGGCGGAGCCGTCCCCGTCGACGTTCGGAGTGAAGAGCGCGTGTCACCACCTCTGAAGAGTGGTTATTGACGGTTTGTATTTCAAACGGCGGCGGGGACGGCTCCGCCTTTGCCTGTGGACAGCCGCTTCAAACATATCTCGCATGACTCACTGAGCGCCTGCCCACAGGCAAACCCCCGCCGCCTGAGTGCGCCGTAGTCGATTAAAAAAGATTAAGAAAATAATCAAAGAACATTGCAAAGATTCATTGAGATATTACGTTTCAACAGTGCCTAATCAAGACAGACAACTCGATTTGGCGTTTCGCACGTGGGGCGGAAAGCGGCGAGGTGCCGGGCGCAAGATGCAGGGCGCACAGCCGCGCGTCTCGCATAAGAAGCGGCCAGTGCTCAAACGGCGGTTTCCGGTACACGTGACTGTGCGGATGCGTGAAGACGTTTGTGGACTGAGGAGTAAGAGTTGCTTTAGTGCACTGAAGAGTGCGTTCAATGCGGCCAATGGGCGTGTCGGGTTTCGCGTCGTGCATTTCTCGGTGCAGGGCAATCACGTTCATTTTCTCGTCGAGGCGGAGGGCAATCGAGAGCTTTCGCGCGGTATGCAGGGATTGAACGTTAGAATGGCTTTAGCGCTCAATCGATTGATGCAAAGACGTGGGAAGGTATTTGCGGATCGTTACCATGCGGTGGTTTTGAAGACGCCGACACAGACAAAGCGGGCGCTGCATTATGTGGTTCACAATAGACAACATCATGCGCCGGGGCGTTACTCGGCGGATTGGCGGGATCCGTTTGCGTCGGCGCAAGGGCCGCTGGTCGCGCCGCGGACGTGGTTGCTGTCGGTGAGTCAGCGCGCGCGCTCGACGACGCGGATGGTGTCGGCGCCGAGCTGAATGCGCGCGGAGTATGGCAGTGGGGCTTCGAGCAGCGTCTTCCATTCGCCGCCGGGGCTCGGGCTCATGAAGAAGAAGTAGACGGCTACGCTCTTGCCGGTGGGTTTGGTGACCTCGGCGGTGCTGATGAGGCCGGGGTAGATCGGCTTGGACGCCAGCACCGAATCGTCGTGGCTCACCACCTTGTCGGAGACGCGCTGGTAGGACTCGCTGGAGAACTCGCCGCGCTCGACGGCGCGCACCAGCATGCGGACCGGGCGCTCGTTGTTGAGATCGCGCGGCGCCTCGACGGTGATGACCAGGTTGTGGCATCCCGCCGCGCACAGCGCCGCGGCGACGATCGCGCACTCGAATCGATTCATGGCTCACCTCGCGAGTTGTTGAACAGCGTCCACGGACGCAGCGCCACCGGATCGCCGTGCACCACGAAGCGCAGCGTCACGGCGCGATGGCGGAACCCGTCCGGAATCACCCACGCCACCACCTCGTCGGAGCTGCGCGCGCGCTCGAGCAGGCGGTAGAAGCTCCACGACGACTCGGCCACGTCGATGCTGCGGTCGGGCGCGGCCTTGAACGCGCCGTCGCCGAACGACACGCCCATCGACGCGCCTTCGCTCGACCACCACGCCGGCGCAAACGTGCGCGACATCGGCCGCTGGTTGAAGCCGAACACCGACGCGCCGCCGGCGCGCAGGAATGACATCGTCACGTAGCCGTCGGCGCCGAGATCTTTCGGCAGCGGCAGCGCGGTCACCGACAGCTCGAGCGGCGCGCGCTTGCCCTCCTTGTCCCAGAAGATGCGCGCCAGCCGCGCCACCAGGTTCACGCGCGCCAGCATCCCCGACGGCAAACGCACCGGGCGCACGAGCGGCGCGCGCGCCGACCACGTCGTGCCACGCGCCACGCAGAACGGCGCCAGCATCGCGCGGAACGAAGTCCAGAACGGGCCGCCGAAGCGCAGCGCGTCCAGCTCCTCGGGCGCGACGTCGCGACGCGCGCCGCGGCGGAACGGATACTTCGCGAACATCGGCGACACCGCGTTCCATTGGCGGTTCCACTGCGCGGCGAGCGCGGCCTCGATCTCGGGCACGCCGAAGTCGAGCACGCGATCGAACGGCTCGACGAACGGGCGGCGCAGCTCGCCCGAGAGGCCGACCTCGTCGAGCCACACCTTCACCTGCGCGAGGTACGACTGCTCGGGCTCGAGCAGCATCGCGGCGGAGACGCGGCCGACCGGGGACAGCACGCGCGCGAGGCCTTCGCTCTCCTCGGCGGGCGGCGCGCTCGCGCCGGGCAGCGGCGGCGTCCCGAGCGCGGCCAGCGCCACGCCGCCCGTCGCGTTGGGATCGCGCTCGACGCCGGCCAGCTCGCGCGCCAGCTTGCCGACGAGCGCGACGTAGCGGCCGAGCGGCCCGGGTCCCGCGTCGCGGCCGGGCTTGACCAGGCGCACGAGCGGCGCGAGCGGCGCCACCGCGTCGCCGAGCGGGCGCAGGTACGGCGTCTCGAGCGCGCCGAGATCGGCGTCCTCGGCGATGCGGCGCAGCCAGCGCTGCAGGCCGCCCGACGGCTGCGTCATCTCGGCGATCGCGCCGTGCAGCTCGGCGGACGTGCGCACGTCGAGGTGGAACGTCTCGACCGAGAGCAGCGCGTCGCGGTAGCGCTGCGCGTACAGGCTCATTTGATCGAGCACGTAGGCGGCGAGCGCCGAGCGATCCGAAGCGGGCAGCGGCGAGGCACCGAGGCGCTTTCCGAACTCGTCGAGCGCGGGCTTGATCGAGCCTTCGACCACGACGCGGCGATAGAGATCGGGCACGAGATCGGCCGCCGGCTCGCCGCCCGCGCCGGCGCGCGGCAGGAACGGATAGCCGGGCTTCTGCACGTACGCGCGCACCGACGCGCGCGCCACGAGCTCGAGCCAGCGCGGGCGCGCGAACGCGTAGCGACGGCCGAGCTCGATCACGTAGCGCTCGCTGCCGCCGTCGCGCAAGAGCGCGTCGACGTGGGCCACGAACGCGGCCGCGGTCATCTGCCCGAGCTGCGCCGCCGACGGATCGCCCTTCTGCACCATGGCGAGCAAGCCCTCGACGGGGCCGGCGTTGCGCGTGAGCCACGCCAGCGTCTCCTGCCGCCGCGGCGCGCGCACCAGCGACGCCACCTCGGGCGGCGCGGCGTCGGCGAGGAGGCGCTCGAGCGCCGGGACGTGCACGAAGGTGCGGCTGCGCTCGAGCGTCGCCGCCAGCGCCTGGGCGCGCGACTGAAGATCGGCGAGCCGGCCGGTGACGTCGGCGCTGTCGTACGCCGCCTCCAGCTCGTCGAGGAAGTCGCGCCACGGCTTCTCGCTGCCGGCCAGGTCGCCGCCCGAGAGCAGGCGCGCCAGCAGCGCCAGCGACGGGGTTTGGCGCCACGGGCGCTCGGTCCAGCGCAGGTAGCTGGCCACCGCCGATTCGGGCACGCCCAGGTTTGCGGCAAAATGCCGCAGGTGATCGCCGACCAGTCGGCCGAGCGCGTCGTCCGGCGCGGCGTAGAGGACGCCGAGGCCGTAGAGGCCGACCTCGCGGCACTCGCCCTGGCACTGTTCGAGCGCGGGCACGAGGTACGCGGCGCGCACGCTCTCGACCAGCGACTGCGCGAGCGCGTGCTTCTGCGGGCGCGCGGACCACCGCAGGAGCGGCCACCAGCGCTCGGCGGAGCGCACGTCGGCGAGCGCGCGATCGGCGCGATCGAGCGCGCCGGGCAGATCGATCGGCGCGCCGTCGCTCGGCGTCTCCGACGGCGACAGCGACGATGACTGCGACGTCGACGGCCATGGCGACGGCAATTGAGACGTCGGAAATTGCGACGTCGGGAATTGAGACCGCGGCGATTGCGACGTCGGCGGCGCGGCGCGCTGCGCGAGCTCGGCCACCGCGGCCTCGGCGCGCGCGAGCTTGCGCGCGTGGTGCCAGTGCGCGCCGCCGACCCACAGCGCCAGCCCCGACGCGGCCGCCGCGCAGCGCACGAGGTGGATCCGCCGCCGCGCCGTCGGCTGCGGCGCGAGCGCGGCCGCGAACACGCGATCGACCTGCAGCTCCGGATCGGGCGCGAACAGAAACAGCCGATCGAGCGCCGGCGGCGCCGACAGCGGCGACGGCTCGGTGAGCGGCACCAGGAACGACGCCAGCGCCGCGCCCGCCTGGCCCGCGTCGGCGAACAGCTCGACCAGCCGGCAGTAGCCCGCGCTCGGCAGGCTCGTGAGCGCCAGCGGCAGGTGCGGCTCGTGCGGCGCGAACAGCGGCGCCGCCTCGCCCTCGCCGGCGAAGCGCGCGAGCTCGAGCGCCGACGAGAGCTGGTGCCGCTTGCACACGCGCTGAAGCTCGGCGAAGCCCTCGACCGCGTCCATGTGCGTGAGGCAGACGCTCACGCGCGCCGGGCGGCGATGGATCTCCTGCAGCAGGTGCAGCTTGCCGCGCACGAGCTGCGCCTGGCGCCGGAGCTCCGCCGACGACACGCGGCCGAGCTGCTCGCCGTCGAGCACCACCACCACGTTCGGCGCGCGCCGTCCCGACCACGCGCGCCACAGCCGCGACAGCGCGCGCCGCGCCGACGGCGAGTCGTCGCCGAGCAGCGCCGGCGAGACCTCCTGCACCGTCACCTTGCCGCCGAGGTAGATCTGCAAGAGCGGATCGTCGGTCGCGCTCGGGAAGAAGCGCTGCTGCTGCGCCGCCCAGTCGACCTGCGTGTCGATCAGCAGGCTCTTGCCCGCGCCCGCCGCGCCGAAGACGATCACCGACGGGTAGTCGGCGATCGACGCGCGGTAGCGCCACGGCTGCGCGGCGAGGAAGCGGCGCCAGATCTTGAGCAGCTGATCGGCGCGCAGGCCGTCGGGGCGCTTGTTGCCGTCGCGCCTGGCCAGCGACGTCGACGCCGACGGCGGGCGCGCGGCGCGCTCCTCGCGCCAGCGGCGCCACAGCCGGATGATCAGCGGCAGCGCGCCGACCACCAGCCCGATCACCGCGAACAGCACGATGGTGCTGAGCTGCGCGCGCAGCTGCGCGATCATCGCGCGCCGTCCAGCATCGCGTCGCAGAGGTGCTCGAGCTTGTCGAGCGCTTCGGCGAGCGCGCGGCGGCGGCGCTCGTGCTCCTCGCGCGTCGGCGGCGCGGCGGCCAGCTCGTCGACGAGCCGCTCGACCTTGGTCAATTGCGGCTCGAGCCAGCGCACGCGCGGGCCGAGGGCGCGCTCGGCCTCGAGCGCCAGCTGCGCGAAGATCTGCCGCGGCGTCTCGCGCGGCGCGGCCGTCGTCGAGGCCGCTCGCTCGGCCGCTTCGCGCCGCAGCCGCTCCACCACGTCGTCGTGCTCGTTCATGGTTGGCTCCTCACCACAGGCACCAGCACGCGAGCGTCCACGCGAGCGCGAACGCGCCGGTCAATAGGTACAGCCGCGCCGGCCCGCGCGTGTCGGGCAGTTGCCACGCGGTGGTCTTCTCGTCGTGCGCCGGCTTGACCGCGCCGCCGATGCGCGCCGCCAGCTTGCGCCGGTACGACGCCAGCTTCTGCGGATCGCGGTTGTGCCGCCCGACGAAGCCGTCGTCGAGGCAGAAGTAGCAGAGCTCGAACAAGAGCGGCGAGGCGTCCACGCGCCGCAGCCGATCGTCGATCAGATCGTAGAAGAGATCGCCGCCGTCGTGCACGCCGAACAGCGAGCGCTGGAGCAGCGGCCACTTGTGCTCCTCGGCGGGCGCCAGGCGGCGCTGGATCTTCTCGTCGAGGACGATGCCGAGCACGAACAGCACCTCCTTGATCTCGGCGGAGGTGAGGTGGTGCGAGAGGCGCGCGGTCAGGCGCGCGAGCAGCTCGCGGGCGCGCGCGTGCAGCGCGGCCAGCGCCTCGGGGCCGAGCACGGCGCGCGTGCTCACGTCGAGATCGCGCGCGGCGGCGACGGTGGTGGCGCCGTCGATCACGTCGGCGGCCTCGCGCATGGCGGCGACCAGCGCCTGCCACACGGCGAGCTTGGAGCGCGTCGGGCGCGCCGGCTCGACGGCGTTGGTCGCGTCGCGCGGCAGCACCTGCGCGAGCGCGGCCTCGCGGCCGACCGGGCGCGGCAGCGGGCTCTTCACGTGCGCGCTCCCGCGACCCGCGCGCGCGCCGGCGCGCTCACCGGCTCGGCGCTCTCGACCTCGACGTCGGCGGCCACCACCGAGCCTTCGCTCCACGCGTCGCACAGCTCGCGGATGCGCGCCACCAGCGTCCACGCCAGCGCCTCCTCGGCCGGCGGCACCGCCTCCAGCCGCACGCGGTAGCGGTGGCGCGCGCCGTCGGCCGCTCCGCCGTCGCGCGCGGCCTCGACGTCGACTGCGGCAATTCGCCGCAGCACGCCGGCGAACGGCCCGCCTTCGCCCGCGCCGAGGAGCTGGAGCAGCAGCAGCAGCTCGTCGCGCCGCAAGATCGGCCGCATGCGCAGCGCCAGGAGCTCGAGCAGCCCCGACGACATCTGGTCGAGCGGCGTCTCGCACGCCGCTCGAACGCCGCCGAGCACGCGCCACTTCAGCCCGCCCGCGTGCCGATTGGGCAGCCACGCGTCGAGCGGCCCGACGGCGCGCGCCGCGAACCACGGCTGGTGCCACTCGGCCTGCACCACCACGCGCCGCGGTTTGGCGAACGCGTCGCGCAGCCGCACGCGCAGCCGCTGGCGCACGCCGCCCGGCTCGACCGCGCGCTCGAGCTGCCAGCCCTCGTCGGCGCCCGGCAGCATCCCCGACGGCAGCGGCTGCAACCCCGACGGCGAGAGATCGAACACGCCGGCGACCGAACGCAGCTCGGTGTCGCCGTGCAGCTCGTTGGGCACGATCGGATAGGCGCTGCGCAGCCCGTCGGCGGCGATCACGGCGGCCGGCGCGCTCACGAGGTTGATCACCGGCAGCGCGTGCAGGTGCAGCGGCGCGGCGGCGATGGCGCGGCTGTCGGGCCAGCGCGAGTCGAGATCGAACGCCAGCGCCAGGCGCGTCCACGGCGGATGTCCCTCGGGGAGCGTCACGTGCGCGAACAGCTCCAGCTCCGGGTAGTGCAGGAGCAGCCGCACGCGCTCGAGCGGATTGAGCGCGGCGAGCAGCCCGTCGCCCGCCGCGCCGAGCGCCACCTCGCACGGGCGCCCGCCGTCTTCGGTCGTCGGCCGGCGATCGAAGAACGCGGTCACGCGCTGCAGGTGGCGCCGCAGGTTGTAGTGCAGCCGCAGCGACGCGGCCAAGCGATCGAGGTGATCGATGCGCAGCGCGATCGGCCCGTCGAGCGCGCGCACCGGCGCGAGCGCGCGCAGCGTCACCAGCAGGCGAAACCCGTCCTGGCGCAGCAGCACCTCCGCGCCGTCGAGCCGCGCCGGCGCGAGCGGCGTCTCGCGCAGCGTGCGAAAGCGCCCCACCGCGCCGTCGGGCGCGCCCAGGTGCAGCTCGCAGCCTTCGGGCAGCGTGAGCGGCTCGATCAAGCGCTCGGCGCCCGCCGCCTCGACCGTCGCCAGCGACGGCATCGGCGACAGCAGGAAATCGAAGTAGCCGCCGAGCACGCGGTCGAGGCTCGCCCGCAGGTTGTCGCGCGCGCAGGTCTGCGTGCGCGCGGTGAAGAACGCCAGCGCCTCGATGATGCGCCCCACCGCCGGATCGTCGCGGTCCACCGCCGCCGCCGGGTTCAGCTCGGCGTGCACGCGGCGAAACTCCTCGAGCGCGTGGAGCTGATCGAGGAACCGCTGGTACATCACGTCGCGCTCGGTCATCGCCCCGCCTCTTCGGGAATGGCGCGAGGCGGCAGGCTGTGACGCGAAATTCGCGCGCGCTAGAGCGGGATGAGGCCGGGGATGTTGGTGACGCCCTCGATGTTGACGTCGCCGGCGGCGATGGTGACGCTGCCGGCGGCCATGGTCAGCTCGCCCGCGGCGGCGACGTCGACGGTGGCGGCGGCGGCGACCGAGACCTCGGCGCCGGCGGTGAGCGAGGCGGCGGCGCCCGACGCGAGCGACAGATCGAGCCCGCTCGAGATCGCGCACTCCTGGCCCGCCTGCAGCGACGCGCTCGCGCCCGCCTGCAGCTCGAGCGCCGCGCCCGCCTGCACCTGCGCGCTCGCGCCCGCCGCGATCTTGGTGGTCGCGCCGCTCTGATATTCGGCGGTCGTCTTGGCGCGGCACTCGATCGTCCCCGCGTCGACGACGAAGCGGTTGCACTGCACGGTCACGCTGGCGTCGTCCTGCGTGATGCTGCTCGCGCCCGCCGGCCCGCGCACCTCGAGCCGGATGCGCGTCCCGTCCATCGACACGCGCTGCGTGATCCCGCCGGCGTCGTTCACCACCTCGACGGTGACGCCGCCGTGCTTGTCCATGTCGACGAAACACAGCAGCGTGCCGCTCATGGCTCTTCCTTCACTTCGATGTGCAGGTTCCCCTCGGAGATCTTGATCGACTGCAGATCATGGCGGTGCGTGCGCGCGATGCGGAACACCGGCTTCGCGTCCTCGTAGTCGTGCAGCACCGACGTGATGCTGTCGGGTTTCTTGCCGAGCAAGAGGTGATTGGCCTGCGCGTCGGTCGGCCGCTCGATGCCGTCGCGCCAGTCGAGAAAGCTCTCGATCCACGCCCGCCGCCAGGTGAACGCCATCAGCACGCGCTGGTGTTTGTGCGCCGGGAAGTGGAGCTGGCCGGGCAGCTTGAGCGGCTCGTAGGGCGTGATGATCGTCCGGTTCCACAGCGGCACCAGCACGTGATAGACGCGCGGCTGCGGCTCGGCGGGATACGGCTCGTGCGTCTTCTCGTCGTCGGCGCCGACCTCGCTCACGATCTTTCCTTCGACGAACGTCGGCGCCTCGTGTTCGACGAACGCCGGCAGCCGCGGCCGCGGATCGGCCACCAGCTCGAGCTGCACCTTGAGCGACGTGAGGAAGTGGCCCGACTGGTTCGCGTGATCGACGCGCTCGCCGCCCGGCGCCTGCCCGCGCCAGCGCACCTCGAAGACGCGAAAGTTTTTTTGCTGCGCCGCCCACGTCTTGGCGTTCCACGCCGTCTTGCCCGGCGCGATCGCCGCCAGGTCGCCGGGAAACAGCGGCGCCGCCGGCAGCGAGCGCAGCTCGAGCTCGAGCGTCGGCTTCGGCTCGGCGATGAGGCGCGTCGTCTCGAGCGCCTTGCGCCGCGCCACCTCGTCGTCGACGGGCGTGCGCAAGAGCGTCGCGCGCACCATCGACGCCGCCGCGCTCGAGTTCGCGATCGTCGCCGTCACCGGCCGCTCCGTGTACGAGTTGAGGATCGTCGGCGTGTAGCGCGGCGGCGCGGGCAGCCGGTGCGTCGAGCGCTCCACGTCCTGCCAATAGACGTCGAACGGCGCGCCCGCGTCCTTCTTGGCCGCGCGCAGCGCGTAGCGGTTCTGCTGAAGGTCGTAGGTGAAGACGCCGTTGTGGCGCGCCACGAACCACATCACGTAGTCGTAGAAGCTCGCCGGCCCGCTCGACGGATCGAGCCCGACGAAGATGATCGGCCGCTTGACCTCGAGCTCCGGCCACTCGTACGCGAGCGCGATGCGATCGCCTTTGTGCTCGTCGAGCACCTGCTTCATGGTCGCGTCGGCGTACAGCACCGACGGGAAGTGCTGCCCCCACAGCGCGCGCATCGGATCGGTCACGCGCAGCGTGTAGCGGCGCATCACCACCGGCATCGCCGCCAGCTCGAGATGCTGCTGAATCTCCTGCAGCGTGCGCTCGTGCGCGATCCCGCGCAGCGTGACCGCCGGGCGGATCTCCTTGGCGTTGTTGGTCCAGCCCGATTGCAGCGACAGCGCCACCTCGATCAACTTCGGCCCGACGAATTTTTCGCGCAGCTTGTCGCGGTCGGGCCCGCCGAGCGGCTGATCGTCGACGACGATGAACTCGAGCGTGCCCTCCCAGCCCCAGCTCGCCAGGTGCAGCTCGAAGCTCTTCACGTCGCCGGGCGCGACGCGAAACTCGGCGCCGTCGATGGTCAGCGTCAGGCCGACCACCGCGCGCGCGGGGAAGATGCGCTCGCGCCCGTCGGCGTTGAAGGTGCCGAGCTCCCACTGCTCGGGCGCGTCGGCCTCGGTGCGCGCCTTCACGTCGAGCGCGATGCGGTCGGTGTCGTCGCCGTCATTTTTCGGATCGGGCACGTCAGCTCCTCTCCACGCGCACCGTGCAGTACGGCGTGTGCAGCCAGATGCGCAGCTGCACCGCGTGCGCGCCGACGGTGCCGTGCAGGCGGAACACGGGGCAGCCCTCCGCGTCGTCGCGCTCGAGCAGCTCGATGCGCGGCTCGGCCACGCGCGGCTCGAAGCGCGCGATCGCCTCGCACAGGTGCTGCCCGAGCGCCAGCATCGGATTGGCCGACCACATCCAGTCGGTGATCTCCAGCCCGAACCCGTCGAGGAACGAGCCGTAGTCCTTGCGCGTGTTGAGCAGGTGCTCGAGGTGCTCGATGACGTCGGCGAGCTCACTCGACGGCGGGCGCCCGGCGAGCCGACCGACGAGACCGTAGGCGTAGGAGCGGCCGGCCATCACGCCCTCCAGAACAGCGAGAACTTCACCGGCTCGAGATCGGGCCGCGCGTAGAAACAGATCGCGCCCTCGTTGAGCACCTGCGACCACTCCTCGTCGCGCGCGATTTGGTAGAAGTCGATCTCGGGGCCGAACGCGTGCGGAAACGGAAGCTGCTGGCGCGCCTCGAACGGCACGCCGCGCAGCGACAGCCGGTGCACCGTCGGCAGCCGATTGGGGCTCGCCAGCTTGACCTTGTCGAGCACCACCGCCGTCTTCAGCTCCGGCCGCTGCACCAGCAGGTAAATCTCCTGCGCCTCGCTCAGCCCCGACGGCAGCGGCGCGATGGTGAACACCGCGCCCGTGCGCTCGAACGACGAGTAGCGCAGGCGCGGCCGCACGTGGCCGAGCCGCTGCTTGAGCCGCACCGCCAGCTTGACGATGCTCGCCGCCGGATCGTCGTGGTGATAGTCGGGCATCGCGCCGTCGGGCTCGGCCTCGAAGAAGCACAGCACCTCGAAGTAGAACTCGCGCAGCGCCGCGAATAGTTGATACGGGTGCGGATAGACGTGGTGGCGCAGATCGCCGAGCATCGCCTCGAGGCGCGCGATCTCGACGAGCATGCGCCGCACCGCCGCCGCGCGGTCGCGCGCGACGTAGGCGTCCGAGAGGTGGAGCAGCACCTCGCGCTTGAAGCAGCTCAATTGCGTTTGCAGCTGCGCGACCACCGGCAAGAAGAACGGGCTCGGGCCGACGACCACGAGCGGCGGCGCGTAGCCGTTCGACAGCGACCACGTGCCTTCGACCTCGCGCTTGAGCTCGAGCAGCTTGAGCGACGCCACCGCGCCCGGCATCGAGGCGTCGACCGAGAGCTTCAAGCAGTGCAGCACGCGCTCGACCGCCTTCGGATCGTCCTCGTACAGGCGATTGCCGGTCGCGCTCTGCGTCTGTCCGAGGAGGTGCAGGTAGATCGACACGCGCGTCGACGTCACCGCGCGCAGGTCGAGCGCGGCCACCGTGGCATTGCCGGGCACGTCGAGGATGCGGCCGTCCTCGAGCAGCGCCGTCAAGGCCACGATGGCCAGCTCTCCCTGCTGAAGCAGCTGCGTGTTCCAGGCGAGGCGCGCCACGCCGTGCGACGGCAATCCGCGCACGCGCGCCGCCAGCCGCGCCTCGGCGAGCAGCGCCTCCTCGTGCAGCGCGAGGTGCTCGGGCAGGAGCGTCTGCCCCACGTACCAGCGCACCCGAGCCAGCTTGTACGCGTTCATCCGCTCACCGCCCTCGCGAGTTTTTCGAGCCGCCCGCTACGCGCGCTGTCCCCAGTACTTGACCTGGTTGGCGCCCTTCTCCGTCGCGTACTGCGCCGTCTGCGCCGACGACACGTCGGGCGCGACCGAGAGCATGAAGTGGAACAGCTCCTCGGTGCCGCCGTGCGTGTCGGGATCTTTTTCCTGGTCGACGTCGATCGCGCCCTTGCCGCGGTTCTTGTCGAGGATCCCTTTGAGCGTGGTCGCGTCGACGGCGGTGTAGTACTTGCGCTCTTTGGCGTCGGGCCGGCAGATCTTGATCCCGAACGTGACGTCGAGCTGCGTGGCCGCGTCCTTGATGCGCTCGAGCGCGGCGCGCCCCTTGTCGTTGACCACGCCGCGCATGGTCATGCTGCCCGTCGGCTGGCCGTCCCACTCGAAGTAGCTGAGCACCGCCACCGCGCCGGTCGCCTTGCCGGTCTCGATGCACGGCTTGGCGAGCAGCTTCTCGATGGTCTCGGTGCCGATCTTGAGCGAGACCAGCCCGCCGATCGCCACCTGCTTGTTGGGATCGCCGTCGAAAGCGTTCAGGACGTCGAGCTTGAGTTCCATCTGCGTGTCTCCTCTTGGTTTGGTTTTGTTTTGCTTTGCTACGTCTCGCCGTTGGCGGCGCCGAGGCGCGACTCGAGCCGGAGCTCGACGTTCATGCCTTCGAACTGGATGTGCGGCAGGATCGAGACCTGGCAGTCGTACCAGCCGATCTCGCCCGGCCGCGGCACCACCTCGACTCGCGTCGCCTTGAACGGATAGCGCTGCACCGTCGCCACGTCGGGCTTGTCGAGCTTGGTGCAGTAGTCGCCGAGCCAGTTGGTGATGATGCGCTTGATCTCGTTCTCGTCGGCGCTCGAGCCGATGTTGTCGCGCATGATGCACTTGATGTAGTGGGCGATGCGCGTGATCGAGAACGTATAGGCGAGATTGCAGACCATCTGCGCGTTCTCGCTGTCCTTGGGGTCTTTGAACTTCTTGGCGCGCTTGACCGACTGCGTGCTGAAGAAGGTCGCGTCGCCGGTGTGCTTGCGGTGGATCAGCGGAATGAAGCCGGCGTGCGCGAACTCGAGCTCGCGGTAGTCGGGGATCGCCAGCTCGACGGGCGGCATCATGTCGTCCTCGCCGGCGAGGCGGAAGGTGTCGACGGGTAGCCCCTGGATCGTGCCGCCGCCCTTCGGCCCGCGGATGTGCTGGCACCAACCCGAGCGCTCGAACGAGCGGTGCAGGTTGCGCGCGAGCAGGAGCGCCGCGTTGCCCCAGACGTAGCGGCTCGACTCGCCCTGCGCGTCCTCGGTGAAGTTGAGGTCGTAGCAGGGATTCGACTCCGGGTTCCACGGCAGCCGCGCGACGTAGCGCGGGAACGTGAGCCCGATGTACGCCGACTCCTCCGAGTCGCGGAAGCTCGACCACTGCGAATACTTCGGCTGCGCGAGCAGGCCCGACAGATCCTGGATCGCCTCCACCTCCTCGACGGTCTGGCAGCCGAAGAACTTGGGCGACACCGCCGACATGAACGGCGCGTGGCTGGCGTTGGCCACCTTGCCCATCGAGCGCAGCCAGAACAGATCGCGCGGCGTGTTCTCGAACTCGTAGAGCCCGACCAGCGCGCCGAACGGCCGCCCGCCGTACTGATCGTACTCGGCGACGTAGAGCTTGCGGAACAGCGCGGAGCCGAACACCGACGCCGAGTTGTTCTCGAAGTCCTCGTCGATCTCGCGCTTGGTGACGTCGAGCAGATCGATGGTGATGTTGGCGCGGAAGTTGGTGTGCCGCACCAGGTCCTCGACGCCGCGCCAGTTGGCCTCGAGCTTCTGGAACTCGGGCTGGTGGATGATCGCGTTCACCTGCGACGCGATCAGCTCGTCGATGCGCGCCACCACCGCCATGACGTCGCCCTTGTCGAAGCGGCCGGCGTCGTGATCGATGTTGTAGAGCACCGCGGCCAGCCCCGAGACGAAGCGATCCTCGGCGCTCACCGCGTCCACGTTCTCGACGGCGGTGAGGTCGCTCTTGATCATCGGCTGCGGCTCGGCGGAGCGGCGCGACAGCTCGAGGCGCATGCTCGACAGGAAGCGATCGACGTAGGCCGCCGGGCGCTCGCTCTCGACGGCGTTCGTCTTCTCCATCGTCATCGTGGCGCTCATCTCAGCCTCCCTCCTTGGTGGTCTTGGCCGGCGTGGCCGTGCTCGGCAGGCGCAGCGACTCGTAGCCTTTCAGCTCGGCCAGCACCGCCTGCAGCTTCTCCGGCTGCGCGCAGACCTCGAGGATCAGCTTTCGAATCTCGCGCCGGTTGTCGATGTTCGACTGCATCTCGAGCAAGAGCGTCTTGAGCAGCATCAGGCTGCGCACCGCCGGCACGTTCTTCGCCACCTCGTCGGGCGAGAACGACTTCATGCCGTGGATCGGCAGCGTGATCTCGAGCTCGCCCTTCTCCGGCGCGACGTGATTCGCCACCCGGAGGTCGAGCGCGATCTCCATGTCCTTCATCAGCTCGTCGAGGTTTCCGCGCCCGGTGATCGAGCGCAGCTCGCGCTGATCGAGATCCTGGCGCCGATCCTTCGACGAGCCGAGGTCGCCCATGACCAGCGTGCGCATGGGCAGGTTGATCTCCTCCTCTTCGCCGTTGATCGTGGTCCGATACTTCAGCGTGATTCGCGATTGCGGGAGCTCGTCTTGAACAGCCACGGCAGCCTCCTCGTTTCGTAATGACCGGGGCGGCGAAGTTGTTACGCAGAAATGCGCGCGCCGAGGCGTGCTATGGCTATTTCGTCGACGACAACCGGCGGAGTGCCGACATGGAGATGGCGTACCGGGACAAATGGCGGGCGGAGATCGAAGCGCTGCGAGCGATCCTCGCGGAGTTTCCGCTGACGGAGGAGTGCAAGTGGGGCAAGCCCTGCTACACGCGGGACGGCAAGAACATCGTCATCCTCCAGGGCTTCAAGGAATACTTCGCGCTCGGGTTCTTCCAAGGAGCGCTGCTCCGGGATCCGAGGAAGCTGCTGGTGCAGCTGGGACAGGTCCAGGCGGCGCGGGTGATGAAGTTCTCCAGCGCGAAGGAGATCGCCGCCAAGGCCTCCATCATCAAGAGCTACGTGCGCGAGGCGATGGCGGTGGAAGAGGCCGGACTGAGGGTGGAGAAGAAAAAGACCTCCGACTTTCCGGTTCCGGATGAGCTGAAGGAGATGTTCCGGAAGGAGCCGCGGTTCAAGAAGGCCTTCGACGCGCTGACGCCGGGGCGGCAGCGCAGTTACCTCTACCACTTCGGCGGCGCCAAACAGCCGGCGACGCGCACGGCGCGGATCGAGAAGTCGATGCCGTCGATCTTCGCGGGACGCGGATTTCTCGAGCGGCCCCGGCGCCCGAAGTGACGCGCGGCGAGCCCGAGCCGATCGCGCGGTGACAAATCGCCGGCGCGCGCCAATTCAAGACATGCGCGCGACCAGTGACGGCAATCGGGTTCAGCTCCTGCTCGACGGAAACGAATACTTCGGGGCGCTGCACCGCCTGCTCGACGACGTCGAGCGCGCGCGGGACGCCAATCGATCGTACGTGAAGCTCGCCTTCTGGAAGGCCAACGTGGCGGTGGTGCTCGGCCGCTCGCGCACGTCGCTCATCACCAAGCTGCAGCGCGTGGCGAACGCGGGCAAACGCGTGCGCGTGATCCTCTGGCAGCCGGACACCGTGTCGGGCTTTGCGTGGTCGGCGCACTGGCACACCTCGAACGAGTTCCTGCGGCAGGTCGGCTCGGTGGCGAACGCCGAGACGTACTTCGAGAAATATCTCGGCTGGCCGTTCGGCCGCTTTCTCTCGGCGACGTCGCAGCACCAGAAGATCGTGATCGCGTGCGTCGACGGCGAGAAGCGCGCGCTGGTCGGCGGGCTCAACATGGAGCCGCAATACGACGACACCGCCGATCACGGCGGCGACTATCCGATCCAGCATCTTCAGGGCGTGCCCGCCGACGAGCAGAAGCACAACTGGCACGACACCGGACTCGCCGTCGAAGGGCCGGCGGCCGGCGACATCGAGAGCGAGTGGGATCGCCGCTGGGCCAAGAGCAAGCGCGCGCCGGTGCGGCTCACCACCGTCGCGCGGCGCGGCGGCAACACGCGCCTCACGGTGGCGACCACCAACGCCGAGTCGTGGACCTCGCGCGAGGAGCACATCCGGCAGAAGCTCGTCGAGGAGATCGGGCGCGCCAACCACTTCGTCTACCTCGAGAGCTTCGTGGTGTTCGATCCCGAGATCGTCAAGGCGATCGTCGCGCGGCTCAAGCAGCGCCAGCACCTCGGCGTGCTGATCGTCGTGCCGCGTCCCGATCTGCAACATCCCGCGGGCGAGGCGGCCAACGACTACCTCAACTTCACTACGTTCGCGCAGCTGGCGTACGCGAGCTGCCGGCGCATCAACGGCACCACCGCGCTCGGGCCGCGCTCGGAGCGCGCGATCGCCGCGTCGGGATCGTGGAACGAGTCCACGTCGGCGACGGTGAACGGGCGCAAGCTCCAGCTCGCGAGCATCACCGCGTTCGAGGGCGGCGTGCGGCTGTACTCGGCGATGCGCCGCACCGCCGCGGGCGCGGTGCCGATCTACATCCACTCCAAGCTGGCGGTGATCGACGACCACGTGGCGGTGGTCGGCTCGGCGAATTGGAACTATCGCAGCATGCACTACGACGGCGAGCTGAGCGTGTTCGTGCACGACGATCCGGCGGCGGTGCGCGAGATCCGCCGCCGCGTGTTCGCGCACTTCGGCATGGTGCGCGCGGCCACCGCGACGGTGGGGAACGTGTGCCGCGAGTGGCAGCAGGCGGCCAAGGACGCCGACGATCCGCGCGACGTGGCGCCGAACGAGGTGTTCATGCGCCGCCTGCAGCTCGCCGATTTTCCGCAGCAGCTCCCCGGCTCGCGCCTCGATAGCTGGAAGAATCACTGAGCCTTCGATACACTCGCGCGCGTGATCGGCTCGCGCTTCGTCGTCTCCGCCGAGTACGAGCTGATCGAAAAGCTCGGCGAAGGCGGAATGGGCGAGGTCTACAAGGCCCGCCAGCGCGGGCCGGGCGGCTTCTCGCGCATCGTGGTGATCAAGCAGATCCTGCCCGATCTCGTCGACGACGAGCGCTTCACCGAGATGTTCTTGAGCGAGGCGCAGCTCACCGCGCGGCTCCAGCACCCGAACATCGTGCAGGTGCTCAACCTCGGGCACGGGCCGAGCGGCTACTTTCTCGCCATCGAGTACGTGGCGGGGCGGCCGCTGTCGGAGGTGATCGCGGCGCTCGGCGAGCGGCAGCCGCCGGTCGGGCTGGGCGCGTTCGCGGTGCGCGACGTGTGCCGCGCGCTCGCCTACGCGTACGAGCTGCCGGGCGACGACGGCAAACCGCTGCAGCTCGTGCACCGCGACGTGAGCCCGTCGAACGTGATGATCGGGTTCGATGGCGTGGCGCGGCTGCTCGACTTCGGCGTGGCCAAGTCGCTCGGGCAGGCGCGGCAGCGCGCGCCGGCGACGGAGATCGGCGTGGTCAAGGGCAAGCTGTGGTACACGGCGCCCGAGCGGCTGGCGAGCGCGCGCTTCGATCAGCGCGCCGATCTTTTTTCCGCGGGCGTGGTGCTGCACGAGGCGCTCACCGGCGCGCGGCTGTTCAAGGGCGACGGCGCCACCGAGATCGCGGCGACCATGCACCAGCCGATCGCGCCGCCGTCACGCTCGAACCCGGCGGTGCCGCCGGCGCTCGATCGGATCTGTCTGCGCGCGCTCGAGCTCGATCCGACCAAGCGGTTCGCGTCGGGGCGGCAGATGGCGGCGGCGCTCGACCAGGTGCTGTTCGAGCTGAAGTGGGGCGCGAGCGAGCTGGCTACATTAATGAGCGCGCTGTTTCCCGGCGCGGCGGTCGAGGCGGCGGCGCCCGCGACGCCGCGCGCGCCGCTCGAGAGCAAGAGCACCACGATGCCGCTCGAGGTGCCGCGGCGCGATTCGCAGGCGACGCCGGCGACGCCCGCGACTCCAACGACTCCGCCCACGCCGACCACGCCCGCGGCGGCGACGTTCGAGGAT
Organism: Polyangia bacterium; assembly: GCA_035652295.1. Classification (GTDB taxonomy): domain Bacteria; phylum Myxococcota_A; class Polyangia; order Palsa-1104; family Palsa-1104; genus DASREC01. The sequence goes on from DASREC010000376.1 coordinate 17,804, forward strand.
CGCACCACCGCGCCGTTTCGCCCGCGGCCGGGCGCCGGCGACGAGACCGATCGCCAGCCGATCCTGTTCACCGCCGGCGACACCACCGGCCCGACGGCGCCCGAGCCGCCGCGATCGATCCCGATCGAGATCGATCTCGACGACACCACCGCCGCGCGCGTGGCCGAGCCGGCGAGCGCGCCATCGAGCGATCACGAGTGGACGGTGGATCCCGCGCCGCCTCCGACGAGCGGCAGCAACGCGCTCACCAAGCCGTGGTCGCGCGGCGGACGGCTGCTGCTCGTCGGCGCGCTGCTCCTGCTCGCCGCGGTGGGCGCGCTGGCGGCGACGCTCTTGTGGCCGCACCGCTGAGGCGCGGCGTCAGAGCGAGCTCGACACCGTCTGCGGCGGGCTGATGCCGGCGTTGTTGAGCATCGGCGTGCCGTGCGTGCGCATATGGATGAAGCCGTTGGCGCCGCCGCCGCCGCCGCCGCCGTTCGTGCCGCCCATGACGCCGTTGGCGCCGAAGCCGGGTGAGGGCGAGCCGCCGCACGCGCCGGCGCCGCCGGGGTTGACGCCGGTGCCGCCGATGTTTCCGCAGTCGACGTCGAAGGTGGAGTCTCGGCCGCGTCCGGCGCCCGAGCCGGCGCCGCCGCCGCCGCCGCCGGTCGCGCGCAGCATGCCGTTGAGCACCGTGATCGACGGCGACTCGAGCAGGATCGCGCCGCCCGAGCCGCCGCCCGCGCCGGAGTTCCCGGGACAGCCGCTGAGCCCCGGCCGTCCGCCCGCGCCGCCGACGGTGATGCCGGCCATCGCGTTGGTGATGGTGAGCGAGCCGAGCGTCGAGAGCTGCAGCGCCCCGCCGCCGCCGCCGCCCTGGGCGACGCTCGAGCACACGCCCGACGGTGGCGCCGCGCCGCCGCCGCCGGTCGCGCCGCCGACGAGCGACGTGATGTTGGCGTTGTTCGCCGAGTTGCCGCCGGCGGCGCCGGTCACCAGCGGATCGCCGCTGTCGCCGCCGTTTCCGCCCGCCGACGCGTAGCCGCCGCCGCCGCCGCCCGCGCCGGTGCCGTTCGCCGCCGACCACATGCCGTTGCCGCCGTTGCGCGGGCCGAACGCGCCCGGCCCGTCGGAGGCGTCTTTTTGTCCCGAGCCGTCGAGGATGCCGTCGATCTGGATGTTCTGCGAGGCGGCGATGATGAGCGCGCGCGAGCCCCTCACGTTCACCGAGTTGCCGACGGGCGTGCCGGAGATGACCAGCGTGCCGACCTGCAGCACGGCGATCGAGTTGACGACGCTGAACATGGTGCCCGACGTCGGCGAGGCGCCGTCGACTTGCAGGAGATCGGTGTCGATGGAGCTGTTGATCGTGAGCGTGGCGGTGCCGCTCCAGTAGGTGAGGTCGAGGTGGCTCGGCGCCCACGACGGCGCGAGATCGGGCGCGGCGGTGAAGTCGGGCGGGCTCGCGTCTTTGACGACGGCGAGATCGAGCGCGCCGAAATCGACGCCGGCGAGATCGACGCTGCCGCTGTCGAGCGTGACCGACGCGCTCGCGACCTGGTGCGCCGCGACGTCGAGCGGCCCGACGGCGCCGGTGGCGACCACGATGCCCGCGAGCCGCCCGTCGACGACCAGCGAGACCGTCGTGTCGTCGTCGGGGAGGCTGGCCAGGAGCGTGAGCGGCAGCGCGAGCGGACCCGACGCGGCGTCGGGCGCCGTGCGCACGAGCGTGTGGCCGCCGAACGTCGCGGTGATCGCGAGCTGATCGACCACCGCGCTGCCGCCGACGGTGAGCAGCACGCCGGTGCCGCTCTGCGTGCAGCCGGCGGCGGCGAGCGCGAGCGCGACCGCGACCGGGCGCTTCATCGAAAGCTCACGCCGAGCTGCGCCGCCGGATAGCTGTCGCTGCGCGGCGCGAGCCCGATCGCGAGCCCGATCGCCACGCCCGCCACTACCACGCCGACGCCGACGCCGATGCCGATCCACAAGCCGCGTCGCGAGCGCGGCGCGGGCGGCGGCGGCGCAACCACGATCGGCGGCGGCGCGATCTCCGGCGGCCGCTCGACGACGCGTGGCGCGAGCGCCGCCGCGTCGCGCTCGCTGCGCAGCTGCTGCAAGAGCTGATTGACCGACGACGCCACTTCCGGCGGCGGCTCGGTCGCGAGGAAGCGCGTGCAGTCCGCGATCGCCTCGTCGTAGCGCTTGAGCTTGCGATGCGCCTGCGCCAGGTTCAGCAGGAACGCCGGCCGCGGCGACAGCGCGTAGCCGCGCTCGAACTCGCGCAGCGCGTCCTCGTAGCGGCCCGCGCGATACAGCTCGTCTCCGACGGTGAAGTGGCGCCGCGACTCCTCGATCGCGCTGCTCTCGCGGTCCGGCAGCGGCTGTGCACAGACTGCACTCCACGCGCTCAGCATCACTGCACCGAACACGAGTCGCATCGCCCCATCGTCGCCCTCTACAACTCTCGCTGTCAAGGCCGTGCACGGAGGCGTAAAATCAATCGCCGCCATGGCCGTGAAATCCAAACCGGGCAATTTGCCGTTCGGCAAATACCAGCTCATCGAGCGGCTCGGGCGCGGCGGCATGGCAGAGGTCTGGAAGGCGCGCATCGCCGGGCCGGGCGGTTTTTCCAAGACGCTGATCGTCAAGCGCATCCTGCCGCACCTGTGCGAGCACCCGGGCTTCGTCGAGATGTTCGTCGCCGAGGCGCGCCACTCGGCGCGCCTCGATCATCCCGCGATCGTGCAGGTGTTCGAGCTCGGCGACGTCGACGGCGAATATTTCCTGGCGATGGAGTACGTGCGCGGGCGCGATCTCGCGTCGGTGCTGACGGCGCACACGCTGAGCGGCACGCGCCCGCCGCCGGGGCTCGGCGCGGCGGTGGCGCGCGAGGTGGCGCGCGCGCTCGCGTACGCGCACACGCTGCGCGACGACGACGGCCGCGAGCTGCGGCTGATCCACCGCGACATCAGCCCGTCGAACATCATGCTGTCGTTCGACGGCGCGGTGAAGCTGCTCGACTTCGGCATCGCCAAGGCGCTCGGCCCCACCGACGAGGCGGCGACGCAGACGGGCTCGCTCAAGGGCAAGCTCGCGTACATGGCGCCCGAGCAGGTGCAGAGCGGCGAGGTGGACGAGCAGACCGATCTGTTCTCGCTCGGCGTGGTGCTCTACGAGGCGCTCACCGGCACGCGGCTGTTCAAGGGATCGACCGACGCGCAGACGATCGATCTGGTGCGCGAGGCGCGCGTGTCGGCGCCGTCGCTGGTGAACCCCGAGGTGCCGCCCGAGCTGGATCGCATCTGCCTCAAGGTGCTGGCGCAGAAGCCCGAGGAGCGGTACGAGCGCGCCGCCGATCTCGAGCGCGAGCTCGGCGAGGTGACGCACGAGCTGCGCTGGGGCAACGAGCGGATCGCGGCGCACCTGCGCACGCTGTTCGGCGCGGCGCCGGCCGAGAGCGTGGGGATGCCGCCGCGCGCGGCGCTCGAGGAGCCGGTCAATCCGACGCCGAGCGCGAGCGCGGCGAGCGCGGGCGAGCTGGTGCCGTCGCGCAGCGGCGGCGGATCGGCGCGCGGCTCGCGGCGGCTGCTTTACGCGGGATCGGCGGCGGCGCTCGCGATCGCGGCGTCGCTGCTCGTGTACTTGAAAGTGGCGCGGCACGAGAGCGCGGCGCCGGCGACGACGCCCGCGCCCGTCGCGGTGGCGCACGACGAGGCGCCGCCGACGGTGTGGATCCAGGTCGGCTCGAAGCCGTCGGCGGCGGAGGTGTTCGTCGGCGCCGAGACGTCGCCGCGCGGGCGCACGCCGCTCAAGCTGTCGCTGCCGCGCGACGATCAACCGGTGCAGCTCACGCTGCGCGCCGCCGGCCGCGCCAGCGCCACCGTCGAGGTCACGCCGTCGGCCAACAGCAGCGTCGATCTGCCGCTGCCCGCGCTGCCGCCGAACGCCGCCGGTGCGCGCGCCGTCAAGCATCCGCCGCCGCCGCGCCCGCCGCCGCCGCATCCGGCGATCGTCAAGCCCAAGCCGAAGAGCGCGCCCGATCTCGTCGGCGGGCAGACCGTCGATCCCTTCCGCTGATCGCTCACAGCCGGCCCCGCAGCGGCGCCGCGCGCGCCACGCGATCCGCCTGGTAGCGATCGAAGAACCCGCTGAACGCCTCCCACTCCGCGGTCGCCAGCGCGCCGGCGTCGGTCCAAGGCGGCGCGATGGTGCGCCCGCCGACGTAGAAAAAGATCCGCCCCGGCTGCCGCGACAGGTAGCTCCAGTGGCGGTACGTGAACAAGAGCTCCGACACGGTGATCGGCGCGCGCTGATCGTGGTGCGCGATCTTTCCCTCGAGCGAGGTGAGATCTTCGAACAGCCCGTCGAGGATGAAGTGCACGCAGCGCAGGTTGCGCACCGCGTACTCGATGCCGAACTTGCACGCGCGCCGCGTGAGCCGGTTGTAGGCGGCGACGCGCAACTGCTCGTCGGGCGGCAGGTGCTGCTCGCTCGGCTTGAGATCGACCAAGAGCCGCCGCCGTCCGTCGGGCGTGCTCGCCTCTTCGCTCAGCCGCTGCGGGCGGTACGCCGCGTGCCCCTCCATCAGCTCGTAGTAGGCGGCCGCCTCGCGGCGATCGTCGGCGTTGAGCACCTCGCGGCCGCGCGCGATCTGCTCGAGCACGAGCGCGCGCAGGAGGTCGTCGCCGCTTCCGCCGACGGCGCGATCGGAGAACTCGCGCGTGCGCACGGTGGCGTCGTTGAAGGTGTCGGTCTTGACGAAGCGCTGGTGATCGACCGCCGCGCGCTCGTGCGTGGTGCCGAACTGCGTGGAGTAGATCATGCGCCCCTCCCAGCAGCCGTAGATGACGTCGCGGCGCAGCGGGCGGAACAGCTCGCGGAAGGTGCGGCCCTCGTCGCCGCGCGCGTGCGCGGTCGTTTGCACGTCGCGCAAGAGGCGCAGGTAGCGGCGCTCGGTGGCCGAGTTGAACAGGCCGAACAGCAGCCGATCCTGCAGCGTGATGGCCAGGTGATTGACCGTGTCGCTGCGCGAGCGCAGCGACGGCAAACTGGCGCCGGGCGCCGATCGCTCGAGCGCGCCCAGCTCGCGCAGCATGGCGCCGAGCTCGTGCCAGAAGAACAGCGGATAGGTGCGCGACAGCACCACGCGCAAGGCGCTCTTGAGGAACCGGACGAGCATGCAGCCTCCGGTTCGAATGGCGCGCGCGGGCGATCCGTTACGCGCGCTTCAGCCGAGCGCGCCGCACCAGGCTTCGAGATAGGCGAGCAGCAGATTGGCGAGCGACTGGTACGCCGCGCCGTCGCAGCGGGCGAACACGCCGGCGGGGCCGGGCGTGTCGATCGGGCAGCCGAGCTGCGCCAGGAGATCGCGGCGGCCGATCAAGCCGGGCGCGTAGTACACGCCGTCGTACTTCGGCGGATCGGCGCTCATCCACTGCCAGAAGTCGTGCTCGTCGACGGCGCCGGCCAGCCCGTGGGTCTCGATCATGCCGACGGTCTCGCGGCCGCGCGGCACGTTGAGCGCGATCGCGCGGCGGCGCGCGGCCGCGTCCCAGCGCGCGAGGAACGCAGGCAGCGCGCTGCCGTTCGGGTCGACGCCCGACGGTCCGTCGACGAGCAGCGCGCCCGACGCCGGCGCCGGCTGCGCGGCGGGCAGCGCCGTCACCACGCCGCGAAAGCGCGCGCGCAGCTGCTCGATCAATTCGCCGTAGGCGAACCGTGCGGCGCGGCCCGGGTCGTCCGGCAACATCAGGGTGATGGCGTCGAGCTTCATCGTCAGCTCAGGCTGACCTTCGTCGGCAGGGCTTCCTCGGCCTTGGGATGCACCGCGACCTCATAGATGATATCGAACTGGCCGAAGTGCTCGCCGACGTCGGGCAGCCCGAGCGAGTGCCGCTTCTCGGGAGTCACGTCGCTGTTCTTGATCCACAGATAATTCTCGAACGTGCAGCCGACGATCTTGCCGCCGGCCTGGACGATCGGCGTCTCGGTGAACTTGTAGAGCTTGGTCGTCTTGATCTCCTCGAAGGTCGGCGCGCGTTTCCTTCCCGCGGCCGCATCGGCGCGCAAGATGTCGTTGACCTCTTTGAGCGTCTCCACGTTCATGACGCCCTCGCCGCGCACCTTCTTGTGCTTGTTGCCCATCTCGCCGTACTTGATCCCCATGATGCGCATCTGCCGCATTTGAAGATAAGCATAAAGCGGAGTGCCTTTGCCTTCGACCAGCGAGACGTCGCCGGTCTCGGTCACCCAGTGCATCTCCTTCGGGATCTTGTCGAGGTTCCCGTTCTCGAAGACCACCTCGTGGCCGGTCGGCTTTTGCTGCAGCCTCGAGGAGACGCTGCCCTGCCACGTGCCGCGGCCTTCGACCTCGACGGTGGTCGCCATCTTGATGGGATTTCCGTTGGTGTCTTTATCGTCGATGCGATCGGTGTAGATCAGCTTCTCCGGCCGGTTGGGCGTCTTGACGGGCTTCTTCTCGGACGGCGCGGCGGTGTTCTCCGGGTAGACGCCCTTCTTCGGCTCGTCGACGCGGTTGAGCGCGATGGTCGCGCGCTTGGCGGCGATGCGCGGCGCGGGCTGCTTGACCTCCTCCTGCTTGTCCGCGCCCGCGGGCGCCGCGCCTTTCTTGTCGTCGGGCGCCGCGCTTTTTTTGTCGTCGGGCGCCGCGCCTTTTTTGTCGTCGGGCGCGGCGCCGCCTTTGTGGTCGTGGATCGCGCGCGTCGCGCCGTCGGCGACCGCGTCGGCCTCCTGCTCGGACGCGTCGTGCGGCTCGGAGACGTCGTGCTCGTCGGCCGCGCCGCCCGCCGCCGCGTCGGGGCCCGGCTCCGACTTTCGCTGCACGCCCGCGCGCTCGCCCTGCACCACGTGCGTGAGCTCATGCGCGATCAGCCGATCGCCCTCGCGCGTGCCGGGCGCGAACTGTCCCGCGCCGAAGTGCACGTCCTTGCCGACGGTGAACGCGCGCGCGCCGAAGCCCTGCGCCGCCCTCGCCGACTCCGCCCCGGTGCCGACCTTCACGTCGCCGAGCCGCGCGCCGAGCGCGCCCTCCATCTTCGCGCGCGTGCCCTCGTCGAGCGCGCCCGACGCCGCGGGAACGCGCGGCTTGCCCGCGGGCTCGGCGCCGCGCTGCTCGGCCGCGAGCTTGCGGCGAATCTGCTCGCCGGCGCGGCTGCGCTGCTCGGTCACCGTCCGGTAGCGCGACGCGGGCGAGAGCGGATTCTCGGGCGGCTCGCCCGGCAGCGCGCGCTCCGCGTCCGCGTCGTGCTTCGCGCCCGCGTCCGCGCCGGGCTTGTGCCGAAATCCGCCTTCCGACATGGCGTCCCCTGCTGCCTCGATTCTGTTTGAAAGCGCCTGCGAGATCCATTGCAAAGTATCGCGCGCGCGCTTTGCGGGACTTTGCAAAGCGCATGAAGTATCGTCTGCCGACCAGCTCAAAGGGGGCGCACATGAAGAAGCTGATCGCGGTGGCGGTGCTGGGCCTGTTCGTGGCGGTGAGCGCGCGCGGCGCCACGGCCGACAAGACGAAAAAAGCCAAACCGGCGACGGCGTGCAAGAAGGCCAAGGAGTGCAAAGGCCCGCTGCCCGAGATCTGCGAGCGCTGCGCCGACGGGCGCGACCGCTGCGCGCACTGGGCCTGCGTCGCCGACAAGTGCCAGGTCGAGATCTGCCCGCCGGTGGTGGCGCACGGCGACTGCAAGGCGGCGACCGACTGCAAAGGCCCGCTGCCCGAATTGTGCGAGGTCTGCGCCGACGGCAACGACGGCTGCGCGCACTGGGCCTGCGTCGCCAACAAGTGCGAGATCCAGTACTGCGCGCCGCAGTGCACCGCCGCCGCCGACTGCAAAGGCATCCTCCCCGACCTCTGCATGGAGTGCCCGAAGGGCGGCTCGCAGTGCGCGCACTGGGCCTGCGTCGGCGGCAAGTGCGAGACGCAAATCTGCCCCTGATTTTTCGCCGTTAATCAACAGTTAATTTTTTCGTAACGTACTCCGCAAACGCTCGCGTCTTCGGATACAGTGAAGCGAGCGCACCGTCGTGCGCCGATCCAGGGGGGCGCGTGCGGCATCTCTCTCTCGCGGCGGTGGTGGCGATCGGGTTCGCGACGTTCGGCTGCTCCTCGGACAAGAGCGGCGGCGGCGTCGATCTCGCGGGCGGCGGCGGCGGCGATCTCGCGGGCGGCGGCGGCGGCGATCTCGCCGGCGCGACGGACGGCGGCGGCGCCGATCAGGCGAAGGCGGGCGACGCGTCGAGCGGCGATCTCGCCGGCGGCGGCGACGCGGCGGTGAGCGACGCGGCGAGCGCCGACGCCACGCTGATCCCCGATCTGCTCGGCATCGATCTGATCCCGCCGCCGTGCGCCACCAGTTGCACGAGCGGCTGCTGCGCCGGCGAGACCTGCACCGCGCCCGGCCCGACGGTGGGCTGCGCGACCGGCGGCGCCGCGTGCGTGGCGTGTCCCGCCAACAAGGCCGATCGCTGCGTCGCCGGCGCGTGCTCGTGCGGCGCGGGCGGCGTCGTGTGCGGCGCCGGCCTCGCGTGCGTGCTCGGCGCGTGCGTGTGCAACTCCGCCGCGTGCGCCGGCTGCTGCGCCAACAGCACGACCTGCGTCACCGCCACCAGCGCCACCCAGTGCGGCACCGGCGGCAACACGTGCAACGACTGCGTCACCGCAGGCGGTTTCCCGTCGGGCGACGCGTGCAGCGTCGGCGGCGCGTGCACCTGCGGCGGCGCGAGCGCGTGCCCGAACGGCTCGACGTGCTCGGGCGCGAATTGCGTCTGCGACTCGGCGTCGTGCGGCTCGGGCCGCGCGTGCTCGCCGATCACCAACATCAACTGCGGCACGCCCGGCGGCGCGTGCACCTTCACCTGCGATCCGCGCAAGGCCAACGCATGCGTCGCCGGCGCGTGCGCGTGCGGCACGAACCCGGCGTGCGGCGCCGGCCTGTTCTGCGACACCTCGGGCGCCGCGCCGTCGTGCAAGTGCGATCCCACGCCCGGCTCGGGCTGCTCCGGCTGCTGCTCCAGCGATGGGCTCACCTGCACGCCCGCCGCGTCGATCGGCAACGGCGCGTGCGGCCTGAACGGCGTCACCTGCCAGCCCTGCTCGCCCGACACGTG
>DASREC010000377.1:0-24895 GCA_035652295.1 Polyangia bacterium
GGCGTCGAGCACGAGAAAAGTCTCGTGCGGCGCGCCGGGCATCGCCTTCTGGATCACGCGGCGAACTTTTTGGAGCTCCTCCATCAGATCGGTCTTCGTGTGCAGGCGGCCCGCGGTGTCGGCGATCACGACCTGGTAGCCTTCGGCCTCGGCGCGCTTGATCGCGTCGAAGATCACCGACGAGGGATCGCCGCCCTCTTTGCCTTTCACGACGGGAGCGCCGACGCGTCCGCCCCAGATCTCGAGCTGCTCGGTGGCGGCCGCGCGAAACGTGTCGCCGGCGGCGAGCAGCACCTTGCGCCCGCCCGCGCTCCACTTGGCGGCCAGCTTGCCGATGGTGGTGGTCTTGCCGACTCCGTTGACACCGATGGTCAGCACCACGAACGGGCGCGCGCGATCGAGATCGATGCCGGCGGCGGACGACTGCGCGCCGGCGAGGATCGCCTCGGACTCTTTTTTGATCACCGACCAGATCTGCTCGGCGTCCTTGAGCTCGTTGCGCGACAGCTTGGCGCGCACGGCTTCGAACAGCTTGGCCGAGGTCTTGGTGCCGATGTCGGCGGTGAACAGGACCTCCTCGAGCTGATCGAGCAGCGCGGCGTCGATCTGTTTCTTGCCGAGCAGCCCGCCGAGCCGCGCGATGAAACCGCCGCGGGTTTTTTCCAGGCCCTCTTTGAGCGCGCGCGGTTTCTCGACGGGCGGCGCGACCTCGGCCTCGCGCGCGGGCGGGACCAGCTTGAGATCGGGGCGCGCTTTTTCCGGCTCGAGGCCGGCCGGCTCGACGGGCGCGCGCCGCTTGCGCGCCATGCGCCACACGATCGCCAGCAGCGCGAGCAGCGCCACCGCGGCGGCGGCGTAGATCAGATAGACCTGCATCAGGTGCGGGACTATAGGGAACGCGAGCGCGAGCGGTCAAGCGGCGGCGTGCGCGCAGCGACGGCGGCCGACAGGCGCTCGGCGGCCTCGAGCACGCCGGCGTCGGGCGTGCGCGCGCTGAAGTAGGCCTCCTCGACGAGCCGCGTGAGCGCCTCCAGCTCGTCGACGATCAGCGCGCGGCGCAGCACGTGATCGAGCAGCTCGCGCGGCGTCCACGTCTCGGCGGCGGCGGCGTTCGGCAGCAGCGGCAGCGTGGCCGCGCGATAGGTGGAAAAAATTCGCGCGCGGATCGGCACCAGCATGATGCGCGCGCCGCGCAGCTCGCCGCGGTGGGGCAGCGCGCGCTCGAAGCGCTCGGCGACGTAGCCCGGCGCGCTGGCCTCGACGGTGAGCTTGCCGGCCGGCAGCGCGTCGAAGGCGAAGAAGCCGTTCTCGTCGACGGTGGCGGAGCGCGTGCCCTCGCCGGTGGTGGCGAGCACGGTCGCGATCGGCACCGGCTCGCCCGACGGCGCTTCGCACACCCAGCCGGACAGACCGTGGTCGGCCGGCGGGCGCAGCGTCGAGAGCAGGCGCGGGCGGTTCTCGGTCAGGCCGGCGCTCGGCCGTTTCTCGACGGCACGCGGGCGCTGGCGGCGCTCGAGCACCGCGCGCCACGGTCGGCGCCGCGCCAGCACCACCAGGCCGAGCACCAGCGCGGTCAGCATCGGCGACGCGTAGAAGGCGATCGGCAGCGGCTGCGGCGCGAGCGCGGTCAGCTGCAGCGACGGCGAGCGCGAGGGCTCGCGCCACGACACCGGCGGGCGGAAGCGCGCCTCGACGAACCACGCGCCCGGCTGAAGGCTGCCGCCGCGCACGTGCGCCGTGAACCGGCCGCGCTCGTCGGTGGTGGCTGCGGCAATTTGCCGCACCTCGTCGTCGCCCGCGCCCGCTGCGCCGGCCCACAGCGAGACCGTCGCGCCGGCCACCGGGCCGCTCGCGTCGCCGAGCTCGCCGGTGAAGTCGAGCGCGCTCTTCCAGCCCAGCTCGCCGCCGCCGGCGAGTGTCAACGTAGTTGGCGTGGTCACGCGCACCGTGCGCTGCGCCTGCGCCGGGTTGCGCAGCGGGTCGCCGTCGAAGCGCGCGGTCACGACCGGCGCCGCGCCCGGCCGCCCGAGCGCCGCCACCTCCAGCTCGTGCTCGACGCGCCCGTGCGCCGTGCGCAGCCGCGCTACCACGCGCTCGCCGACCAGCAGCGTGATCGGCAGGTCGGCCGGGTGCTCGGCGCGCGCGTCGGCCGCCGAGGTGAAGTCGAGCGGCGCCTCGGCGTCGCCCTCGGGATCGTGCGCTTCGACGATGATGGTGACGTGGCGCTGCGCCGCCGAGACGCCGTCGGGCGCCTCGAGCGCGATCACCGGCGTCGCGCGCGTGACGTCGAGCGGGCGCACCAGCGGCGCCGACGCCGCGTAGTCCTCGTCGCCGCCCGCGGTGAGCCGCAGCGTGTACTGGCCGACCGGCAGCGGGATGCGCCAGCGGAACGTGCCGTCCGCGCCCGTCGGCTCGGCGTAGCGGTAGAAGCCGTGGTCGCCTTCGATTGAAATCGCTACCGTGTGTCCCGAAATCGGCTGCTCGAGCGCCACGTCGGTCAGCTTGCCGCGCAGCACCAGCCCGTCCTTGACGCGCAGGATGGTCTGCAGGTCGATGCGGGTCCGCGCGCGCACGTGCAGGACCGGCTCGGCCGCGCCCGCGACCGCTTGCAAGACCAGCACGGCGAAAAGCGCGCGCAGCACCTCAGCATCTTACGCGTTCGAGCAAAAAATTTGTGCCTTCCCGTGGTTGGAGTAGCGTCGTTCAACTAGCGCCTTCAGCCCGATGTTCGCGCTTTACACGCCCGGCGCGAGCGTGTTAGCTTGGTCGCCGTACGTGACCCTACGTTACATTACGCGAGCGAGGGGCTATGCGAATCAAGCGGTTAGAGGTCATCGGCTTCAAATCGTTCTGTGACCGCTCGGTGGTCACCTTCAACGAGCCGATCACGGCCGTGGTCGGCCCGAACGGCTGCGGCAAGTCCAACATCGTCGACGCCATCCGCTGGTGCATGGGCGAGCAGTCCGCCAAGCACCTGCGCGGCGGCGCCATGCAGGACGTGATCTTCGCCGGCTCCGACTCGCGCGGCCCGCTCGGCATGTGCGAGGTCACGCTGGTGTTCGAGAACGACGGCCGCGTGCCCATCGAGTACCTCGCGTACTCGGAGATCGCGGTCACGCGCAAGCTGTATCGCGACGGCACCTCCGAATACTTCCTCAACAAGACGCCGTGCCGCCTGCGTGACGTGGTCGACTTCTTCCTCGGCACCGGCATCGGCGCCAAGGCCTACTCGATCATCGAGCAGGGCCGCGTCGGCATGATCGTCTCCTCGAAGCCCGAGGATCGCCGCTTCCTCATCGAAGAGGCCGCCGGCATCACCAAGTACAAGGTGAAGAAGAAGGCCGCCGAAAAGAAGATGGAGGCCACGCGGCAAAATCTCTTGCGCGTGAGCGACGTGGTCGCCGAGATCGAGAAGCAGCTCGGCTCGCTCCGTCGGCAGGCGCAGAAGGCCGAGCGCTACCGGCAGTACAAGACCGAGTTGAAGGACCTCGAGCTGTGGAGCGCCTCGCAGCGTTGGCTCGGCTATTTGTGCGAGGAACGCGTGATCGGCGAGTCTCACGCCGAGGTGACGCAGTCGCGCGAGGACGCGCAGGGCAAGCTGGCCGCGCGCGAGGCCGAGATCGAAGCCGCGCGGCTCGAGGCGGCGCGCGAGGAGCACGCGCTCAGCGAATTGCAGCAGGCGCTCTACGAGCTCGACAACCGCATCAAGCTCGGCGAGGCGGAGGCCGATCACGAGCAGCGCGAGGCCGGCCAGCTCGACGAGCGCGCGGTCGAGGCGCGCGGCGAGATCGAGGTGCTCGAGCGGCAATCGGCCGAGGACTCGACCGCGCTCGACGGCGCGCGCGCCGAGCTGGCGGCGCTCGACGAGGCGACCGCGGGGCAGGGCGATCAGGTCCGCTCGCGCGAGGACGTGCTGCGCGGCCTCAAGGAAGAGCTCGCCGGCGTTCAGCGCAAGGTCGACGAGACGCGCGGCGAGGTGGGCGGCTGCAAGGCCGACATCGCGCGCGGCGAATCGGCCGAGCGCTCGGCGGCGCGCCGCCGCGACGATCTCCAGATCCGCGTGGCGCGCGTGGCGGAAGAGGATGCGCGCCTTCAGTCGCGCGGCGAGGAGCTGCGCGTCGAGACCGCGCGCCTCGGCGAGAAGCTCGACGGGCTGCGCCAGCTCAAGCTCGATCTCACCGAGGAGCGCGACCGCGCCGAGGCGCGCGTCGTCGAGCTGAAGCAGCTCCTGGCGAAGGACGGCGCCGACCTCGATACGCTGACCTCGGAGCTGCACCGCCGCCGCTCGCGCCGCGCGTCGCTCGAGGAGCTGCACGCGAAGTACGAAGGCTTCGCGCGCGGCACGCGCACCATCATGCAGCAGAAGGCGACGCGCTGGGGCATCCGCGGCCTGGTCGCCGACGTGGTGGACGCGCCGGCCGAGCTGGAACCGGCCGTGGAAGCGGTTCTAGCCGAGCGGTTGGGCGCGGTGGTGGTGGAGAGCCAGGAGGTCGGCGTCGACGCCATCGACTATTTGAAGTCGAAGAACGAGGGGCGCGCCAGCTTCGTGCCGCTCAATCGCTTCGCCGGCGGCGAGGCGGCGGGCGACGAGGCGCCGACGAGCGAAGGCGTGCGCGGGCGGCTGCTCGATCGCGTGCACGTCGACGAGGAGTACCGCGGGCTGGCGCAGTATCTGTTCGGCGGCGTGATCGTCGTCGACGATCTGCTGACCGCGCTCGACCTGTGGCGCGCGGGCGATCACCGCACGTTCGTGACGCTCGAGGGCGAGGTGGTCGACGGCTCGGGCGTGGTGACCGGCGGCTCGCGCGAGGCGGCCGCCGCCGGCGTGCTGGCGCAGAAGCGCGAGATCCGCGAGCTCGACGGCATCCTCGCCGAGCTGGAGACGCGCCACGCCGAGCTCACCGCGCGCGTGACCCAGCAGCGCGGCGAATTGTCGTCGCTGACCAAGTCGCTCGAGACGCTGCGCAACGACGCCCACCAGGGCGAGATGCAGATCCTGACGCACGACAAAGATCTGCACCGCCTGCGCGACGAGCTCGAGCGCATGACCCAGCGGCTGAACGTGCTGGCGACCGAGCACGCCGAGCTCGAGCACCAGGCGCGCGAGGCGGCGCGCGAAGCCGAGGAGGCGCAGCTCGGCCTGCGCGCGGCGCGCGATCGGCTGGTCGGCCTCGAGGACGAGCTGTCGGCGCTGGCGCGCGAGTCGGTGCGGCTGCTCGAATTGGTGGAGCAGGCGCAGGAGGCGCTGACCACGCTCAAGGTCGAGGTGGCGCAGGCCAACGAGAAGCGCGCGTCGCTCGGCGCGGCGATCGCGCGGCTGGAGTCGGCGCGCGACGACCGCGCGCTGCGCCGCGAAAAGCTGGAGGGGCAGATCCGCGACGGCTCGGCGCGCGCCGAGGAGCTGCGGCAAACTGCCGCAGGCCGCCGCCAGGAGCTGCTCGGGCTGGCCGAGGGCCGCGCCCGCCGCTCCGAGGAGCTGCAGCTCGGCCGCACCGCGCACGACGAGCGGCGCGCCACGCTCAACCAGTCGGAGGCGGAGCTGAAGGCGCTGCGCTCCGAGCTGAACGCGCTCCACGAGGAGGCCACGCGCCTCGAGCTGCGCCGCCACGATCTCGCCAGCGCGCGCCAGCACCTCGAGGAGTCGATGGACGAGCGCTACCGCGTGCGGCTCTCCGAGCACGTGCACGATCACCACCTGCGCCCGCTCGCCGGCGAGAACGAAGATCGCCGCGCCAAGGAGCTGCGCGATCTGATCGATCGCATGGGCGAGATCAACCTGAACGCCATCGAGGAGTACAACGCGCTCGAGGTCCGCTTCACGTTCCTCTCCGGTCAGAAGGGCGATCTGGAGAAGGCGCTGGCGCAGCTCGAGGAGGCGATCGATCGCATCAACAAGACCTCGCGCAAGCGCTTCCGCGAGGTGTTCGATCTGGTCAATGTCAAGTTCCAGGAGATCTTCCCGCGCTGCTTCCGCGGCGGCCAGGCGCGGCTGGTGCTCACCGACGAGGAGAACCTGCTCGAGTCGGGCATCGAGATCATCGCGCAGCCGCCGGGCAAGAAGAACGCGACGGTGGAGATGCTGTCGGGCGGCGAGAAGGCGATGACGGCGGTGGCGCTGATCTTCGCCATCTTCCTGATCAAGCCGTCGCCGTTCTGCCTGCTCGACGAGGTGGACGCGCCGCTCGACGAGGCGAACGTGGGCCGCTTCAACGATCTGATCCGCGAGCTGACCGATCGCACGCAGTTCATCGTCATCACGCACAACAAGCGCACCATGCAGATCGCCGACACGCTCTACGGCGTGACCATGGAGGAGCCGGGCATCTCCAAGCTGGTCTCGGTGAACCTCGGCGCCGTCGGGAAAAACGCGCCCGACGAGAAGAGAAACATCAAAGCCGCGTAGCACACTGGACAAGCGCGCCGATGCGCGCTATCAGGCCGCGCATGGTGCTTCGTCGCCTCTTCACCGTCTGCTTGCTCGCCGCCGCCTCGCCCGCGCTCGCCGCGGAGTCGAAGGCGCTGGTGCAGCTCACCTTCGCGCCCGAGCCGAACAAGCCGAACATCGACGTCTGGGTCACGCGCGCCGGCGACGACGAGGGCGGGCTCATCATCAAATTGATCGCGCGCGGCGTCGGGCCCAAGGCGCAGGCGCTCACCATCTACAGCGGCGGCGGCGGCGACGAGGGGCCGGGCGAGAGCGACCTGAAGTCGATCGGCGCGAAGGTGTTCGAGCTGCCGGGCGGGCGCAAGGCGGTGCGCGTCGACTTCACCTACCAGGTGCCGGAGTCGAAGACGCGCGAGATCCAGACCGACACGTGGATCGTCGGGTTCGGCGGCAAGACGCACAAGCTCCTGCCCGAGGCGCTGCGCACGCGCTTCTCGTCGGATCGCTCGAAGGTTTGCCGCGAGCGCGAGGAGACGACGCTCTCGGCCGAGAGCGACGCCGAGGGCGTGCTGCTGGTGGCGGCGCGCGCCGAGCGCGTGGACGCGGTGTACGGCGACGACGATCTGCCGGTCGACAAGACGTGCCGCGCGGCGCCGGGCGTGGACAAGAAGGCGTATCGCCTGGCGGTCGACGAGGGCAAGCCGGCCTCCCCTTCGCCCGACGGCGGCGCGCCGGCGGTTGCGCCCGCGCCCGCGCCGGCCAACGCCGCGACCGACGCGACGGCGAAAGATCTGGCGGCGACCAAAGACGCGCCGAAAGATCCCGCGGCGAAAGCGCCGGCCGCGAAAGACGCGCCCGCGAAAGACGCGCCGGCGAAGAACACGCCCGCCCGGGAAGCGCCCAAGGCGCCGCCCGCGAACAACGACAACGACGACTGATCGGCTGAGCTACTTGCGGAAGCGCGAGAGGTTGGCCGGGAGAGCGGCCAGCTCGGGGAAGGTCTTGTCGGGGTGGAGCGACTTGGCGCGCGAGAGCAGCACCTCTTCGCTCTCGGCGTTGTTCGGATCCGGGACGCAGCACTCGACCGGGCAAACCGCCTGGCAAGCCTCGTAGTCGTGGAACCCGACGCACTCGGTGCAGAGCTTGGGGTCGATGATGTAGATGTCATCGCCCTCCGAGATCGCCTCGTTCGGGCACTCCGGCTCGCAGGCGCCGCAGTTGATGCACTCCTCGGTGATCATCGTGGCCATAAAGTCGCTCTCCTTACGTGAACGAAAAGGTCTATAGGATACCCTGAAAGCGCCGTCAATGGGAGATTCGCGGCGTTCCGACGAGCGCGGCAGCGACGGCGTACAGGCCGCGCGCCGCGCGCCGGTCGCGCGCCCACGGCCAATGCGCCGGCACGTGCACGAACGCCACCAGCGGCGGCTCGGCGCGCGCGGCCGCCTGCCCGAGCGCGTGGTAGAATGCTGCGTTGCAACAAAATGTGCCGGCGTGCGCCGAGACCTCGCACGGCACGCCGGCGGCGATCGCCGCGTTGCACGCCAGGCGCGGATCGAAGCGCACCCGCCGCGCCGGCTCGCCGCCGCGCACCACCTCGTCGTCGATCGGGCGCGCGCCCGCGTTGTCGCGCACCCGCGCGTGCGCCACGTTGACCGCCAGCCGCTCGACCTGCAGCGCGCGCGCGGGGCCCGATTCACCGACGAGCAGGAGCAGCGCGGGCTCGCGGGCGAGCAGGGCGGCGACCGACGGCTCGAGGCGCGCGAACTCGGTCGGCAGGCGGGCGACCTCGACGGCGTGCTCGCCGATCTTCGCGCCGGTGAGGTGCGCGGCGGCGTCGGCGGAGCGGTTGCGGCGGCGGCCGGCGAACGGCTCGAACGCGGCGACGACGATCGACTTCACCGAGCGGCGATCCTCGCGCGCGCGCGTTGCTGCGCGGCCGGCTGCGCGCCGGGCTCGGCGAGTCGCCCGGCCGGATCGTTCGGCCCGACGGGAACCACGCGCACGCCGAGCGCGCTCAAGCGGCGGCTGGCGGCGCGCTCGCGGCGCTGCTCGTCCCAGCCGACCACGTCGGCCACCGGATCGTCGTCCGCGCCCGCGAACAGCCGCGCCGACGGCGCCGCGCACACCAGCCGGTGCCCGCGCCGGCGCGCCAAGCGCACCGAGCGCGCCACGTCGTCGAGCCCGGTCTCCAGCCCCTCGAGATCCGACAGCACCACGATGCGCTGCGTGCCGCGTCCCGCCGCCGCGCGCTCGAGCGCCTGCGCCAGCCCGACGGCGCGGCGCCCTTCGCGCGGCGCGCGCCGATACGGCAGCTCGATGCCGCGCGCGCGGCAGAACAGCCGGAGCCGCGCCAGCTCCGTCGTCGACGCCACCACGCTCGCCAGCCGCGGCTTCTCGCCGAGCGCCGCGTTCACCGCGCGCGACAGCACGCGCAGATCGTACAGCTCGCCCGTCGGCGAGGTGGCCAGGTGCTGCCACGCCGGATCGTCGATCGCCGGCGTGCGCGGGAGCCGCGTGTCCACGCCCTCTTGATAGAGGAGGTAGCGCGCCACCGCCGCCACCAGCTCCGAGTCGGTCAGCTCGGTGAGATCCTCGTCGACGGCGTTCATCGCCTCCATCAGCACCTCGACGAGGCGCAGGCGGTGCACCGGCCCGTCGTTCGGCTTGGCCTCGCCGACGATGCGCCCGTCGAAGGTGATCAGCCCGACGCGATCGCCCGCCTCCAGCGCGCCGCGCGCGTACGCCGCCGCCAGGTCGACCGCGTAGTCGAGCTTGGTGGCGCCCGGCCGCCCCTTGCGCATGGTCGCGCCCTGATCGACCAGCAGGAAGTGCGTCACCATCGTCTCGCGATCGAGATCGCGCACCATCAGCTTGCCGGTGCGCGCGGTCGCCTTCCACGCGATCTGCTTGAACGGATCACCGGGCGCGTGATCGCGCAGCTCGCGCAGATCGCCGCCGAGCCCGCGAAAGCGCAGCGCGTGCAGCCCGAGCCGCTCGTGCGGCGCGCCCGCCGCCGGCCGCGCGTCGACGGAGACCGCGCGCGCCGACGGGCGCGGGAAAACTTTCACGCCGAGCGGGCTGGGGAAATAGGCCTCGACCGCGCACAGCCCGAGCGCGCCGGTGACCTCGACCGCGGCGCCGTGCAGGTGCCACACGCCGACCTTGAGCGCGGTGACCTCGACGGCGCTGGTGGTCTCCACCTCGGCGCCGAGCGCCAGCTCGACGTCGGGCGGCACCTCGATCGGCGACGACGCGAAGATGCGCACGCGCCCGCGGCCGAGCGCGCGCGGCCCGCGGCTGCGCAGCGTGATCAAGAGGCGAAACGGCCGCCCGACGACGAACCCGTCGCTCGACGGTCCGCCCGGCCGTTCGAGCGCCCACTTCATTTCCAGATAGCGCCGCCAGATCAAGATCGCCGTCGGAAAAAAACTCAGATACGCCGCGCACAGCGAGGCCAGCGTCATCACGCCGAGCCCGGTCACGCGCCACGAAGACGTGAGCGCGCCGAGCAGGATCAGGAGCGCGCCGCCCCACGCCCACGCCCGCCCGCGCTCGGTCAGCGACGGGGCGCGTCCGGCGCGCGGCGCGTGCTGCGCCTCGGCCATTACCGCGGCGCCTGCGGCGCGCGATACGGCACGCGGTCGAGCGCCTCGCGCACCACCGACTCGGGGCCGAGCCCCTCCATCTCCGCGTCGGGCGACAGCAGCACGCGATGCGCCAGCACGAACGGCGCGAGGTGCTTGACGTCGTCGGGCAGCACGAAGTCGCGCCCGCCGAGCAGCGCCCGCGCCTTGGCCGCGTTCACCAGCTGCAAGCTCGCGCGCGGCGACGCGCCCAGCGCCACGCGCCGGTGCGTGCGCGTGTACTGCGCCAGGCCGAGCACGTAGTCGAGCAGCTCGTCGGAGACGTGCACCGCGTCGGCCAGCTTCTGCAGCCGCAGGATGGTCCCCGGCTCGAGCACCTGCCGCGTCTCGGCCAGCGGATCGTGCGGCCCCGAGTAGCGGCGCAACATCTCGCGCTCGGCCGGCGCCTGCGGATAGCCCATCTTCAACTTCGCCAGGAAGCGATCGACCTGCGCCTCGGGCAGCGGGTACGTGCCCTCGTGCTCGATCGGGTTCTGCGTCGCCAGCACCAGGAACGGCGGCTCGAGCGCGCGCGTCTGTCCCTCGACGGTGACCTGGCGCTCCTGCATGGCCTCGAGCAGCGCGCTCTGCGTTTTTGCCGGGGCGCGGTTGATCTCGTCGCCGAGGATCACCTGCGCGAAGATCGGCCCTTCGCGCAGCACGAACGCGCCCGACCGCCCGTCGAGCACATAGGTGCCGGTGATGTCCGAGGGCAAAAGATCGGGCGTGAACTGGATGCGCCGGAACGAGCAGCCGAGCGCCGCCGCGAACGCCTTGACCAGCGTCGTCTTGGCCACGCCCGGTACGCCCTCGAGCAGCACGTGGCCGCGCGCGATCAGCGACGTCAGGATCAGCTCCGCCGGCTCGGTGCCGCCGAGGAACGCCTTGCCGACCTCGGTGAGCACCTCGGACGAGAGCGTGGCGACTTCGACCAGGGCGGAGCGCTCGATGGTTTGCGTGGCCATGCCGATTAGACCTCTTTTACGCCCGGCGGTTCGTCGAGCGCATCGAAAAACGCCGTGGCGAGCGCGTGCAGTTGCACGAAGCGGCGGCGCGCGATCCGCTCGTCGGGCGCGGTCTCGCCGTCGACGGTGCGCCAGCGGATGCGGTGCAGCGCGCGCCACAATTCGGCGGCGTGGCGGCCGGCGAGCGGACCGGCCTTGGCGCGCACGCGCGCGGCCAGCGACTGCGGCAGCACCCAGTCGAAGTCGATCGGCTGCTCGAGGGCGAGGCGCAATCGATCGATCACCTCCTCGCGCAAAATCGCCGCCGCCAGCCCGTAGTCCCACGGCAGCCCCGCGAGCGGCTGCCACTCGAGCGCGGCCGTCCCGTCGGCGCCTTGCGACGTCCCGATCAGCCGCCGCGCGTGCGTCCAGTGATCGTCGATGCGCGAGCGCCCGGGAAACGCGCCGGCGACGAGCGCGAGCGCGATCAACGCCAAGAAGCCGGCGAGCACCCAGAAGCCGCTGCGGCTCTCGTTCTCGGCGATCTTATGGTTGCCGTCGACAAACATCTTGTTGAAGAGGCTCGCGTAGCGCGCGGGCGGCTGCGCCGAGTCGTCGATCGCCTGCGCGCCGGTCGGCTCGCCGCGCGAGGTGAACGTCTGCGTCAGCAGCACCACGCGCTCGCCCGAGTGGCAGGTGCGCTCGACGAGCGCGCGCGCGAACGCTCGGTTGCCGTCGAGCTCCAGCATGTTGTTGATGAGCACGCTGGGATCGGCGATCGCGACGAAGTAGCCGCGCCCGACGTTCCCCTCGACCACCAGCGCCGCGCCCTGCGTGAACGCGAACGTCGGCGGGATGGCGCTCTCGAACGACGCCGGGTGATTGGCCACCAGCGCGTCGGTCGAGTGGCCGAGCTCGGTGGCGAGCGCCGGCCGCGCGATCGGCAGGTTGGCGTTGTGGTGGTAGCGCGCGGCGTCCGGCACCTCGACGGCGGCGCGCGAGCGGCGGATGCCGAGCGCTCGCAGCGCCGCGTCGGCGGCACCGAAGTCGTCGGCCACCACCGCGCGCCCGCCCGCCTGCAGCCAGCGGTCGAGCTTGCCCGCGTCGACGGCGGCGCGCGGATAGACGAACCACAGCACGTCGTGCGCGCCCAGCTCGCTCCAGTCGAGCTGGTCGGTCGGCTGCACGCGGCAGCCGCTCGCCGCCGCCACGTCGACGAGCCGGCTCAGCCCGTTCCACTCGGTGGACGCCGGCGAGTAGTCGCCCGCCGCGCGCGCGGCCGCGCTCGAGGCGAGCAGCAGCAGCGGGGCAAAATATGAGCGAACGCTCACATTTCCCCCAGGAGCGTGCGCGCCCCGTGCTCCAGCTCGCGGCGCGCCTGCCCGAGGTGCGCGGCGCGCGACGCGGTGAGCACCACGTAGTAGCGCTCGGTCACGCGCCGCACCAGCACGAGGGCGCGCTCGCCCTCGATCCACATCTCCTCGATGCCGCCCGCGCCCGCGTGCTCCAGGCTGCGCGTCGCCAGCGCCAGCACCACGCCCCAGTGCGCGCCGACGAGCTGGATCTCGAGCGTCGGCACGTGCGCGAACTGGTCCACCGCCTCGCCCTCCCAGTCGGCGAAGATCGCGCCCACCGCGCCCGGCACGCGCTCGACCATCGCCTTCAGGATGTCGGCGAAGCTGCTCATGGGATCCGGTCGTAGTGCACGACGGTGTGGTGCAGCGCCATCTGCGCGTCGACGAATTTGGCGAACTCGCGCCGCTGGAAGTCGGGGAACACGCCGAGGCGCAGCTTGGGCGCGACCTCCTCGAGCTTGAGGTGCACCGGCGGGACGAACTTGTTGAGGTAGATGACGTGGTAGCCGAACTCGGTCTCGACGACGCCGGTGGTGTCGCCCGGCTTCTTGAGCTGATCGAACGCGGCGTAGGAGAACTCCTTGACGGTCCAGCCGTCGCGCGCGGTCATCAGGCGATCGACCTCGTAGGTTTTTTTGTCGGGGGCGGGGATCTGTTTGGCCAGCGCCTGGAAGGCGTCGGCGTCGGCGATGCCGCGCGCGCGGCGGGCCAGTTCCTCGGCGGTGGCGCGGGCGCGCGCCTTCTCGTCGGCGGGCGCGGTGCGCGTGCAGGGGACGCGGATCTGCCAGACGTCGACCCACAGCGAGTGATCGAACTCGTTGATGTTGCGGTTGTAGACGTTGCGCAGCTCGCGCTCGGGTATCTTTTCGGTAGTAACTTCCTTTTCGAAAGTGACGGCCAGGAGGCGCCGCACCGCCGCCCCGCGCGCCGCCTCGACGGCGTCGGGATCGCGATCAAGGCCGCGGCGCGCCGCCTCGCCGGCCAGCACCTCGGCGTCGACGAGCGCGGCGAGCGCGGTCTTGGCGTCCGAGCCGGCGGCGCGCGCCTGCACGGCGACATCGCTGGCGCGGATCGGCCGCCCGTCGACGGTGGCCACCACCGCGTCGTCCGTCCCTTGCGGCGCGTCGGCGGTGAGCGGCACGGCGAAGCGCCCCGCCGGCGATCCGCCCTGGTGGCGGCAGCCGGCCGAGAGCGCCAGCGCGGCGGCGACGACGAGGCGCATCACTCGCGCTCGACCAGCGCCAGCCGCGCCAGCTCGGCGCCCACGTGGATCACCGACACGCCGACGAACAGCAGCAGGATCGCCGCCACATAGTCGTGCCGCCCGAGAAAGCTGACGCACTCGCAGAAGAACCCGAGGCTGCCGAGGATCAGCACCAGCGACAGCACCTCGAAGAAATATTTCCTCACGGACCGCCTCCCCACAGGCTGGCCTTCTTCCACACGACGGCCAGCATGGCGATGAGCGCCATCGCCACCGCCACGTAGAAGCCGAAGCGCGGGCGTCCCTTGCGCGCCTGCCGCCGCGCCGCCTCGACGTGCGCCACCAGATCGCGGTCGTGCTGCAGGTGCGCCTGCATCGGCGCCAGCAGGTAGTTGCGATAGAGCAGCATCGACAAGAGGCCGATGCCGACGGTGATCAGCGTCTGCGCGCCCTCGATGGTGGTCGCGCGGCCGGCGAACGACTCGGCGAGCTGCGCGCTCGACGGCGGCCACAGGTTGGCGTAGGCGATGAGCGCGCCGGGCAGGATCACCGCGCACGCGGCGAGCGCGCGGTACATGCGCAAGCGGCGGCGCCAGCGCGCGGGGACCGGCGGCATGGCCAGCTTGCGCGTCGCCGGCGCGGCGTCCTCGGCGGGCGGCTCCGAAAGCCAGCGCGACGTCGCCAGCAGGTAGCCGACCAGCGACGCGGCGGCGAGCGCGAACGGCACCGGCGGCAGGAGGTGGCCGGCCTCCGGCGTCGAGAGCAGCGCCTGCGGCAGCGCCACCGCGAACGGGAACGCGCCGAGCAGCGCTGCGCCCGAGCGGCGCGCCAGGCCGTACATCAAGATCGCGGGCGCGGCGACCACCAGCAGTGTCACGCCGACGAGCCCGCCGGGAAACGCCAGCGTTCCCCACGACCGGCCGAGCAGGAGCGGCACGGCCACGGCCAGGATCCACAGGTTCGCGCCGAGCGCAGCCGCCACGGGGAACCAGGAAGCCATGGCCTCCAAATGTAGCAGATGCGCCCGCCGGAGGTCGTGATAAGGTTCGCGCCGCATGGCTGGGTCGATTGATAAAGGAACAGACACCACGGGCCGCTCCGCGGTCCATGGTGCGCCGGTGATTGCGATCGACGGCCCGGCGGGCGCGGGCAAATCCACCGTCGCGAAGGCGATCGCGAAGCGGCTCGGGTTTTTTCTGCTCGACACCGGCGCGATCTACCGCGCGGTGGCGCTGGCCGCGTCGCGCGCGGGCGTGGCGTTCTCCGACGGCGAGGGGCTGGCCGGGATCGCGCGCGCGCTGCCGATCCGCTTCGACGAGTCGGGCGCGGTGTGGCTCGGCGACGAGGACGTCTCGCAGGCGATCCGCACGCCCGAGATGTCGCAAGGCGCCTCGACGGTCTCGGCGCACCCGGCGGTGCGCGACGCGCTGCTCGAGCTCCAGCGCCGCCTGGCCGCGCGCGGCCGCTGCGTGGTCGAGGGCCGCGACATCGGCACGGTGGTCCTGCCCTGGGCGCCGCTCAAGATCTTTCTCACCGCCTCCGAAGAGGTGCGCGCGCGCCGCCGCCACGAGGAGCTGTTGGCCCGCGGCGCGCAGGTAGATCTCGCCGCGACCCTGGCCGAGCTGCGGCAACGTGACGATCGGGACATCAACCGCCCGGTGGCTCCGCTCAAGCAGGCCCCCGACGCGCTGTTGGTCGATACCAGCAGCCTCGAATTGGAGAGCGTGATTACGCGCCTGGTCGAGCTCGCCCGCGAACGGCTCGGACCCGCGATTTCCCTTGACCAATAGGGGCCCGGGGACTAAGTTCCGCACCTACTTTTCGGTCCGCAAAGGCCGCAAAGAATCCGTACATCGAGAGTGAAGGGAGCACGGTTTTTCATGACTGATCTGCACAACGAAAGCTCGGGGGGCGAGGAGAGCTTCGCCGCGATGTTTGAGGAGTCCCTCAAACGCGGCGACATGAAAGAAGGCGCCATCGTTCGCGGTCGCGTGATTCACGTCGCCAAGGACTACGTCGTCGTCGACATCGGCTACAAGTCGGAAGGCCAAGTCCCCGTCGAGGAGTTCACCGCGCCCGACGGCACGGTGACCGTCAAGCCGGGCGACGAGGTCGAGGTCTTCCTCGAGAGCCGCGAGAACGAGAACGGCCTGTGCGTCCTGTCGAAGGAAAAAGCCGACCGTCTCAAGGTGTGGGACGAGATCTCCGAGGCGTGCGAGCGCGACGAGCTGATCGAAGGCACCATCTCGCAGCGCGTGAAGGGCGGCCTCTCGGTCACCATCCGCGGCGGCGTGAAAGCGTTCCTCCCCGGCTCGCAAGTGGATCTGCGCCCCGTGCGCAACCTCGATGCGTTCATCGGCAAGAGCTACAAGTTCAAGGTCATCAAGTTCAACAAGAAGCGCGGCAACATCGTCCTGTCGCGCCGCGTGCTGCTCGAAAAAGAGCGCGCCGAGCTGAAGGAGCAGACGCTCGAGAAGCTCAAGGAAGGCCAGATCGTCGACGGGATCGTGAAGAACCTGACCGAGTACGGCGCGTTCATCGATCTCGGCGGGATCGACGGCCTCTTGCACATCACCGACATGAGCTGGGGACGCGTGAACCATCCGTCCGAGATGTTCCAGGTCGGCGATCACGTGCGCGTGAAGGTCCTCAAGTTCAACTCCGAGACCGAGCGCGTCTCGCTCGGCCTCAAGCAGATCTCGGAAGACCCGTGGAAGTCGGCGGCCGCGCGCTACACGCCCGGCACCGTCGTCAAGGGCAAGGTCGTCTCGCTGAAGGACTACGGCGCGTTCATCGAGCTCGAGCAGGGCATCGAGGGGCTCGTGCACATCAGCGAGATGTCGTGGACCCGCCGCGTGAAGCACCCGTCGAAGGTGGTCGCGGTCGGCGACATCGTCGAGGCGGTCGTGCTCGACATCGACGCTTCGCAGAACCGCATCTCGCTCGGCATGAAGCAGCTCGAGCCGAATCCGTACGAGGCGCTCACCTCGAAGTATCCGCCGGGCACCGTGGTGCGCGGCAAGGTGCGCAACATCGCCGACTTCGGAATCTTCGTCGAGATCGAAGAGGGCATCGACGGCCTGGTGCACATCAGCGACATGAGCTGGACCCAGCGCGTGAAGCACCCATCGGAGCTGTATCAGAAGGGCGACGAGGTCGAGGCGGCGGTGCTCAACATCGACACCACCGAGGGCGACAAGCCGAAGATCTCGCTCGGCATCAAGCAGCTGATCGGCGACCCGTGGGATCGCATCCCGTTCGACTATCCCGTCGGCAAGATCGTCAGCGCGAAGGTGCAGAAGGTGCTCGACTTCGGCGCGTTCGTCGAGCTGGAGAAGGGCATCGAGGGGCTCATCCACGTCTCGGAGATCTCGGACAGCCGCGTCGAGGATCCGCGCGAGGTGCTCAAGCCCGGCCAGGACGTCAAGGCCGAGATCATCTCCATCGACGCCGCCGAGCGAAAGATCGGCCTGTCGATGAAGGCGGCGATGCGCTCCGAGGAGCTGGCCGAGGCGCAGGGCTACACCGCCGGCACCTCCGGCGCCACGCTCGGCGACGTGTTCCGCTCGAAGCTCAAGGGGCTCTCCAAGAACGAGCAGGAGTAAGCCGTCCGCCGCCATGGATCGGCTCTGGGCCCCATGGCGCATGCAGTACATCCTCTCCGGCGACGAAGCCGCCGACGTTTGCATCTTCTGTAAATTCCCCGCCGACGGACCGGAACGCCACCGCGAGCATCTCATCCTGCACGCGGACGAGCACGCGTTCGTCATGCTCAACAAGTTCCCGTACTCGAACGCGCACGTGATGGTCATCCCGCGCGCGCACGTCGCCGATCCGGCGGCGCTCGACGAGAAATCGTGGAGCGCCACGGGAATTATTTTGCAGCGCAGCATCGCGGCGCTCCGGGCGGCGGTGAGCGCGCACGGCTTCAACGTCGGCATGAACCTCGGGCGCACGGCGGGCGCCGGGATCGATCAGCACCTGCACTGGCACGTGGTGCCGCGCTGGAACGGCGACACCAACTTCATGCCGGTCACCGGCGGCGTGAAGGTGATCTCGGAAGATCTCGACGGCACGTGGCAGCGGCTGCGGCCGCACTTCGAGGCGATCTCCAAATGAGCCCCGAGCGCGCGCCGTCGGCGCTGTTCGCCTGGCTGCGGCGTTTTGCCGCACTGTGGGGCTTCGCGCTCTTCATCCTGCTGGTGATGATCGTCTTCCGCCAGGTGATCCTGCCGTTCGTGCTCGGCGTCCTCGTCGCCTACGTGCTGGCGCCGCTGGTGCACGGCCTGGCGTCGCTGCGCCTCGGCTCGCGCCCGATGCCGCGCTGGTCGGCGGTGATCATGGTGTACGTGATGCTGGCGGCGGCGATCGCGATCTTCTTCACCGCGTTCCTGCCGCACCTGTCGGCCGACTTCGCGCGGCTGTTCCGCGAGGCGCCGCGCTTCATGGCGCGCGTGCAGCGCGAGTGGGTGCCGCGCGCCGACGCGTGGCTGGATCGCAACTTCCCGCAGGAGGACGCGCACGTCACCGACGAGGTCGAGCCGCGCCCCGAGCGCAAGCTCACCGTCACGCAAAAACGCGCCGGCGAGCTCGAGGTGTCGCTGGAGAACCTCGAGCTCGAGATCGAAGCGGCAGGCAAGGGGCGCTACGTGGTGGGCCCCCGCTCCGACTCGGACACGCGCCGCACGCGCCTCTCGGATCTGCTGGCGCAGGCGGCCAGCTCGACGTCGACCGAGATGAAGAGCGTGCTCGCCGTCGGACAGCGCTTCATCGCCAGCGTGCTCAAAGGCTTCGCGTGGTTCGTGCTGACGTTCATGGTCGCCGCCTACGTGCTGGTCGATCTCGATCGCGTGATGAGCTTCTTGCGCTCGCTCGTGCCCGAGCCGCACCGCCTCGCGTTCGACGAATTGATGGAGCAGATCGATCGCGGGCTCTCGGGCGTGGTGCGCGGGCAGCTCACCATCTGCGTGGTCAACGGGATCCTCACCACCGTCGGGCTTTTGATCTTTCGCGTGAAGTACGCGGTGCTGCTCGGCATGGTGGCCGGCACGTTCAGCTTCATCCCGGTGTTCGGCTCGATCCTGTCGTCGGTGCCGATCGTGACGGTGGCGATGGCGTCGGGCGCCAACGAGGGGCTGTCGCTCACCACCGGCCTCGCGGTGCTCGGCTGGATCGTCGGGATCCATTTCCTCGAGGCCAACCTGTTCAATCCGAAGATCATCGGCACGGCGGCGAAGATTCATCCGGTGGTGGTGGTGTTCGCGCTGCTCGTCGGCGAGCAGACGGGCGGCCTCATCGGCGCGCTCTTGGCGGTGCCGATCGCGTCGATCGTGCAGGCGGTGTTTCAGTTCTTCCGCCGGCGCGCGCCGATCGAGGCGGCGACCACATGAAGCGGCTCTTCGCGATCGCCGCGCTCGTGCTCGCCGCCGCCGGCTGCGCGCCGAAGAGCGCCGAGCAGGTCTCGGATCGCTTCGTCGATCTCTACTTCGTCGAGATCGATCAGAAGCGCGCGCTCGAATTGGCGAGCGGCCTGGCGCGCTCGAAGCTGGAAGAGGAGCTGTCGCTGGTCGAGAAGATCCGCACCACGTACGAGCCCGACCAAGCCAAGCCGAGCATCTTCTACAAGCGGCGCGACGCGCACGTCGAGGGCGATCACGCGCGCATGGCGTACGACTTGACGATTCGTCAAGGACGCGACGAGACGCGGCGCTCGGCGCTGATCTCGGTGGAGAAGATCGGCGACAAGTGGACCGTCGGCAACTTCATGGTGCGCGAGGGTTGGTTGCCGCAGGCGCCGGCGGCGCCGCAGCCGGCGAGTCCTTGAGCGGCACCGGCAGCACGCGGCGCGTCTGCGTGTCGTAGATCTCGAGCCCGTCGGCGCCGTCGTAGATCGGCACGCGCACGCGCGTGGTGGCGGTCACGCCGGCGCGCAGCCGATCGGCCAGCGCGCGGTTCGCGTCGTCGACGTCCGACGACTCGGCGGCGCCGAGCAGCGGAAAATCGAACAGCACCTCGTCGACGACGCGCTTGCCTGCGAGCACGCGCGCGGCGAACCGACCGCGAAAGCGGCGCAGCGCCGTCGGGCGCTCGAAGCGGTCGAGCTTGACCGCGGTCACCGAGACGTGGCCGCGCTGAAACTTCACGTCCACGTCGGCGAAGCGTGACGCCGGCGGCATCATCACCGCCTGCGTCGGCGAGGCGAAGAGCAGACAGACGAGAACCGCGTGCACCAATTAATGGTAGCGCAATTGGCAACCCATAGTGTGGGTGCTAAAACCTGGAGGAGGTGAGCGTGCCCGCATGATGAGCTGCCCGCGTTGCCAGCGCAGCTTCGACGACGGCGTCCGGTTCTGTCCGGCCGACGGCTCGCTGGTCACCGCCGCCGTCGAGGATCGCAACCTCGGCCGCGTGCTGCTCGGGCAGTTCGAGCTGCGCGAAGTGTGCGGGCGCGGCGCGATGGGCACGGTCTACGTCGCCTACCAGCGCTCGATGGATCGCGTGGTGGCGGTGAAGATCCTGCGCCGCGAGTTGCTCAAGGAGCCGGAGGTGGTGCGCCGCTTTTTGCGCGAGGCGCGCGCGGCCGCCAAGCTGCAGCACCCGAACATCGTCACCGTGCACATGGTCGGCGAGACCGACGACGGGCTGCCGTTCCTGGTGATGGAGCACATCGACGGCGTGTCGCTCGAGGCGATCTGCGAGGCGCAGGGGCCGCAGCCGATCGCGCGCGTGCTGTCGCTCGGGCGGCAGATCGCGATCGCGCTCGCCGAGGCGCACCACGCCGGCATCGTGCACCGCGATCTCAAGCCGGCGAACATCCTGGTGACCGATCGCTCGCGCGTGCCGGACCAGGTGAAGGTGCTCGACTTCGGCATCGCGAAGATCGTCAACAACATCGAATCCGATCAGTCGATCGTGACGCGCGACGGAGTGATCTTCGGAACGCCGCACTACATCGCGCCCGAGCAGGCGACGGGCGCCGAGATCGATCACCGCGCCGATCTGTATTCGCTCGGCGTGATCCTGTTTCGGCTGTCGACGGGGCGGCTGCCGTTCGAGGGATCGGCGGGCATGCAGGTCGTGCTCAAGCATCTGCGCGACGCGCCGCCCAAGCCGCGCGATCTCGAGCCGCAACTACCGCAGTCGCTGGAGAAGCTGATCCTCGACTGCCTCGCGAAAGATCGCGCGCTGCGGCCGGCGGACGCGGAGGCGATCATCCAGGCGCTCGATCGCGTGTCGAGCCAGCCGGCGTCGGCGACGATGTTCGGGATGCCGCAGCCGGTGCAGCCGGCGACGCCGGCGCGCGCGGCGCAGTCGAAGCCGGCGCCCGCGAAGGCGAGCGTGGTGGCGGTGGCGTCGACGCCGGCGCCGCCGCGCGCGCAGCCGAGGCCGGCGCCGATCGCGCCGCGCGCTCCGCAGGCGCCGGTCGCGGGCGTGGTGGTGACCGGACGCATGCGCCGCCCGCTGGCGATCGAGGCGGAGCGCGACGAGGAGCCGCCGCGCCGTTCGCGCGGGCGCCGCGGCGTGTACGTCGGCGCGCTGGTGGCGGTCGCCGTCGGCGCGTTTGCGGGCGTCACCGCGGCGCTCTTGCACAACCGCGTCGACGTGCCGGCGCAGGTGGTCGCGCCGCCGCCGCCCGAGCAGAAATTCGTCACGCCGATTCCGCCGCCGTCGACGAAGTTGGAAGAGGAGCACGCGCTCGAGGAGGACGGCTTCACGCTGCTGGCCGGCTTCGAGCAGAAGCCGCTCGCCGATTCGCCGGCGGCGATCCAGGTGCGGCTCGCCAGCGGGGCGGGGCCGGTCACCGGCGCGCAGATCGAGATCGTGGTGCAGCCGCCGGCGGGCGCGGAGCAGATGGTGCTGGCGCCGTCGACGGAGATCGGCGGGCGCTATCGCGGCGTGTTCGATTGGCGCGCGAGCGGCAAGTACAAGCTGCGCGTGCTGGCGAGCCTGCCGGGACGCAGCGGCAATGCGCCGCTCGAGCTGGCGTACGACGTCGACGCGCGCGCGGCGCAGGCGGCGACTCCGCCGGCGCGGCTGGGACGCGAGCCGCGCCATCCGCGCGAGCCCGGCGGCACCGACGAGCTGCCGATCACCGTCGTGCCCGCCGATCCGGTCGCGCCCGTCGGGCCGCGCCGTCTCCAAGGCGGCTCGGCGCCGCCGCGCGAAGTTCCCGCCACGCCCGCGCCGGTGATCGCGCCGCCGTCGACGACCGTGATCCTCCCGCCTCCCGCGACCACGACCACGACGGTGATCGAGCCCGCTCCGGCGCCGCCGCCGCGCCGCGCCCCCAAGCCGCGCCCGGCGCCGTCCGCCGAAGATCCGCCCGCGAGCGAGCCCCCTCCGTCGGCCGATCCGACCACGCTTCCCCCGCCCGCCCCCGACGAGCCGCGCTGACCCGTTTTGCAACTCCACGGGCCGGCACGAAGCGGAGTGTAGCGCGCGGGGTGCGGCAATTTGCCGCCGCGCGCAGTTTCGCAGGGCGCGTCTGCGCGACCGAGAATGTTTGAGCACGGCGGCAAATTGCCGCAGCCCGCGCGCGGAACGCAGCGCGTTCATTTCGAGCGCGATCAGATCGCGCTAGCGGCCGCGAAAAACCGGTGGGCGCTTTTCCAGGAACGCGGCGACGCCTTCGCGCGCGTCGGCGGTGCGCGAGCAGGCGGCTTGCGCGTCGGCTTCCCACGCCATCAGCTCGGCCAGCTCGCGCTCGAGCGACAGCGCCACGCCGCGCTTGGTGAAGGCCAGCGCCACCGGCGGGCCGGCGGCGAGCCGCTGCGCGTAGGCCCACGCCTCGACTTCCAACCGCTCGGGTAGAACCGCGCGGCTGACCAATCCGATGGCCTCCGCGCGCGCGCCGTCCACCAGCTCGGCGGAGTAGAGCAGGTCGAGCGCGCGCGTCGGGCCGACCGCGCGCGGCAGCAGCCACAGCATGCCGAAGTCGCCGGTGAGCCCGATCTTGTGAAACGTCGCGCCGAGCTTCGCCGTGGTCGCGGCCATGCGCACGTCGCACGCCAACGCCAGCGACAGCCCCGCGCCGACGGCGGCGCCGGCGATCTCGGCGACGATCGGCTTGCCCATGGCGCGAAAGCGGCGCACCACCTGCGCGTCGGCGAGCAGCCGCGCGCGCCGCACGTGCGGCTCGAGCGCGAGCCGCTCCGGCATGGTGCGCAGATCGCCGCCCGCCGAGAACACGCCGCCCGCGCCGCGCACCAGCATCACGCGCACGTCGGCGTCGGCCTCGGCGCGCGCCGCCAGCTCGTCGAGGCGCTGCCACTCGTCGGGGCCGAGCGCGTTTTTCACCGCCGGTCGATCGAGCGTGACCACCGCGATCCGCTCGCGCACTTCGTAGCGCACCGTTTCGGTCGTCGGCTCCGCGGTCATCGCAGGTCCTCGCTGTACGCTTGCAGCTCGACGCCGGGCGCGAGCACCAGCACCGCCGCCTCGGCGAGCGCGTCGGTCGCGCCGGCGAAGCGCAGGCGCAGCTCGCGCACCAGGCCCGGCGGCACGCTCGACGCCGGCGGCTCGACGGACGGCGGCTGCGCCACGTCGGCGCCGGCGAGCCGCGCGCCGTCGAGCTGAAGCGGCTGCTCCGCCGATCCGGGGTTGGTCACGCGCAGGCGCACGTCGAGCGTGCCCGCCGCTTCGTCGCGCTCGGCGGCGATCACCTGGTAGCGCAAATTCTTGTCGTCGCGCGCCAGCTCGAGCGGCGTGGCCGCGAGGTAGCGGCGCAGCGCCTCGGCGCGCGGGCCCGGCTGCGCGCGCGCGAGCAGCGCGACCACGTGCTCGCGATCGCACAGCGCCGCGTCGCCCGACGGCGGCGGCTCGTCGGCGCGGCGATCGCGCCAGCGGCGAAGCGCGCCGTTCTCGCGCAGGAGATCGCCGACGAAGCGCGACTCGCTCGGCATCACGCGCAGCGCCAGCGCGGCCATCGCCCAGCCGCCCGCGCCCGGCGAGAACGCGGGCCGCGAGCGCAAGAACGCGCGCAGCGACTCGGCGGTGCGCGGAGGCAATTCGCCGCTCGCGCGCAGGAAGCGCTGCACCGCCAGCGCCTCGGCGCGCAGCCGGCGGTGATCGACGCGCTCGGCGACGTCGGGCGCGAGCGTCTCGGGCGCGCCGGTGCTCGCGCCCGCGCAGGCACTCGCCTCGACGGCGGAGAGCACCGCGAGATAATCCTCCGACGCGACGCCGCGCCACGCCGCCTCCGCTTGCGGCAGCGACTCCAATTCGGCGAGCAGCCGCGCGCGCTCGGCGGGCGCGATCGCGGGACGCGCCGCTTCGCCCGTCGCGCCGGCGTCCACGCGCGCGCCGGCGTCGGCGCTCGCGACCGGCGGAATCGGATCGGGTCCCGGCCCGGGAACGTTGAGCACGCGATACGCGACGCCGATCCCCGCGAGCAGCACCGCCACGACGCCGGCGAGCGCGGCGACGGTGAGCGCGCGGGAGCGAGCCGGCGCGGGCGCGGCGCTCGGCGTCGGCTCGCGCGTGCGCCCGGGACGCGTCGGCGCGCTCGCGAGCGACGGCGGGGAAGCGGCGCGCGGATTCGGCGGCGCGCGCTCGGGCGTGACCGACTGCTCGACGGTCTGCGCGGTCGCGTCGTTGAGCGGCGGCGGCGGCTCGACGTCGCGCGGCACCAATTCGCCGACGAGCGCGCCCACGTCCTCGCGCGTGAGCCCCGGCGCGCGCTCGTTCACGTACGTCGACAATTCGCGCGCGAGATCGGCCGCGCGCTCGTGCCGCGCATCGCGCGCGCGCGCCAGCGCCTTCAAGCAAATCCGATCCAGCTCCGGCGGCACGTCGGCGGCGTGGCGCGACGGCGGCTCGATCTCGGCGCGCTTCACTTGATCGGCGACGTGCCCGGGATTGTCGCCGTCGAACAGCTGCCGCCCGGTGAGCAGCTCGTGCAAAACGATCCCGAGCGAAAAAACATCCGAGCGCCCGTCGAGCGGCTCGCCCGTCACCTGCTCGGGGCTCATATAGCGCAGCTTGCCCATCACCGCGCCCGAGTCGGTCTTGTGCAATTTGCCGACGGCCTTGGCGATGCCGAAGTCGGCGATCTTCACCTCGCCCGCGTAGCTGACGAGGATGTTTTGCGGCGACACGTCGCGGTGCACGATGCCGAGCAGCGCGCCCGACGGCCCGCGCTTCTCGTGCGCGTACGCGAGGCCGCGCGCCGCTTCCGCGACGAGGAACGCCACCACCGCGCGCGGCAGCGACATCTTGCGCCGCCGCGCCGCCTCGAGCAGCCGCCCGAGATCGACGCCCTCGATCAGCTCCATGACGAGGTAGTAGCTGCCCGCGACTTCGCCGAACTCGAAAACCTGCGCGACGTTCACGTGCGTGAGCGACGCCGCGATGCGCGCCTCGTCGATGAACATGGTGACGAA
>DASREC010000378.1:0-3158 GCA_035652295.1 Polyangia bacterium
GCAGGGCGGCTCGACCATCACGCAGCAGGTGGCCAAGGCGTTCCTGTCGCCGGAGCGCAGCTTCTCGCGCAAGTTGAAGGAGGCGATCTTTGCGCGGCGGTTGGAGGCTCGATATTCGAAGCGCGAGATATTGGCGCTTTATTTGAATCACATTTTTTTGGGAAACGGCGCGTATGGCGTGCAGGCGGCGGCGCGGCGTTATTTCGACAAAGACGTTTGGGATTTGAACGTCG
Organism: Polyangia bacterium; assembly: GCA_035652295.1. GTDB lineage: Bacteria > Myxococcota_A > Polyangia > Palsa-1104 > Palsa-1104 > DASREC01. The sequence goes on from DASREC010000378.1 coordinate 234, forward strand.
CGCAGATGGCGATGATCGCCGGATTGGCGCGCGCGCCCACGCGCTACAACCCATTCTCCGACGAGGGAAGCGCGGTCGATCGGCGCAACACCGTGATCGACAATATGGCCGAAACCGGGGTGATTACCCGCAAACAGGCCGAGGATTACAAACGCAAACCGCTCGAGGTGCGCGGGCGGCGGGATTATTTCCACGAGGTGACGCCCTATTTCGCCGAGCAGGTCCGGCGCGATTTGATTAAAAAACTCGGTCAAAAAGCGTTCTATGAAGCCGGTTATCGCATCGAGACCACGGTGCTGCCGTACCTCGACGTGCTGGCGCAGGAGAACGTGGACGCGGCGGCGCGCAAGCTCGACAAGCGGCAGGGCTGGCGCGGCCCGGAGGCGCGGCTCGACGAGGAATCGGCCAAGATCTTCCGCGCGCGCGCGCACGAGCTGTACGGCGCGCGGCCGCTCGAAGAGGCGAAGCTGTATCTCGGGCTGGTGGAGAAGGTCGCGCCCGAGCGCGCGCTGGTGCGGATTGGCGACAAAACCTATCCGTTACCGATTGAAAACATGACCTGGGCTTTTCCCTATTCGGCGGGCGACGCGACCAACGATAAATTGATAACCGGTGCAAACGAGGCCTTACACAAAAACGACGTAATCTGGGTGAAATGGAATTATCGCTCGCGCATTCCGCGGTTCACCGAGTTCACCTACGACGAAGAGGGCGAGAGCGCGTGGGTGCCGGAGCAGACCGCGAAAAAACCGCCGCGCACCGTCGAGCTGGCGCTCGAGCAGACGCCGCGCGTGCAGGGCGCGATCTACACCTTCGATCATTCGAACGGCTACGTCCTGGCGATGGCGGGCGGGGACGATTTCGATCGTTCGGAGTTCAATCGCGTCACGCAAGCCTGCCGCCAACCGGGCTCGGCCTATAAACCCATTTATTATTCATTGGCGCTCGATCGCGGATATGACTATCAAACGCTTTGGAACGATAAACCCAAAGCCGAGGTCGATCCCAATACCGGCGAATTGTGGGTGCCGCAGAACATCGACGGCAGCTACAACGTGCAGGTGTCGCTCGAGCGCGCGCTGGTGTGGTCGAAAAATCCGCCGTCGGTGGAGATCTTCCGCATCGTCGGCGCCAAGGACACCGAGAAGTGGGCGCACCGGCTCGGCATCACCACGCCGCTGATCACGTCGCCGAAGTGCGAGAAGGAGTTTTGCTCGTCGCTGGCGCTGGGCGCGTCGTGCGTGCACATCGACGACATCACGCGCGCGTTCGCCGTGTTCGCGCGCAACGGCAAGCCGATCCAGCCGGTGCTGGTGAGGCGCGTGCGCGATCGCGCGGGGCGCGTGCTCGAGGATCACACCAGCTACGACGATCCGATGCTCGCGGCGGGCGACAAGCTCGATCGCGTGGCGGCGACGGCGGGCGTGAGCGTCGAGCCGGTGATCGAGCCGCGCACGGCGTGGCTCACCTCGCGGCTCTTGCGCGAGATCGTGACGACCGGCCACTCGGCGCCGATCCGCGCCACCAAGATCGTGTCGGCGGGAAAGACCGGCACGTCGAGCCGCACCTCCGACGTCTGGTTCATCGGCTACACGTCGCGCTGGATGACGACCGCGTGGATCGGCGACGACAAGTACGAGCGGCAGCTCGGCTACAAGGACGCGTCGTTCATGTTGAGCGTGCCGATGTGGGCGCGCTTCATGGCGCAGGCGGCGGGCGATCAGCCGCTCGAGGAGATTCCGTGGGAGCGGCCGGCGGGCGTGAAGAAGAACGACGTCGGCGGGCCGCTCAAGGATGGATTTCCGCCGCCGCCCGAGCCCGGCATGGGGCCCGACGGCAAACCGCTCGAATTGCCGAAGACGCTGCAGGCGCTGCCGCTCAAGCCGGGCACCCCGCCGTCGACGCTGGTGCGGCAGAAGACGGTGCGCGTGCCGGGCGCTCCGCAGCGGCCGCTCAAGCCGGGCGAGCTGCCGCCGATCGAGGTGCCGACGAACGCGGTGCCCAAGCTGCCGCTCAATCCGCGCGCGCCCAATCCGCAGCGCGCGCCGAATCCGCCGCGGCCGCAGAATCCGCAGCCGCCGAATCCGCCGCGGCCGCAAAATCCGGCGCGCTGAAATTGCTCTCGCGCGCGCGCGGCCCGATAATGTGCGCCGTGAGAATCGCCTGGCTCGCGCTCCTCGTCGCCGCCTGCTCGACGGCGCCCAACACGCAGCGGCTGCCCATCGGCACGCGCTGCGGCGGCGACGGCGATTGCGGCACGCAGCCGTTCACCTGCGCGCTCGCCGGATATCCCGGCGGCTACTGCACGCGGCCGTGCTCGACGGACGGCGACTGCCCGCTCGACTCGGCGTGCATCGCGCCCACCTGCCGCCGCAAGTGCGCCGACGCGAGCGGCTGCCGCAGCGGCGAAGGCTACGCGTGCCTCGCCGAGAGCGGATCGCTGGTGTGCGATCCCGCGAGCGGTCCGCCCGACGCCGGCGCACCGTCGGGGTGACGTAGCCGCGCACCCGCTTTTGTGAGAGGATCGCCGCGTGCGGAACGTATTGCTCCTCAGCTTCCTCTGCGCCGGGTGCACGTTCAGCGTGCGCGGGCTGTCGGTCGGTGACGACGGCGGCGGCGTCGACGGCGGCGGCGAGGATGGGCCGACGAGCTGCGATCCCGGCGGCTCGCAGAATCACTGCTCGGCGGACGGCACGGCGATCCTGGCGTGCGCGCCCGACGGGACGACGTTCAATCCGCAGCCGTGCAACTTCGGCTGCGCCGGGCCGACGGGCGCGCCGCACTGCGCGCTGCTGGTGCCGTCGGGCGTGGTGCTCACCACCGACTACCGCATGCCGTCGGCGCAGATGATCACGATCTCGAGCGACACGGTGTTCCACGTCGACGACGGCAGCATCACCGGCGGCGTGACGCGCGCGGCGGGCG
>DASREC010000379.1:0-4151 GCA_035652295.1 Polyangia bacterium
GCTTGCACTGCCGCTCCACCACCTGCAGCGCGCGCTGGTTCAGCTCGCCGTCGCCGTTCGGGCCGCGCCCGCGCAAGATCGCCGACGCGTGCAGGAGCGCGGCGAGCGGGTTGCGCAGCTCGTGCGACAGCATGGCCATGAACTGGTCGCGCATCTTGAGCGCGCGCCGCACCGCCGCCTCGTCGTGCTTGCGCTGCGTGATGTCGCGCGCGATCGACGAGACGCCGACGATGTCGTTGTGCTCGTCGTGCAGCGGCGAGGCGGCGATCTGCACGTCGACCTGCGTGCCGCCCTGCCGCTGGCGCACGGTCTCGTACGGCTCGCTCGCCTGGCCGAGCTCGGCGCGCGCGCGCACGCGGCCGGCCTCGGCGCGCCGATCCTCGGGGACGAAGAACGACGCGTCGCGCCCGATCGCCTCCTCGGCCGTGTAGCCGTAGAGCCGCTCGGCGCCGCGGTTCCAGCTCACGATCTTGCCGTTCAGATCCTCGGCGGTGATGGCGTCCGAGGACGACTCGACGATCGCCGACAGCCGCCGCACGCGCGCCTCCGATCGCTTGAGCGCGCTCACGTCGATGAGCGACAGCACCACGCCGCGCTTGGCCGAGGTCGAGCGGTACGGCAGGACGCGCAGGAGATAAATCACGCCTTCGCGGCTGGTCACCTCGCGCTCGATGGCGCGCCCCGACTGAAGGACCGCCAGCACGTCGGCCTCCAGCTCCGGGTGCTGGATCGTCGGCGCGAAGCTGTCGAAGCGCCGCCCCACGTCCTGCGGCAGGAGGCGGAACACGTTCGCCACGTTCGACGTGTACTTGCGGATGCACAGCTTCTCGTCGAGGAACAGCATGCCGACGTCGATGCTGTGCAAGAGGTTGTCGAGGTCGTCGGTGGTCTCGGCGAGCTGCGTGATCTTGCGCTGGTGCTCGACGTTGACCGTGTACAGCTCCTCGTTGACCGAGTGCAGCTCCTCGTTGGTGCTCTGCAGCTCCTCGTTCGAGGCCACCAGCTCCTCGTTGGTCGCCTGCAGCTCCTCGTTGGCGGTCTCCAGCTCCTCGATGGTCGCCTGCAGGCTCTCCTTGGTGAAGCGCAGCTCCGACTCGAGCGCCGCCACGTAGCTGCGCGACGGCTCGGGCACGTCCACCGCCTGCTCCGTCGCGCGCGCGAGCTCGCTCGGCCCGTTGCTCTCGAGCTGCAGGAGGAAGTGGCCGACGCCCGCCACCGGATCGAGCGGCTCGATGGTCAGGCGAAAGTCTTCGCGCACGCCGTTCCGCTCGACGGGGATCCCCGGGATGCGCACGGTGGCGCGCTGCTTGTGCGCGTGCTGCATGGCGCCGAGCAGCGCGGTCTTCAGATCCTCGCCGACGAGATCGAGGATGTTGGTGCTCATGCGGCCGCCCTGGAGCTTGAGCAGCTCCTCGGCGCCGCCGAAGGTGTGCACGAGCTGGTAGCTCTCGTCGATCAGCAGGCTCGGCGGCATCGCCTTGCCGAGCAGCTGATCGTAGAGCGCGAGCAGCTGCGGCCCCGGCCAGCTTCGCGTGCCGCCGACGGCGCGCGGCGACGACAGGGGCGTGGTCACCGAGAGCGGGATGCGGATGTCGGGCAGCCGCGCGTCGCGCCGCTTGCGGTAGATGCGCCAGTGCCCGTCGACGGTGTCGAACTCGTCGGCCAGCTCGCCCGGCGTCTCGCTCGGCCCGAGCAGGAGCGCGCCGCCCGCCTTGAGCCCGAAGTGCAGGAGCGACAGCACCTTCTTCTGCACGATCGGCTGAAAGTAGATGAGCAGGTTGCGGCACGTGATCAGATCGAGCCGCGTGAACGGCGCGTCCGAGATCAAGTTGTGGCGCGCGAACACCACGAGCTGCCGCAGCTCCTTGCACACGCGCCAGCGATCGCCGTCCTTGACGAAGTAGCGGTCGCGCCGCGCCTGCGTCACGTCGGTGAGCGCGTCCTCGTCGTAGAGGCCGGCCGAGGCCACGTCGAGCGACAGCCGGTGCACGTCGGTGGCGAAGATGCGCAGGTTGAGCGGCCGGTGCGCCGCCTCGAGCTGCTCGTGCAAGAGCATGGCGATCGAGTACGCCTCTTCGCCGGTGGCGCACGCCGCGATCCAGATGCGGATCTCCTCGTCCTGCGCCACGCGCTGAAGGAGCTGCGGCACGATCTCCGACTGCAAGCGCTCGAACGCCTCCACGTCGCGGAAGAAGCGCGTCACGCCGATCAGCAGATCGCGGTAGAGCGCGTTCAGCTCGTCGGGGCTGGCGGCGAGGTGGCGCGCGTAGGCGGCGAGGTCGCGCTGCGCGGTGAGCGCCAGGCGCCGCTCGATCCGCCGCGTCACCGTCGACGGTTTGTAGTGCGCGAAGTCGATGCCGTACTCGACGCGCAGGAGGCGAATGATGTCCTCCATCGCCGCGCTCGGCGGGTGCATCTTGCGCTCGTGCGGCTCGGGCGCGAGGCGCTCCGGATCGCGCGCGTAGCGGGCGAGCGCGTGCGGCATCTCTTCGGGGCTCAAGAACAGGTCGACCACGTTCGACTGCTTCGCCGAGAGCGGCATGCCCTGAAAGCGCGCCGACTCCGGCGTCTGGCACAGCACGAGCCCGCCCGCCTCGTGGATGTCGCGGATCCCGCGCGACCCGTCCGAGCCCGCGCCCGACAGGATCACGCCGACCGCGCGCCGCCCCATGTCGTGCGCCAGCGAGCGGAAGAAGTGATCGATCGGCAGGCTGAAGCTGCGCTGATCATCTTTATCGGTGAGCAGCAGCTTGCCGCCCGAGATGATCATCTCCTTGCGCGGCGGGATCAGGTAGACCGCGTTCGGCCGCACCTCGATCCCATCGGTGACGCGGAAGATCGGCATGGCCGTCTGGCGCCCGAGCAGCTCGTCCATGCGGCTCTCGAAGTCGGGCGACAGGTGCTGGAGCACCACGAAGGCCATGCCGCTGTCGGGCGGCAGCGCCGAGAACAGCCGCTCGAGCGGCTCCAGCCCGCCGGCCGACGCGCCGACTCCGACGACTACGAAGCTCGCTCCCGAAGACTCGTTCGACCCCTGCTGCAACGCCATTTCGCCGGTGCCTCCACCCGGTTGTTGGTGAAGGACCATTTGTGCATTGCCGGCACGGTGTCTAGGGTCGCAGCGGTATTTTCTCTCGCTGCTCCAGTGCTTGCTTGACATAAGATGAGGCCCGGGAGGACGCATGGACAACCGGGTCGCACGCTGTCACCTGCTCGCCGAGGTGCTCGCCGCCGACGGCATCATGACCGATGACGAGCGCGCGCTGCTCGAGCGGCACCTGGCCAACCACGAGCTGTCCGAGGAGGAGAAGCGCGAGGTGCGCGACTTCCAGGATCCGGGCGGCGCGATCGCGGTGCTGCGCGAGCGGCCCTCCGTGGAGAAGCAGGAGATCGTCGATCAGCTCGTCGAGGCGGCGCTCGCCGACGGCAAGCTCACCGCCAACGAGACCGCGGCGGTCAAGCGCATCGCCCACGCGCTCGGCCTCGACGACTGATCAGCTCCTCGTGGCGCGCGCGCGCTTCATGCGTCGCCGAATCTAGTATCATGAAAAAATGAAAATCCGTCTCGTGGGCACCTGCGCGCTCCTGCTCGCCGCGGCCGGCTGCGGCGGCGACAATCCGGCATCAGGCGGCGACGGCGGCGGCGGGCTCGACGGCGGTGCGCGCGGCGATCTCGCCGGCGGCGGCCAGGACTCGGGCGGCACGCCGATGACCGGCGGCATCTTCGAGGTGCCAGAGCCGTGGACCAAGGACGTCTCGGGCCTCACCAAGGACGGCCGCTCCGACGCGATCATCGGCGCGCTCACGTCGCAGGGCGGCTGGGGCAATGGCGGCACGATGCAGATCGACTTCTCGATCCCGCTGTTCTTCGCCGACGCGCAGACGCCGCGCCAGACCATCACCGCCGACCCGGGCGGCTACTGCTACGGCGGCACCGACTGCGATCCGGTGCCGCTGCAAATGCCGCTGCCCGCGAACGGCAACACCGAAGGCTCGACCAACTACACCTGCGACACGTCCGGCAACACCAACGGGCAGGGCGACTGCCACGTGCTGGTGGTCGAGACGTCGGAAAAGAAATTGTACGAGCTCTACAACGCGACCGCGGCCGGCAGCGCGTTCACCGCGCTCGGCGCGTTCGTCTGGGACCT
>DASREC010000380.1:0-3498 GCA_035652295.1 Polyangia bacterium
GACGCGGGGGACCTGGCGCTCGCGTGCCAGCTGGCCGAGTGGGCGGCGCAGGCGGCGCCGAGCGATGCGGCAATTTGCCGCACCCGCGCCGCGCTCTATCGCCGGAGCGCGGGCGAGGAGACGTCGCTGATGGCGAAAGGAATCTTCCGCGCGGCGGCGGGCGATTGAGTAAGGTGCGCACATGGGCGTGTTGACCGAGCCTGGCCTCGACGAGCTGGTGGCCGCCGGCTGTCCGGCGTGCAAGTCGCCGCGGCTGGTGTTTCGCGCGTACCTCGACGGACGGCTGCCGGTGATGGGCGGCGAGCCGGTGGGCGGCATCACCTGGGTCTACGACGGCGAGAAGTTCGTCGACGGCGTCTTCGAGGTGGCGTGCGCCGACTGCAAGCACCTGGTGCTGGCGGCCGACTGCTGCCCGCGCTGTCACGAGCCCGGCGCGCTGGCGAAGATCCTGGCGGCCGTCAATCGCTACGCCGTGCCGCGCGCGTGCCCGTCGTGCGACGCGGAGGAGGTGCGCTACGTGGCGATGATTCCGGCGCGCGTCGCGTACGAGGGCAAACGCGCGGAGAAGGCGCGCACCTCGACGGAGCTGCACGAGCCGGGATTTCACGGCTATCGCGTCGAGTGCGTCGACTGCGGGCCGGTGGCGGAGCTGCGCGACCGCTGCCCGCTCTGCGACGCGCCGGGGCCGCTGCGCCCGAGGCCTGGTTAGCCGTGCTCGGGATCGTGTTCGAAGGGTGCGCCTGCCGCGCGGCGTTTCATGCGGGCGTCGCCGCGGGGCTGGCCGAAGCCAAGATGCCGATCGCGCTGGCCGCCGGCTCGTCGTCGGGATCGCTGTGCGCGGCGGGCGTGGCGGCGGGGCGCGCGGCGGAGCTGCCGTCGGTGTGGCGCGCGCTCGGTGGGCGATCGATCGTGTCGTTCCGGCGCGCGCTGTGGAATCGATCGATCTTCGACATGAGCCACCTGGTGCGGCGCACGGTGCGCGACGCGCTCGCCGGCGGGGACTTGCGCCACGGGCCCGGCGAGGCGCTGGTGGTGGCGACCCGCCTGCGCGATCTGAAGCCCATCGTGTACTCCAGCCGCGAGGAGCCGGATCTCGTCGAGCCGCTGCTCGGCTCGTGCTTCTTTCCGGTGCTGTACGGGCGGCCGGTGCGCGTGCGCGGCGAGTGGCTGGTCGACGGCGGGCTGGTCGACAACCTGCCGCTGGAGACGCTGGTCGCGCGCGGCGCCGACGAGGTGATCGCGGTGGTGACGTCGCACGAAGGAACGGCGCTCAAGCATCCGCTGCGGACGCGCTGGCGGCCGCATGCGGCGGGCGCGCGGGTGCACGTGATTCATCCGCGCACGCCGCTCGCGATCCGCTCGTGGGACTTCGATCCCGAGCGCATCGCGCGGGCGCTCGACGAGGGGTACGCGCGCGGGCGGGAATTCGCCTCCTGACGCGCGCGTATCATTAATGTGTTGAGCCGCCGGCGGAGGGTCTTGCTCGGGCTTTGCGCGCTGCTGGTGGCGAGCGCGATCTGGCTGCCGATCGTGCACCTGCTGTTCGCGCGCTCGGCCGAGCGGCGCGCCGATCAGCTGGCGGCGCGCGGCACGGCACTGTGGGTCGACGCGTCGCTGCGCGAGCGCGAGGTGGCGAAGATGCGCGGCTCGAACGCCGAGTGGGATTTCATGGGGCGCAGCTTCCTCGTGTGGGCGCTGGCCAACCGGGCGCTGCGCGAGCCGGCGGCCGCGCCGCGCGCGCTGGCGGCCATCGACGTGATCATCGACGAGACGCTGCGCCTCGAGCGCGAGCGCGGGATGTATTTCTTCCTGATGCCGTACGCGCGCGCCGGCAGGTTCGTGGTGGCGCCCGAGGCGAGCCAATTTCTCGACGGCGAGATCGCGCTCATGCTGGCGATGCGGCGCGTGGTGGCGGAGAAGCCCGAGTACCGCGCGCCGCTGGCCGCGCGCGTCGAGCGGATGGCGGCGCGCATGAAGCAGAGCCCGGTGCTCTCGGCCGAGAGCTATCCCGACGAGTGCTGGACGTTCTGCAACACGGTCGCGCTCGCCGCCATGCGGCTCGAGGACCGGCTCGACGGCACCGACCACGCGCAGTTGCTCGCCGACTGGGTGAAGACGGCGAAGCGCAGGCTGGTCGACCCCAAGACCGGGATCCTGGTGTCGAGCTACACCGTCGACGGGCACCACCTCGACGGGCCGGAGGGCTCGTCGATCTGGATGGCGGCGCACGCGCTGCAGATCGTCGACGCCGAGTTCGCTGCCGATCAGTACGCGCGGGCGCGGCGCGAGCTGAGGCACTCGGCGCTCGGCTTCGGGTGGGCGGGGGAGTGGCCGGCTTCGTGGCGCGGGCCGCGCGACGTGGACTCGGGACCGGTGATTCCGCTGCTCGACGTGAGCGCGGGTTCGAGCGGGCTGGCGCTGGTGGGGGCGGCCAGCTTCGGCGATCGCGCGTACCTCGACGAGCTGCGCGCGACGCTCGAGCTGGCGGCGTTTCCCATCGAGCGCGACGGCGGGCTCACCTACGCGGCCGGCAACCAGGTGGGCGACGCGGTGCTGCTCTACGCGCTCGAGATGGGCCCGATGTGGCGGCGCGTGCGGGAGCCGATCGCGCGAGGCGCGCCGTGAAGCGCGCGCCGCTCCTGTCGCCGCGCGGGCTGGTGCTGCGCGCCGCGATCGTCGCGCTGGTGTTCGCGCTGGCGCACGCCGCCGGCCTGCGCGCGTACACGTCCATCCTGTCCGGCACGTCTCCGACGGGAAACGCCGCCGACGGCTGGGCCGCGCTGCTCGGCTGCATCTACGTGCTGCTGTATTTCGCGTTCATCCTCGCGGTCCCGATCGCGCTCATCGCGGCGGCGCTGATGGCGCTCGCCACGCGTTGGCTGGAGCGGCCGGGCGCGAAAGCGGGAAGCGCGGCGAACGATCCGGCGTTGTAGGGATCATGACGTCGTCGGGGATGCTCCTGTTCGGGACGATCGCGCTCGCGGTAGGCGCGCCGATGTGGATGTACGGCGTCCGCTGGCGTCGCTGGACGCGCGCGGCGCTCGCCCACATGCGGCATTTTGCCGCAATCGCGCCGGGGCCGGTGACGCTGATCGGTTTCTGGCGGCTCGCGGGCGGGCGATTCCTCGTCGAGGAGTCGGTGACCGGCGAGCGCGCGCTCGTCGACACCGGGGCGAACACATCCGCCGCCGACGACGGCGAGCACGTGATCGTGATCGGCCGCGCGGTCGACCGCGTCTCCGATCGCGCCCTCGTCAACTACCGCGAGCGCGCGCAGCCGCCGTGGCGCATCGATGTGTCGGGCCGCGAAGATTGCGTGCTGCCCGATCCCGATCGACTCGCGCGCCGGGCGCGCGACGCCGAGACCCTCGAGCCGGCCGGCCTGGTGGCGGTCATGTTCGGCGCGTCGTTTCTGCTGGTCGGTTGGCTCGCGCGCTCGGTCGGGCTATAGCGCGCGCATGCCGGGCGCTTCGTGGCCGGTGGCGGCGACGTACTCGT
>DASREC010000381.1:0-10062 GCA_035652295.1 Polyangia bacterium
AATCGCCGATGTGGGAGACGCGCTGGCGCTGGAACGCCACGCGCGCGCTCGCGGTGTTGCGCCACTCGGGCGGCAAGCGCACGCCGCCGCAGCTCGTGCGCATGCGCGCCGCCGATCTCGCCGCCGCGGTGTTCCCCGCGCAAGCCGGCTGTCAGGACAACCACGGCGGCGGCGACCTCGAGCTGCCCGATCATCCGCTGGTCAACGAGACCGCGCGCGACTGCCTGCGCGAGGCGATGGACGTCGACGGCCTCAAGCGCGTCTTGCAGCGGCTGCGCGCCGGGACGATCGCCACGCTGGCGCGCGACACGGTGGCGCCGTCGCCGTGGTCGCACGGGATCCTGGCCGCCAATCCGTACGCGTATCTCGACGACGCGCCGCTCGAGGAGCGCCGCACGCGCGCGGTCTCGACGTCGCGGCCGGGCGAGCTCGACTCGCGCGAGGCGGGGCTGGTGGCGCTCGACGCCGCGGCGATCGCGCAGGTGGTGGACGAGGTGCGGCCCGATCCGCGCGACGCCGACGAGCTGCACGACTACCTGTGCACGGCGGCGATCGTGCCCGCGCGCGCGGCGTGGCGGCCGCTGTTCGAGGAGCTGCGCGCGGCCGGGCGGGCGGCGCTCTGCGAACGCGGCGGATCGGCAAACGCGTGGGTTCCAGCCGAGCGGATCGCCCTGGTGCGCGCGGTGTGGCCGGCCGCGACGCTCACGCCGCCGCTCGCCGCCCCCATCATTAATGATGCGCGCGAATGGGACGGCGAGGAGGCGGCGGCGCAGATCGTCGGCGCGCACTTGCAGACGACCGGCCCGGAGACCGCCGCCGCCGTCGCCGCCGCGCTCGACCTCGACGCCGATCGGGTGAACGCCGCGCTCGCCCGCCTCGAAGCCGACGGCCAGATCCTGCGCGGCCGCTTCACGCCCGGCGGCAGCGACGAGGAATGGTGCGAGCGCAGGATCCTGCAGCGCATCCATCGCCGCACGCTCGGCAAGCTGCGCGAGGACATCCGCCCGGTGACGCCGGCGGAGCTGATCCGCTTTCTGTTGCGCTGGCAGCACGTCGCGCCGGGCACGCGGCTGCACGGCGTCGAGGGCGTGGCCAAGGTCATCGAGCAGCTCGAAGGGTTGCAGCTCCAGCCGGCGGCGTGGGAGCGCGACGTGCTCCCGGCGCGCGTCGAGAGCTACCAGCCGGCGTGGCTCGACGAGCTGTGCCTCTCGGGCGAGGTGGCGTGGGCGCGGCTGGAGTTGGCGCCGCCCGTCGAGGGCGAGCCGGCCGCGGCGAACGGCAAGCGGCCGCGCAACGCATCGGGATCGATCGGCCTGTTCCAGCGCGCGCACGCCGCGTGGCTGGTCGATCGCGGGCCGCCCGGCTCGACGCCGGCCAGCCCCGCGACGTGGGCGCACCTGTCGCCGCCGGCGCGCGCGGTCGCGGCCGAGCTGGAAAAGCGCGGCGCCGCGTTCGCCGCCGATCTGTGCGCGTCGCTCGGCCGCGCGCCGTCGGAGATCGACGACGCGCTCTGGGAGCTGGTGCGCACCGGCGCGGTGTCGTCGGACGGCTTCTCCGGATTGCGCGCGCTCGCCGCCTCGCGCGAGACGCGCAGCGCCGGCCCGCGCCGGCTGGTGCAGGGCCGCTGGTCGCTGATCCACCGCGACGCGCCGCCGCCGTCCGCCGACGCCGGTCCGTTCGGCGACGGCAGTCCCGTCGAGCACGCGCGCCTGTATTTGCGCCGCTACGGCGTGGTGCTGCGCGCGCTGCTCGAGCGCGAGACGTGCGCACCGCCGTGGCGCGACCTGGTCGCGGTCTATCGCCGGCTGGAGGCGCGCGGCGAGATCCGCGGCGGGCGGTTCGTCTCGGGGCTGAGCGGCGAGCAGTTCGCGCTGCCGGAGGCCGTCGAGGCGCTGCGCGCGCTGCGGCGAATTGCCGCAAGTCCCGAGGACGCGGTGGTGGCGGCGACCGATCCGCTCAACCTGGTCGGCATCCTCACGCCGGGCGCGCGCGTGCCCGCGGTCGCCGGCCACTCGGTGCGCTACCAGGACGGAGTTCCCGCCGCCGCGATGCGCTCGCTGGCGTAAGATGGCCGCCTCGTGGAGGCCGCCATGCGCGATCGTGCCCGCTTCGCCGCCGTCTTCGCCGCCGCCGTCTTCGCGGTCTCGTCGCTCGCCGCGCGCCTCGCCGCCGCCGACTCGCCGCGGCCGCTGGCGCTCCCCGACGGGCGCGGCGGCATCGGCTTCGACGATCTGCGCTGGGACCGGGCGCTCGATCGCCTGCTGATCCCGGCCGGGCGAACCGGCTACGTCGACCTGATCGATCCGGCCACGGGCGCCGTCACGCCGATCGCCGGCTTCTCGAAGATCGCGAAGTACGACGAGGGCCACGGCCAGAGCGTCACCTCCGTCGACGCGGGCGAGGGCTGGCTGTTCGCCACCGATCGCACCGCGCTCGAGGTCGCGGTGATCGATCCGAAGGCGGCGAAGATCGTCGCGCGCGCCAGGCTGGCGAGCGCGCCCGACTACGTGCGCTTCGTCGGCGCCACGCGCGAGCTGTGGGTCACCGAGCCGAGCAAGAAGCGCATCGAGATCTTTTCGCTGTCGAAGGGCGCGCCGCCTCAGCCGGCGCACGCGGCGTTCGTCGACGTGCCGGGCGGCCCGGAGTCGCTGGCGATCGACGAGCGGCGCGGCCGCGCGTACACGCACAAGTGGAAGGACTCGACGGTGGCGATCGATCTGAAGACGCGCGCCATCGCCGCGACGTGGGCGGCCGGCTGCGGCGATCCGCGCGGCATCTGGCTCGACGAGCCGCGCGGCTTCCTGCTGGTCGGCTGCGAAGACGGCACCGCCACCGCGCTCGACGTCGCGTCGGGCGGGCGCGTGCTCTCGACGGTGAAGAGCGGCCGCGGCGTCGACATCATCGCCTACGACTCCAAGCGCGCGCACCTCTACCTGCCGGGCGACGAGAGCGCCACCATGGCGATCATCGGCGTGTCGCCGGCGGGCGCGCTGACGATCCTCGGCACGTCGCCGACGGTGAAGGACGCGCACTGCGTGACCACCGACGAGCGCGGCCACGCCTACGTGTGCGATCCGCGCGGCGGCCGGCTGCTGGTGGTCGACGATCCCTATCCTGCGTCGTCGCCGTCGTCGTCGGCGCCGTCGCTGAATCCGGACAACATCGAGAAGCTCACCGGCCTCAAGGGTAAGCTCGACGAGCAGGAGGGCGTCTTCAAGGTGCAGTACCCGCGCGCCGATCTCGCCGCGCTCGTCGCCGGCGCGAAGATGACGCCGCCGATGGGCCTCACCGCGTGGGCCGCGTTCACCCGCGCCGGCGAGCACGTCGCGGTGATGGGCGACCTGGTGCTGCTCGAGGATCAAGTGAACCCGGTGATGTCGGCCGCGCTCGCCGCCGGCCTCGACGTGACCGCGCTGCACAACCACTTCTTCTGGGACTCGCCGAAGATCATGTTCATGCACATCGGCGGCATGGGCGACGAGAGCGCGCTCGCCGCCGCGGTCGGCCGCGTGTTCGCGAAGATCAAGGAGACGGCCGGCGGCAAGGGCGAGACGCTGCGCGCCGACGTGGATGCGGCAAAAAGCCGCATCAGCGCGGCGCCGCTCGACGCCGCGCTCAGCGTCAAGGGCGAGCTGACGAACGGCATCTACAAGGCGACGATCGGCCGCGAGACCCAGATGGCCGGCCACACCATGGGCAAGGCGATGGGCGTCAACACCTGGGCCGCGTTCGCCGGCACCGACGAGCACGCGATCGTCGACGGCGATTTCGCCATGCTCGAGCCCGAGCTGCGCGGCGTGCTGGTGGCGCTGCGCGCGGGCGGCCTCGACGTGGTGGCGATCCACAACCACATGACCGGCGAATCGCCGCGCGTGATGTTCCTCCACTACTGGGGCGTGGGCCCGGCGGCGAAGCTGGCCGCGGCGGTGCGCGCGGCGCTCGACACGCAAAAGCGCTGATGCCGCCGCTCGGCTGCTTCCTCGCGTATTTTCTGCGGCTGGGCGCGTTCGGCTTCGGCGGGCCGATCGCGCTCGCCGGCTACATGCAGCGCGATCTCGTCGAGCGGCGCGGCTGGATCACGCGCGAAGACTATCTCGAGGGCCTGGCGCTGGCGCAGCTCGCGCCCGGTCCGCTGGCCGCGCAGCTGGCGATCTACCTCGGCTGGGTGCGCGCGCGCGTCGCCGGCGCGACGCTGGTCGCCGCGGCGTTCATCCTGCCGTCGTTCCTGATGGTGCTCGCGCTCGCCGCGCTCTACGTCCACTTCGGCGGCCTGCCGTGGATGCGCGATCTCTTCTACGGCATCGGCGCGGCGGTGATCGCCATCATCGCGCGCAGCACGTACAAGCTGATGCGCCTCACGCTCGCGCGCGATCCGCTCTTGTGGATCATCTTCCTCGTCAACGCCGGCGTCACCGGCGCAACCGAGCGCGAGATCATCTGGGTGGTGCTCGGCGGCGGCGTGCTCGCGCTGCTGGTGAAAGCGCCGCCGCGCTTCGGCGCCTCGCCGGCGATGATCGTGCCGTGGGCGTGGGCGCTCACCGGCCTGGGCGAAGCGGCCGGCGCGTCGGTGGTGTGGCGAGTGTTCCTCTACTTCGCCGAGGCGGGCGCGTTCGTCTTCGGCAGCGGCCTGGCGATCGTGCCGTTTTTGCGCGGCGGCGTGGTCGATCACTTTCACTGGCTCACCGAGCAGCAGTTCCTCGACGCGGTGGCGGTCGCCATGATCACGCCCGGCCCGGTGGTCATCACCGTCGCGTTCATCGGCTACCTGGTCGCCGGTCCGGTGGGCGCGGCGGCGGCGGCGCTGGGCGTGTTCCTGCCGTGCTGGTTGATGGTGGTGGTGCCGGCGCCGTACTACCGCCGCTTCGCCGGCAATCGATCGATCAAGGCGTTCGTCGCCGGCGTGACGTCGTCCGCCACCGGCGCGATCGCCGGCGCCGCGTTCGTGCTCGGCCGCCGCGCGCTCGTCGACGCGCCGACGATCATCCTGTTCGCCGCGACGCTGCTGGTGCTCTTGCGCGTGAAGAGAGCGCCCGAGCCCGCGGTGATCCTGGCTGCCGGCGCGATCGGCCTCGCGCTCAAGCGACTGGCGGGCGCCTCCTAGCCGGAGACGTGCCATACTTGGAGCGCGAGGTTTCGAATGGCTCGGCGACGGAATCGCTCCTCGAGGTTCTCGTTCTGGCGCTTCAACATGCCGGTCACCATCGCGGTGCTGATCGGCATCACGCTGGTCGCGTCGATCGTCAACGCGCTCGGCAATCACCTCGGCTTCTCGATCGCGCAGTGGTGCATGTTCATCCCCGAGCGCGTGTGGCACGGCGAGGTGTGGCGGCTGGTGAGCTGGATCTTCTTCGAGGTCGATCCGATCTCGCTGGTGTTCGGCGTGCTGGCGATCTACTGGTTCGGCGCCGAGTTGTGCGATTACTGGGGCACGCGCAAGTTCGTGCTGGCGTACGTCGGCTTCGCCGGCGCGGCGGCGGCGGTCACCTGCTTGATCGCGAAGTTCGTGTGGAGCACGCCGATGATGCTGCCGCACGTCGGCAACTGGCCGGTGATCGACGCGCTGATCATCTGCTTCGCGCTCGCGTTCCCCGCGCGCGAGATCAACATGTACTTCTTCTTCCCCATCGGCGGGCGCGCGCTGATCGCGATGATCGTCGGCGGCACGGTGCTGTTCGCCGTCTACTACGGGCTGGCGCTGTTCGTGCCGCACTTCGCGGCCGAGGGGTTGGTGCTGCTCTCGGGGCTGTCGTTCCGCCGCTGGTGGCTGCGCATCCGCCAGGCGCGGCTCAAGCGGCAGATGCGCCGCTACGTCGACAACGTGCGCCGCATCGACGGCAAGGACGACGACGACGACGACGAGCCCGGCGCCCCCCCGCCGCGCAAGTGGGTCAACTAATCCGAATTTTTCTGCTGCGTCGGCTCGCGTCTTGGGTATCTTGATCTCCAACTCGGAGGTCGATACGCAAGATGCCCGCACCCGCAGGAATTCCTCGTCGCTGGACCGTCGCCGACTCGGCGGAGACCTACGCCGTCCGTAGCTGGGGCGGCGGCTACTTCACGATCAACGACGCGGGCAACGTGGCGGTCACGCCGAACGGAGTCACCTCCTCGCCGATCGACATGAAGGAGCTGGTCGACGAAGTGCGCAAGCGCGGCATCAACCTGCCGCTCCTGATCCGCTTCTCGGACATCCTGCACCACCGCATCGTCGAGCTGAACGAGGCCTTCCGCCGCGCCATCTCCGAGTACGGCTACAAGGGCATCTACAAGGGCGTCTACCCGATCAAGGTCAATCAAGATCGCTACGTCGTCGAGCGCATCACCCGCAGCGGCAAGCAGTACCACTACGGCCTCGAGGCCGGCTCCAAGCCCGAGCTGCTCGCCGTGATGGCGATGCTCGAGGACGAAGACGCGCTCATCATCTGCAACGGCTACAAGGACGAGGAGTACATCGAGACCGCGCTGCTCGCGTCGAAGATGGGCCGCAAGGTGATCCTCGTCGTCGAGAAGGCCACCGAGCTGCCGCTCATCGCCATGCTGTCGAAGCGCACCGGCGTGCAGCCGCGCATCGGCATGCGCGCCAAGCTGGCGACGCGCGGCTCGGGCCGCTGGGAGGCGTCGGGCGGCGATCGCTCCAAGTTCGGCCTCACGTCGAAGGAGATGATCGAGGCGGTCGAGTACCTCAAGGCCAACAACCTGCTCTCGTCGTTCGAGCTCTTGCACTTCCACCTCGGCTCGCAGATCAGCGCCATCCGCTCGGTGAAGAACGCCATGCGCGAAGCCGGCCGCTTCTTCGTCGAGCTGTACAAGATGGGCGCGCCGCTCCAGTACCTCGACGTCGGCGGCGGGCTCGGCATCGACTACGACGGCTCGCAGACCAACTTCGAGTCGTCGATGAACTACTCGATGCAGGAGTACGCCAACGACATCGTGTTCGCGATGCAGGAGCTGTGCGACGCCGACGGCATTCCGCACCCGATGCTGGTGTCGGAGTCGGGCCGCGCGGTGGTGGCGCACCACGCGTGCCTGATCATCGACATCCTCGGCGTGAGCGAGTTCGACGTCGGGCGCGTGCCGGAAAAAATCCCCGAGGAGGTGCCGCCGGTGGTGCGCAACCTCGTCGACGCGTTCCGCGAGGTGAGCCGCAAGAACTATCTCGAGGTCTATCACGACGCGCTCGAATACAAGGACGAGTGCCTGACGCTGTTCGCGCTCGGCCACCTGTCGCTCGCCGAGCGCGTGATCGCCGAGGAGGCGTTCTGGGGCATCTGCCAGAAGATCCTGCGCATCATCCGCGAGCTCAAAGAAGTGCCGGAAGAATTGGAGGGCATGGAGAAGGCGCTCGCCGACACCTACTTCTGCAACTTCTCCATGTTCCAGTCGCTGCCCGACATCTGGGCCATCGATCAGCTGTTCCCGATCATGCCCATCCATCGCCTGGCCGAGGAGCCGGTGCGGCGGGCGGTGCTGGCCGACATCACCTGCGACTCCGACGGCAAGATCGACCACTTCATCGACCGCCGCGACGTCAAGTCGGTGCTGGAGCTGCACCCGGTCAACGGCCAGGACTACTTCCTGGGCGTGTTCCTGATCGGCGCCTACCAGGAGATCCTGGGCGATCTCCACAACCTGTTCGGCAACACGAACACCGTGCACGTCTCGCTGGCCACCGGCGGCGGCTACCAGATCGAGCACGTGGTCACCGGCGACACCGTCACCGACGTGCTCAAGTACGTCAGCTACGCGCGCGAGGACCTGGTCGCGCGCGTGCGCCGCTTCGCCGAGCTGGCGGTGCGCGCGAACCGCATGACCCTCGAGGAGACCCGCTCGCTGCTCCGGATGTACGAGGAGGGGCTGTCCGGCTACACGTACCTCGAGCGCTCCTGACGGCCGGTCGGCGCCGGCTCGCGCTCGGCCGCGATTCCTGATATTTTCGCGTTCTATCTTCTGCAGGGGATCGCCCCCTGCCTGATCGGATTGGGCTTTAGCTTGGCTTCTTCGGAACCTACGATAGTGGTGTTGGGCGGCGGCCTCTCGGGCGTCGGCGCCGCGCATGCGCTGGCCCGCGCCGGGTACCACGATGTCACCGTCATCGAGAGCGGCGCGCGCCTCGGCGGCCTGGCCGGCAGCTTCGTCAGCGACGGCCGCTTCTACCCGCTCGGCTACCACCACATCCTGCACCGCGACCGGACGCTGCTCTACTTCCTCGAGCGGCTGGGCCTTGCGTCGCGGGTCCGCTGGCGCCGGGTCCGGATGCTGTTCCAGCGCGGCGCCGAGCTCTACGACCTGGCCAGCCCGCGCGACTTCCTGCGCTTCCCGCTGCCGCCGCTGGACAAGCTGCGCTTCGTCCGGCTGATGGCGCTGGCGGCGCTGCGCGCGGACTGGCGCGCGTGGGACGACCGCGACGCCGCCGCCCTGATCGACCGCTTCGCCTCGCCGCGCGTGCGGCAGGAGCTGTTCGAGCCCCTGACGCGGCTCAAGTTCCAGCTGCCGTGCCACGACGTCAGCGCCGCCTGGCTGGGGGCGCGGCTGCACCACCGCGAGGGCGCGGCGCCGCTCGGCTACATCCCGCACAGCAACTGGACGACCGAGCTGTGCGACGGCCTGACCGACCTGCTCGGCGCCGGCGGCGTCACCGTGCGCACCGGCCGCCGCGTGGTCCGGCTGCACGCCGACGGCGGGCGCGCCCGCGAGGCAGAGCTGGACGACGGCACCCGCGTCCGCGGCGACGTCTTCATCAGCGCGCTGCCGCTGGAGGTGTACCGGCAGCTGGCGCCTCAGGACGACACGCCCGAGGTTCGCAGCATCCGCTACACGGCGCTGCTGTCGGCGATCTGCGCCACCGACCAGACCGTCTCGCCGGAGTTCTACTGGCTCAATTTGAGCTCGCTCGGGCAGAGCGCGTGCGCCATCTTCGTCCTCAGCAACTTGAACCCGACCATCGGCCACCCCGGCGAGACCTGCCTCAACTTCGTGACCCACCTCGGGCGCGACCAGGCGATGTTCGCCGAGAGCGACGACCAGATCATGGCGCGCTACCACGCCGACTTCCGAGCGCTGTTCGGCTTCGACCTGCGCGCCAAGTGGACGCGCCTCGTGCGCGTGCCGATGTACTCGCCGGTGTTCGGTTCGCGCTACCGGAACCCGCCGGTGCAGAGCACGGCGCTGCCCAACGTCTACTTCACCGGCAACTACCGCAACCACCCCTGCGTCGCCTCGACCGGGACCGCGCTGGCGTCGGGCCTGGACACCGCCGGCGCGGTGCTGGCCCGGCACGGCGCCGGCACCGGCGCGCGCGTCGACGACGAGGTGCGCCGCTTCCGCCCCCGCGCGGGGCAGCGGGCGTCATGACCGACCCGGCGCCGCCACTGCCGCCGTCGACGGCGATCGCTCCGCGGCGGCGGGGCGTGCGCCCCTTGCACCTGGCCCTGGACGTGATCGGCGCCGTGGGCCTGGTCATGGGCCTCTATCGCTTCGTGCAGCTGACCCGCGGCTGGATGACCTACGACGAAGGGATCCTGCTGACCCACACCTGGGTGCTGATGCACGGCGGCTGGCCGTTCCGCGACTTTTATACCCAGTACCCGCCGGGGATCTATCTCCTGCTGGCGGCGCTCTGGAAGGTGGTCGGCGTCAGCGTGCTGTCGGATCGGATCCTGTCGGACGTCATCCGGGCCAGCATCGCGCTGGTGGCCGGCGTGATCGGCGGGCGCCTGTCGGGGCGGCGCTTCGCGCTGCTTCCGGCGGGCGTCGTCGCCGTGTGGCTGGCGGTCATCGCCGGCCCGCCGTTCGCGTGGTTCGTGGCCCTGCTGTGCGCGCTGCTGACCGCGCTTGGCCTCGAGCGCGCGTTCGTTCGGCGGTCGCGCGGCTGGCTGGCCGGCAGCGGCGCGCTGCTGGCGCTGACCTTCAGCTTCCGCCACGACCTGGCGCTGTATCTTTGCGTGGCGCTGGTGCCGGTGGCGGCCTACGCGCTGTTCATCGTGCGGCCGCGGCCCGTCGCCCCCATCGCGGCGCTGCGCGCGCTGGGGCTGCTGGCGGCGGGGGCGGCGCCCGTGCTGGTCG
>DASREC010000382.1:0-3121 GCA_035652295.1 Polyangia bacterium
AATCCCCCCGCCGAGCTCGGCGCCCGTCTGCGCGACGAAGCCGACGCCGATCGCCGCTACGCCGCCGCGCTGGCGCTGGCGCGCGCCGCCGACACCGCCCCCGAAGCCCGCAAGATCCTCGACGACGCCGCCGACAAGGCCGAGCCCGCCTCGCGCCTCACCGCCCGCGTCGCCCGCTCGTTCACCGGCCGCCCGGCTCAAATGGCGGCGTTCGTGCGCATCCTCCGCAACGGAAACTGACGAAAACTCAGAGTAGAGCCAGTATCTCAAAAACCCCCGAAGGGGTTTTTGAGATAGGCTCTAGCGTCGCTTGAGCGCGGCTTCCACCTCGCGGGCCGCGTCCCGCTTGCGCGCCTCGTGGCGCTTGTCGTACTGCTTCTTCCCTCGGCAGATCCCGATCAGCACCTTGATCTTGCCGCTCTTCAAATACACCTCGAGCGGCAGCGCGGTGTAGCCCTTCTCGGCGACCGCCTCGTCGAGCTTGGCGATCTCGCGGTGGTGCAGGAGCAGCTTGCGCTCGCGCTTGGGCTCGTGGTTCCAGCGATTGGCCCACGGGTACTCGGTGATCTGCATCTGCAACAGCCACGCTTCGCCGTTGCGCACCGTCGCGTAGGCGTCGCCGATCACCGCGCGCGCCTCGCGCAGCGACTTCACCTCGGAGCCTTGCAGCACCACGCCGGCCTCCATCGTCTCCTCGACGAAGTAGTCGTGGCGCGCCTTCTTGTTGCGCACGAGCACTTTCTTGTCGTCGGTGGCGACCGGTTTCGACACGGGGGCGCATCATGGCATCGCACGCGCGAGTGTCAAGACGGCCACCTCCCGCGCGCCGGCGTCGAGCAGCGCGCGCGTGCACGCCTCGGCCGTCGCGCCGGTGGTCATCACGTCGTCGACCAGCGTGATCGATTTTCCGCGGACGCGATCCTCGTGCGCGCGAAACGCGCCGCGCACGTTGGCGCGCCGATCGATCACGCCGAGCTCCGTCTGCGGCGGCGTGTCGCGCACCCGGTCGAGCGCCTGCACGTCGACCGGCGGCGCGCGGCTCGACGCGCGCGCGGCGTACGCCAAGAGCGCCGCCTGGTTGAACTCGCGCGCGCGCAACCGCCGCGGGTGCAGCGGCACCGGCACCACCACGTCACCCGCCGGCGCGCACGAGCCGCGCAAGAGCCGGCCGAGCGGCGTCGCCAGCTCCGGCAGCCGCGCCCACTTGAAGCGCCGGATCGCCCGCGCCAGCGCGCCGCCGAATTGAAACGGCGCGCGCGCCGACGAGAACGGCGGCGGCCGTTCGAGACATTGCAAGCAGCGCGCAGGTCCGCCGCGCGATCCGGCGAGCGGCAGCCCGCAGCGATCGCAGCCGGCGCCGATCGGCTCGAGCGTCTCGGCGCACAGCTCGCAGAACGACGCTTCCTCGTCGCAGATCTGGTCGCACGTCGCGCAGCGCGCCGGATAGATGAGAGCGCGCGCGGCCAGCAGGATTTGTTTGAGCATGCCCGGGTATCGGCGAGCGCGCGCGGAAGTTGCGAAAAAAATGCGAAGGCTTTTTTTTTCGCGGCCGATTCACGCGCTCATGGCGCGCATCATTAATAGAGGCGATTACCAGACGAGCGGCAGGATGGCCTTGCGCTCCGGCGGGTAGTCGGGGAACTGCGCGCGATACCAGCGATGGTGGGTGATGGCGCGCGGCACCAGGTTGGCGGCGGTCCACAGCGCGAACGTCGCGCCGGCGAACGTCCACGTGAGCAGCGCCCAGCCGCTCCACTCGATCAGCTCGCCGAAATAGTTCGGGCACGAAATGAATCGATACAGGCCGCCGCGCGGAATCTGGTAGCCCGCGCCCGGCTCGCGGCGCAGCCCGCGCAGGATTGCGTCCGATTGATAGTTGATGGCGAAGCCGGCGAGGAACAGCACGACTCCGACGAGAAAACGCGGATCGCCCAGCCACGCGACCGGATACTCGGGCCCGAGCGCGCTCAGCCAGCGCGCGTTCAGATAGACGTTGCCGCAGTTGAACACGATGGCGCTCGCGACCACCGCCAGCGGCATCTGCTGCTGCCCGCCGCGCATGCGAAACGGAAAGATGAACGCGCGGTTGATGTAGTGCAGCTCCCACAAACCGAGGAACACCAGCGCGACCAGGCCCGGCCGCCGCGGCGCGATCGCGTACAGCAGCGCGAAACCGATCGGCGACGGTGCCTCCATCAGCACCCACCCGACGGTGCGATGGATGCGCGGCCCCCAGCCGTCGCGCGCGTGCCGGCCATACGGCGCCGACCAGAAAAATAAATACGGCACGGTAGCAACTGCCAGCACGCACCAGCCGATAAGAAGCCAAGAATGAAACGTCCGCTCGGTCACCCGATGGTCAATGAGCAGCATTCACCGGCGTTGTCAATGTTGACGGCGCGCGTTGGAAGATCCAATCTCTGCATCCAACCGTACTCGTGGGAAGGAGCCTCGTCTCTCCATGCCGTTGGAGTTCCTCGGAATCGTAACGTCGCTGCCCGGGCTCCTGATCGTGCAGTGCGTGGCCGGCGTGGCGCTCTATTTCGGGCTCTCGGCGGTGAGCTACTGGTTCTTCTTCGTGAAGCGGCGCGAGCACTATTTCGCGGGCGAAGAGCGGCCGGATCCGGCGGAGATGAAGAAGGCGATGCGGCTGGCGGTGATCGGCACCGTCGGCAACGCGCTCCTGGCCACGCCGATCCAGTGGCTGGTGTTTCACGGCTACGGCAAGGTCTACTATCACGTGTCGGAGCGCGGCTGGGGCTACTACGCGCTGAGCGCGCTCGCGTTCCTGCTCATCACCGAGACGTGCGTGTACTGGAGCCACCGCGGGCTGCACCACCCGTACATCTACAAGAAGCTGCACCTGTTCCATCACGAGTATCGCAAGCCGACGCCGTGGGTGAGCATGGCGTTTCATCCGCTCGACTCGTTCGCGCAGGCGGCGCCTCATTATCTGTGCGCGTTCTTGTTTCCCGTGCACATCTCGATCTACGCGGGCTTCGTCGTGTACGTGATGTTGTGGACGTTCTTCATCCACGATCGCGTGAGCTGGGTGCGTTGGGGCGCGATCAATTACACCGCGCACCACACGATGCATCACATCTACAACAAGTACAATTTT
>DASREC010000383.1:0-8699 GCA_035652295.1 Polyangia bacterium
GGCGGCGCCCCTGGCGGCTTCGAGGACCAGTTGCTTGCCTTCGGGCGAGCCGACCTCCTCGTCGGAGACCGAGACCACGCGCACCGGCGCGCGATCGAGCACGCCCGCCTGCGCCAGCGCGCCGAGCGCGAACACCGCGACCACGAGGCCGCCCTTCATGTCGAGCACGCCCGGCCCGCGCAAGAGCTCGCCGTCTTCGCGAAAGCCGGCGAACGTGGCGCGCGGGAACACCGTGTCGTGGTGGCCGACGAGCAGCACCGCGCCTTCGCCTCGGCCGGCGCGCGTCACCATCGAGACGTGGTGGCCGTAGCGGCCGCTCGGGCTCAGGTGCACGCTGGCGTCGAGCGCCGCCGCGCCGCCGGCGAGCGCGCGCGCGGCGCCGACGAGCGCCGAGGCGACCTCGTCGTTGCCGCTCTTGTCGGCGGTGTGCGACGAGATCTCGACGAGCTGCGCCAGGAGCGTCTCGAGATCGGGCCCGCGCCCGTCGAGCCACTCGAGCGCCGCGGCCAGGGGATCCTGCGACATGGCCGCGAGCTTATCAGCCGGCGACCGACTTGACGAAGCGCTCGTGCAGCGTCTTCTCGCCCACCTGCGGAAAGAAGATCGTCATCAGCGCGCCGCGCTGGGCGATCACCTCGCCCTCGCCGAAGTCGGGATGCGCCACCAGCGGGCGCGCTGTCTTGGCGCCGCGCAGGCAGCGATCGCAGCGGCCGCACGGCGGCGGCGCCTGCTCGCCGAAGTACGTCGACAGAATGCGCACGCGGCACATCGTCGACTCGGAGTAGCGCTCGATCGCCTCGAGGCGGCGCCGATCCTCCACGCGCCGCGCGACGTAGCTCTGCACCAGCAGGTCGAGCTCGTCCGGCTTGAGCTGCACGCCCGTCGGCACGTAGCCCTGATCGGTCTCGACGACGATGCCGGCGTCGCGCAGCTGCATGAGCAGCACCTGCGTCTTGCGCGTCGAGAGCTGCGCGCGGCCGGCGAGATCGTCGAGCTCGCGCGCGCCGTCGGCGAGCGCGCGCACCAGGCGCCGCAGATCGTCGCCGTCGGGATAGCGCCCGCCGAGGAAGAACGTCTGGATGCGCCGATCCTGCGGGCAGTAGAGCAGCACGCAGTGCGCCGCCTTGCCGTCGCGGCCGGCGCGCCCCGCCTCCTGGTAGTACGCCTCGAGCGAGCCGGGAAAGTGGTAGTGCACGACGAAGCGCAAGGCGGCCTTGTCGACGCCGAGCCCGAAGGCGTTGGTGGCGATCATGATGCGCGGGCCTTCACGCCCTTGCATGAACGCGTCCTGCACCGCCGAGCGCACCGCCGACGGCAAGCGCCCGTGGTACACGCCGACCTTGAGGCCGTGATCGGTGAGCGCCGCGCCGAGCTCGTCGGCCGCCTTCACCGTCGCGACGTAGACGATGCCCTGGCCTTGCAGCCGCTCGAGCAGCGCCACCAGCCGCTTGCGCTTCTCGGTCTCGGTGCGCGCGCGCGCGACCGAGAAATACAAGTTCGGCCGCACCGTGCCGACCGCCACCACCCGCGCGTCGGGGATCTGCAAGCGATCGAGGATGTCGGTGCGCACCTTGGGCGGCGCGGTGGCGGTGAGCGCCAAAATTGAACGCGCGTTCAAATCTTCCGCCGCCTCGCCGAGCCCGAGATACGCCGGGCGGAAGTCGTGCCCCCACTGCGAGATGCAGTGCGCCTCGTCGACGGTGAACAGGGTGACGCCGTCGGGGCGGCGAGCCTTCAGCTCGGCGCGGAACTCGCGATCGGCCACGCGCTCGGGCGTCAAGTAGAGGATCGACGGCTGGCGCGGCTCGCCCGCGGCGATCTCGTCCATCACCTGGAGGAGCTGCTTGTCGCTCATCGTCGAGTCGAGCCGCACCGCGCGGATGCCGCGCTCGGTGAGCTTGTCGATCTGATCGTGCATGAGCGCGATCAGCGGCGACACCACCAGCGTGAGCCCGCCCTGGAGCAGCGCCGGCAGCTGGTAGCACAGCGACTTGCCCGCGCCGGTCGGCATCACCGCCAGCACGTCGTCGCCGTCGAGCACCGCGCGCACCGTCTCCTCCTGGCCGGCGCGAAACTCGCTCAAGCCGAACCACCGGCGCAGGCCGATGCCGACGCGGACGTCGGTGATGCTCTTTGAAATGCTCCTGCGACGCACTGAAAGTAGGGTTAGCACGCGTTTGGCGCGTGCGCCCGTGCCGCTGGTATTAAGGCGGGCGCGGTAGCGGGCGAGCCCTCTGCCCGCTCGATTGTTGCGATGCAGCAAAATTCAGGTTTTCGCGGTATGTGCAGTCTCTGCTATCGTGCGCGCGAAAAAGGAGGCCCGAGATGTCGTCCAAGATTCGCGTCGCGGTGCTGGGAGCGACGGGCGTGGCGGGGCAGCAGTTCCTGGCGTCGCTGCCGAACCATCCGCTGTTCGAGGTGACCAGGCTCGGCGCCTCCGAGCGCTCGGCGGGCAAACCCTACGGCGACGCGATCCGCGACGCGAGCGGCAAGGTGTCGTGGTTCGCCTCCGCGCCGCTAGATCCGGCGTTCGCCAGGATGCCGGTCGAAGACGCGGCGCACATGACCACCGACGGGATCGATCTGGTCTTCACCGCCGTCGAATCGGACGCGGCCAAGATCCTCGAGCCGCGCTTCGCCGAGAAATTGCCGGTGGTCTCGACCGCGAGCGCGTTCCGCTACGAGCCGGACGTGCCGGTGTTCCTGCCGGCGGTGAACCTCGACCACGTCAAGCTGATCGATCTGCAGCGCAAGCGGCGCGGCTGGAAGGGCTTCGTCACGCCGGGCCCGAACTGCACGACCACCGGCATGGCGATCACGCTCGCGCCGCTGGTGCAGTTCGGCATCGACAAGGTCGTCATGACGTCGCTGCAGTCGGTGTCGGGCGCGGGGCGATCGCCGGGCGTGCTGGCGCTCGACATCGTCGACAACGTGGTGCCGTACATCGCCAAGGAAGAGGAGAAGGTCGAGAAGGAGACCAAGAAGATCCTCGGGCGGTTCGATGGCGAGCGGATCGTCGACGCGCCGATCGCGGTGTCGTGCACCTGCACGCGCGTCAACGTGCTCGAGGGCCACACCGAGTCGGTGTTCGTCGGCTTGCAAAAGCGGCCGGCGCTCGACGAGGTCAAGCGCGCGATGCAGGAGTTCGGCAAGAGCTTCGTCGAACTCGGGCTGCCGTCGTCGCCGCGCCACCTGATCACGGTCTCGGACGATCCCTATCGCCCGCAGCCGCGGCTCGATCGCGACAACGAGGCGGGCATGACCACCACCGTCGGGCGGCTGCGCGAAGAGCCGGTGCTCGGCGGCGTGAAGTACGTGCTGGTCTCGCACAACACGCGCATGGGCGCCGCCAAGGGCGCGATGCTGATCGCCGAGTACCTGGTCAAGACCGGTTACATCGGTTAGCCCGCGCCAATAGTCCGCGCCCACCGTCCGCTGCTCCGCGCTAGAAATTGCTTTGACAGTAACTCACGACTGAGTTACTACTTCTCCGACGGCAAGACCTAGAATTGTCGGAGGAGGAGTCGCATGGCGCTCAAACGAATCGGCGTGCTCACCGGCGGCGGCGACGCGCCCGGCCTCAATCCGGCGATCCGCGCGGTGGTGTGGAAGGCCGCCGAGGCGGGCATCGAGGTCACCGGCATCTACGACGGCTGGAAGGGGCTGCTCGACGGCTACGCCGACGAGACCTGGCCGCTCGACGTCGAGCTCACGCGCTACTGGGATCTCGAGGGCGGCACGCGGCTCGGCTCCTCGCGCACCAACCCGTTCAACTACAAAAAAGGCGATCAGAAGATCGACGCCAGCGATCAAGTGCTGCGCAACATGCAGCGGCTCGGCCTCGACGCGCTGGTGCCGATCGGCGGCGAGGACACGCTCGGCGTCGCCGCCGGCCTGGCGAAAAAGGGCGCGCACGTCGTCGGCATCCCGAAGACCATCGACAAGGATCTCGGCGGCACCGACTACACGCTCGGCTTCGACACGTCGATGCGGACGTGCGCCGACATCATCGAGCGCTCGCGCACGCCGGCGGGCTCGCACCACTGGGTGCAGGTGGTCGAGGTGATGGGGCGGCACGCAGGGCACCTGGCGCTGTGGTCGGGGCTGGCGGGCGGCGCGTTCATCACGCTGATTCCGGAAGCGCCGTTCGAGCTCGACCGCGTGGTGGCGCTGCTCGACGAGCGGCTGTCGCGCGGCAAGCGCGATCGGCGGTTCCCGCGCTACGCGGTGGTGGTGATCGCCGAGGGCGCGATGCCCAAGGGCGGTCACGAGGTCACCGTCGAGCAGAAGGTGGACGCGTTCGGGCACGCGCGGCTCGGCGGCATCGGCGCGTGGCTGGCGGAGCAGATCCGCGCGCGCACGTCGTGGGACTCGCGCGCGGTGGCGCTCGGCCATCCGCAGCGCGGCGGCGTGCCGTCGCCGATCGATCGCATCATGGGGCACCTGTTCGGCACCGCGGCGGTCGAGGCGTGCGTGCAGGGCGCGTGGGGCAAGATGGTCTCGGCGCGCGGCGTGGCGCCCGCCTGCCAGATTGGCCTTCAGCCGCTCGACGAGGCGACCAAGGGGCTCAACCTCGTCGACGTCGCGCGCCACTACAACGTCGAGCGCTACCAGGCGGCGCGGCGCGTGCTCGGCTGACGCGCGCGCGGGAAACGACGCCGCTCGGCTAAAAGCGTCCGCTGGGCGCGTTCTGCTGCGTTATAAGAGGGGCGTGGGCGCGATCGTGCTCGGACTCTGCGCGCTGGCCGCGGCGCTCGCCGCGGTCGAGGCGGCGCGCAACCTGCGGCGGCGGCGGGCGCGCGATCGCACCGTGAGCGCCGGCATGGGCGATCCGGCGGCGCGGCCGCAGGCGATCGCGTCGCTCCGGCGCGAGCTCCTGCGCGTCGAGCGGCCGCCCGGGCTGCTCGGCCGGCGCGCGCTCGATCGCGAGGCGAGCGAGATCAGGCTGACGCTGGCGCTGCTGCTGCTGGTGGCCGACGAGCCGGAGGCGGCGCTCGACGAGCTGGTGCAGATCGATCCCAACCGCCTGCCGAAGCACCTGCAGGCGGTGCTGGCGCTGCACGCGGTCGAGGCGCACCTGCGGCTCGCCGAGTGGGACGCGGCCGAGCGGGTGCTCGACGGCTACTCCGACGACGCGCTCAACGCCAACGGGCGGGCGCTGCGGCAAAATGCCCGCGCGCAGATCCGCCTCGGCCGCGGCGACGCGCGCGGGGCGCTGCGCGTGCTCGACGAGACCGAGCCCACGCCCGAGGTCGCGCCGCAGCTCGCGGTGACGCGCGCGCGGGCGCTCGCCGCCGACGGGCAGCGCTCGGACGAGGTGTGGCGCATCTTGAGCGCGCTCCAGCCGCTCGAGCTCGAGCGGGTGCTCGAACGCCACGGCGGCGAGCCGGTGGCGCAGGCCGCGCGCCGGATCCTCGACGGGCAGGGCCCGTACCGTTAAGTTGTCTTCATGGCCCGCCCCGACGCGTTCGAGCTGTTCGCGCAATATCACCTCGGGCTGCTTCCCGACGGCAGCGGCCGCTTTCAGAACGCCAACCAGATCGCCGCGCGCTACGGCGTCACCGTCGCCGAGCTGACCGCCTGGCTGACCGCCGACCAGCTCGACGCGCCCACCGCCGACGGCACCGACTACGATCTCCC
This sequence comes from Polyangia bacterium, assembly GCA_035652295.1. GTDB lineage: Bacteria > Myxococcota_A > Polyangia > Palsa-1104 > Palsa-1104 > DASREC01. The sequence goes on from DASREC010000383.1 coordinate 5,641, forward strand.
GGCGGCGCACGGCGAGGCGCAGGTGCTGGCGATGCTCGGCGATCCCGCCGCCACGCTCGCCTTCGCCCACCGCGCCTACGCCGAATACCGCGCCCGCCTCGGCCACAAAAAGGTCCGCACGTTCGACGACGACGAGCCGGCTTGGTGACGACGCTCGGACGGTCGAACGAGCAGCACTCTAGTAGAAGCCCTCGGCGCGGACGAAGAAGCCTTTTTCGGAGCCGCGGCCGAGGGTGAGCTCGTTGTCGGAGAAGTCGGAGAAGTTCCAGCCGGCGCCGAGGCGCATGTGGCCGACGACGATGACGTTGGCCTCGACGGAGACGCCGTGCGTGAGGCTCACGCCCGGCACGGTGAGGAGGCGGTACTCGACCACCGCGTCCCAGCGCTTGGTCACGTGCAGCGACAAGCGGTTCACCCACAAGATGAGCCACTCGGACGTGTGCTCGGTGGGCTCGGCCTTGAGCTTGGCGGCGAATTTTTCGCCGAGCGAGATGCGCCAGACCACGCGCCCTTCGCCGGCGAGCGACATCACGTGCGACTGCTCGCGCACGCTCAGCGGCTGCCCCGTCGCCGGATCGACCGGCCCGTTCTGCCCCTGCGTGCCGGGCACGCCCTCGTCGAGGAACGTGTAGCGGCCGAGCAGCGCCAGCCGATCGGTGAAGCTCGGCCGCCACGCGAAACCGACCGTCGCCTCGCTCGAGCGCGCCAGCGTGGCGGCGACCTGCGTCGACTGCGAAAAGAAGACCTTCGCGCGCACGGTGAAGTCCTTGTGCGCCTTCCACGTGAGCATGCCGGACGCCAGCCACTGGATCGCGGCGGCCGCCTCGCTGCCGAGCGCGGGCGTGACGGCGTCGGAGCGCAGCTCGCCCTTGGCCTGCACGCGCAGCGCTTCGCCGGCGTACGCGGCGTAGAGAGTGCCGGCGGTGCGATCGAGCGGCTGGCTGCCTGAGAGCGGCGTGCCCGACGGCGAGACGGTGCCGCGCTCGAAGGTGCCGCCGAACGAGAAGCGTTTGCCGATCGGCACGTCGAGGCCGGTGGCCAGCACGTGCGCGCGCCCGCCCGCGCCGAGCGCCGCGTCGCCCGCCGGCCCGTCGCGAAATTGATCTTCGGCGAAGAGCAGCGCGCGCGCGTTGCCCTTGGCGTCGGTGATGCGCTCGCGTCCGCCGGCGGCCACCGTCGACATCAGGCGATCGTCGCGATCCTGCGACAGCGTGACGGTGCCGTAGAGCACGCGGCCGGGCCCGCGCTCGGAGCGCAGCGAGAGCAGCCCGCCGGCGCCCTGCGCGCCGTACGACGCCTCGGCGGTGACCTTGGTTTGCCACGGGAGCTGCGCGATCGCGCCGAGCGCGCCGAGCGAGTTGTCGCGCGCGAGCAGGCCGTAGCCGCCGCCGTGCTCGAACGCGTACTGGCCCGAGGCGTAGAGCGTGAGCTTGGGCGTGATGGTGACGTCGACGCGCGCGGCGGCGGCGGTGCGGTGGCCGGCGCGCGAGGGATCGGGATCGTCGGCGCGCTCGGTGCGGGCGCCGGCGCGCGCCGAGAAGCGGCCGAGCGTGATGCCCAATTCGCCGCCGATGTCGCGCCGGGTCTCGCGCACCGACACCGGGTGGTTGGTCGAGTCGAGGATCGGCGCGCCGGTGGCGTCGTAGGCGAGCTGCTCGTAGCGCCGCTCGTCGTAGTGCGCGCGCAACTTCATTTTCCAGAACGCGGCCTCGACGTCGGCGCCCCACTGCAAGAAGCCCGAGTCCTGCGCGTGCGCGGTGTCGGTGTAGCCCTGATCGATGCCGCGCGCGTACGGCTTGAGCTTGATGCCGAAGCCTTGCAAGTCGGCCTCCGCCTTCCACGCGTTGCCCTGCCGCTGGTTGGCGTTCTGCTGCGAGGCGCCTTGCGCGTCGGCGTAGGTGAGGCCGCCGTCGTCGGAGCGGGCGAACGAGGTGAGCGCGCCGTACGAGTGCGCGTACTCGCCGAGGATGACGCCGTACTTCTTCAGATCGATCTGCAGATCGCCGCCGACCAGCGTGTAGCCGCCGACCGAGCGGAACTCGTTGACCGCGGTGGCGCCGAGGCGCACCGGCCCGAGCTTCTGCACCGCGCGCGCGCCGACCGTGCCGTCGTCGAGCTCGCCGTCGACCACGAACTCGTAGTCGACCACCAGAAACGCCAGGTCGCCGTCGACGGGCGCCGAGCGCACCAGGTTCGGCGCCGCGCCGATCGACGACAGCGGGTCGTGCATGATCACGCGGCCGGCGAGGTAGTCGACCTCGTAGTCGATGGTGGCGCGCTGCGCGGTGTTGGCCACCGGCCGATCGCTCACGCGATCGCGGATCTCGACGCGCACCTGCTCGGAGCCTTCGACCACCGAGCGGTGCGAGAGATAGAACAGCGAGCCGCCGGTGCCGCGCAGCTCGTCGTGCGCGCGCTGCGTCTGCAGCCACGCGCCGAACAGGATCACCTCGGTGGTCGGCGGCCCGTCGGGATCGTCGACCGACGCGCGCACGAACGAGATGCGCCCGCCGGTGACCGCGCGCGAGTAGCGCCCGAGCTCGACGCCGGTGAGCCCGGTCTGCAGGTTGCCGAGCACCAGCTCCGAGCGATCGATGGCGATGCGCACGTAGAGCCGCGCGCGCGAGTTGGCCGGCGCGGTGGTCTGCGACGAGTCGCCGTAGACGGTGTAGAAGCGATCGGGATCGAGGTTGCGGAACACGCGCGACGGATCGCCGCGGAAGAGGTCGCGCCACGAGCCGATCTGCGTCGAGTCGACGTCGAGGCCGCCTTCGATCAGCCAGCGTCCCTGGATGCGGCCCTTGGTGTAGAGCTTGACGCGGCCCTCGGCGTACAGGCCCGACGAGCCGGCGGCGCCGTCGCGGATGACGTAGCCGAGCTTGCCCTCGGTGAGGCCGACCAAGAGGATGAAGTCGCCGCCGGCGTTGAGCTGGTGCTCGAAGCGCGCGCGCACGCCGTCGGAGAACGCGGCGTCGACGGCGATGCCGGCGCCGGCTTCGGGGACGCGCAGGCGCACCGCGACGTGGCCGGCGGAGTCGGGCGAAAGTTTTTGTCCGGCG
>DASREC010000384.1:0-35202 GCA_035652295.1 Polyangia bacterium
GTCGTGCGCGCCACCGTCCCCGGCGCCGGACGCATCGCCGGCTGGTGTCCCGCGGCCACGTCGAGCGCGTCCATGAACTGCTCGACGTCGGCGAACCGCAGGTCGCGATTCTTGTGCAGCGCCTTCATCACCACCTGCGCCACCGCCTCGGGGATCCCCGCGATCGGCGGCGGATCCTCGTTGACGATGCGCTGCAGGATCGCCCACAGATCGTCGTCGGGCTGCACGAACGCGCTGTGCCCCGCGAGCATCTCGTACACCATCGCGCCGAGCGCGAACTGATCCGATCGCGCGTCCGCCTGCCCCGCACGCCCGCGCGCCTGCTCGGGCGACATATAGGCCGGCGTGCCGATCATCGACGTCGTCTTGGTCACCACGTCGGTGGCGCCGGAGATCTTCGAGATGCCGAAGTCGAGCACCTTGACGACCTCGTAGCCGCCCTTGTGGCTCAGGAAAACATTTTGCGGCTTGAGGTCGCGGTGGATCACGCCGCGCGCGTGCGCCGCGCCGAGCGCGCTGGCGATCGGCCGCGCGATGTCGAGCGCGCGATCCACGCCGAGCGCGCCCTCGCGCGCGAGCAGCGTCGACAGGTCCTCGCCGTCGAGCATCTCCATCACGATGTACGGCTCGCCGGTCTCGGTGCGGTTGAAGTCGTGCACCTCGACGATGTTGGGATGGCCGATCCCCGACGAGACCTCGGCTTCGCGCTTGAAGCGGAGATACGCCTCCTGGCTGCGCGCGACCTCCGCGTGCAGCACCTTGATCGCCACCTGCTTCGGCAGGCGCACGTGGCTGGCGAGATACACCGCGCCCATGCCGCCCTTGCCGAGCTGGCGCTCGACTTTGTACGTCTCGTGGATGATGGCGCCGAGCTCGATCACGTAGAACCCCGGTCGCATATCTTAGCAGGTTTCGCCGTCGCTGAAACCGCGCGTGATATGATGACCCGATGCGCGCGCTCTGTGTGTTCGCCACGCTCTGCGCCGCGTGCAGCTCGAGCGACAGCGGCGCGTTCGATCAGGGCATCGACGTAGGCGGGTTCGCCCCGCCGACGGCGGTGATCTCGGCGACACCTGACTTGGTCGGTTTCGCCACGCGGCTGGATGCCACTGGCTCGCACGGATATACCTCTTCACTCGGCTACGCGTGGCACTTTCTGCAAGTGCCGCCCGCGAGCACGGTCACCGACGCGTCGCTGTCGTCGGCGACCGGGCCGGCACCGTCGTTCGATCCCGATCTCGGCGGCGACTACAAAGTGCAGCTCACTGTCACGGAGTCCGGTATCCCAAACGGCGGCGTCAACGGCGTCGCCACCGCGACCGTGACCGTGCCGACGCTGCCGCTGTTCTATTATCAAGGCAACTTCACCGCGAGCACCGACACGTTCGCCGTCGGCGTGGTGCGCTCCGACGGCACGGGCGCGCGCGCGATCGACTGCGCGGTGAGCGCGCCGGTGCCCGACGCGGGCAGCGCCGGCTATCTGCTGAACGTGCTCGAGATCCCCGGCTTCTTCACCATGCGCGTGTTCGATGCGCCGACGGGCGGCGGCGCGTCGCTGGCGTTCGAGCAAGTGGTGCCGGCGGGCGGCGCGAGCGATTTCCGCTTGTGGCTCGCCGACGATCAGAGCGACTGCAACGCCAGACCGCCGGTGCGCCTCGACGACGCCAACGGCAAGGAGCACGTCGAGCCGCGCTTCTCGGCCGACGGCTCGCGTCTCGTCTACATCGATCGCGGCGCGCCCGATCGGCTGGTCACTGTCGCGCGCGACGGCACCGCGCGCCACGTCGTGCGCACGAGCGCCAAGATCCCCGGCGCCGCGCCGCTGTGGCTCGACGCGACGCACGTGGCGTGGGCCGAGGACACGTCGGCGAATTCGACGCCCCACCTCGCGATCTACTCGGCCGCCGACGCCGACGCGGCGGGCGACGGCGCCGGGCGCGCGACGCTGCTCGACTGCCCGAACGCCGCCACCGACGCGACCGTGCTGCAGGTGATCAACCAGTTCGAGCTGGCCGGCACGACGCTGGTGATCGCCGGCGGCGTGCGCTCGAAGTTCGCGTCGCCCGCCGGCTCGATCAACTTGTACAAGATGGCGGCGAACAGCTGCTCGACCACCACCGCCACACGCCTCGCCTCGCAATTGCCGGGCGGCGACGCGTGGGACTTCACCCTCGCGCCCGACGGCAAGACCATCGCCATGTCGTCGACGGCGGGGCAGAGCGGGCCCAATCCGCAGCACGACATCCTGCTGCTCACCGTCGACGGGACGCTGACGCCGACGGTGTACGCCGGCTCCGATCCGGTGCTCGACGACGTGGGCCCGCGCTGGATCGCCGGCGGCCGCCAACTCACGTGGACGCAAGGCGCGCCGCCCGGCGACGGCGGCACCGCGACCGGCGGCGGCATCATGATCGGCAACTTGAACGGCACGCACGTGCGCTCGCTGGTTCCGCAGCAGCTCTCGGCGCAGGGGCCGGTGCTGGTCGCGGGCGGCTCGAACCGCGGGCTGTCGTGCTCGGGACCGGGGCGGCTGGCCGAGGGGGCCGGCACCGCGGCGATATTAATGATAGGGGCGGTGCTCGCGCTGCGACTGCTGCGGCGCAAACCGCGCTGAGGGGGCCCAATGCAGACGTTTCTCGAGATCGTCCTGCCTGCGATCGTCATCTTCACGACGCTGTTCGGGCTGCTGTCGCGCGGCGATCCGCGGCCGGGCGGCGTGGCGCTGTTCTGGCGCGTCGGGCTCACCGGCCTCGCGCTCGGCGGCATCCTGTTCTACGTCACCTTCCGCACCAGCGCGTTCGCCAATCTGCCGGCGTTCGTGAGCCACCTCTACTACGGCCTCCTGATCGGCGGCACGCTGCTCACCCTCTTCGCCGCCGCCGGCACCGCCCTCAAGAAAAAAGAAACCTGAGCGGTCGATCTGCGGAGGATTGAAACGCCAAGACGCCACGACGCCAGTTCAGAAATTAATAATTTTTCCGTGCTGGCGTCTTGGCGTCTTGGCGTTTCAACTCTGAAAGCATTCAACTCGGCAATGTCGCTCGATGCGAGTGAGGGGTGTCACGCCGCGGCTCGTCGGTAGACATCCGCGTGTGCGGGTCGCGTGTCCCATGGGGAGCGAGGTGCTGTATTCGCGCGCTCACCGTGGTGGTCTGCGCTCTCGGAGTCGGCGGATGCGAGGCGGCGGCGCCGTTCGATGAGTGGCCGCTGCGCGAGGCGCTGGGCGCGGATCCGCAGGCGATCGCGGCGCTGCCCGACGACGCGCGACGGCGGTTGGCCGCGCGCTTCGAGGACGCGCGGGTTCGGCCCGAGCCGCCGTCGACGCACGCCGCCGACGCGACGCGCGCTGCTGATGCAACGCACGCGTCCGATGCGACGCGCGCTGGTGATGCAACGCGCGCGTCCGATGCGACGAGCGCGGCCGAGTTGGTGCGTGCGCTCGACGGCGCGCGCGCGGCCGAGCGTCGCGACGCGCTGATCGTCGGCGCGCTCGGCGCCTCGCCGCACGCGCTGCACGTCGCACCGCTCGCCGACTCGGAGCTCGACGCCGAGCCGCTCGAGCTTCCCGCCTCCGCGTTCGCGACGCGCGAGCTGGAGCGGCGCGCCCTCGCCACGCGCGCGGCGCCGATCGTGCGCGCGCTCGCCCGCGCCTCGGGCGCCACGCGGTTCGAGCGCGTGGTCGGCTGGCCCGCGGCCGCGGTCGCCGTCGGCGACACGGTCTACGTCAACGCCGCGTGGCTCGTCGCGCTCTCGGCGCTCGACGATGCCGACGGCGGCGCGCCGTTTCCCGTCGAGCGCGCGCCGATTCGCGCCGCGGCCACGCGCGTGCAAGCGCCGCGCGTTTCATCCGGCGCGTCGCTGCTGCCGCCGGGCGCGCGCGAATCCGCCGGCGACACGCCGGGCGGCACGATCGATCTCGGCGCGAGCGGCGGCGCGCCCGCTCCCGCGCCGGCGCCCGATCCGTCGAGCCCGCGCACCTGCGACGACGGCTGCAACGACGGCTGCGGCGAAGCCTGCGCCACCAGCGCCGCCACCGGCGAGGGCTGCGCGTCGTCGAGCAGCTCCGACTCGTGCGGCTCCTCGTCGAGCGACAACAGCTCGTGCGACTCGAATTCGAGCGACAGCTCGTGCGACTCGAATTCGTGCGACTCGAGCGGCTCCGACTGCAACTGCTCGGGCGCCGCGCGCGCCGAGCGATCGTGCCCGCGCCGCCGCGGCCGCGAAGCCGCGACGCTCCTGTGGCTGCTGCTCCCGCTCGCGTACCTGCTCGCCGCGGGCCGGCGCGCATGAGGCCGATCGCCGTCGAATGGCTGATCGCGCACCGTCTACCCGGCTGGTTGGTCCCGGACTATTTCGCGCTGGTCGCGCTCTCGACGATCGCCGCCACCGCCTTCGCGCTGCGCCGCGCGCGCGCCGACGGCGCCGAGCGCTCGCACCAACTCCGCGCCGCCGCGATCGCGTACCTCGCCGCGCTCGCCGGCGGCTATCTCGTCGAGGCGCTGCGCCGCGTGCCGGCGGCGATCGCGGCGCGCTCGCTCGGCCCGCTCGCCGGCGCCGGCCGCGCGGCATACGGCGGTCTCTTGTGCGCGATGATCGGCGCGACGATCTACCTGCACGCGCACCGTGAATCGATCGGCGCCTTCTTCGATCGCGCCGCCGCCGGCACCGGCCTGGTGTTCGCCGCCGTGCGCACCGGCTGCTTCCTCGCCGGCTGCGACTACGGCCGCGTCACCGCGTCGCCGCTCGGCGTGCGCTTTCCGCCCGGCAGCCTGGCCGCGATCGATCACGCGCGGCGCGGCTGGATCCAGTCGGGCGCGCGCAGCCTGCCGGTTCACCCGACGGAGCTGTACGAAGCCGCGGTCGGCCTCGCCTCCGCCGCGATCGCGTGGGCGCTCTTGCGGCGCGCGCGACGCCGCGACGGCCGCGTCTTCCTCGCGTGGCTCGCGCTCTACGCCGCCGGCCGTTTCGCCGTCGAGCTCCTGCGCGGCGACGAAGCGCGCGGCGTCTACTTCGGCTTGAGCACCGCGCAGTGGATCTCGCTCGCGCTGCTCGCGTTCGTCGCTATTGCTGGAAGCTGCACGGCCCGGAGCAGGTCTGCGTCACCTGTCCCGTCGGCGTGAAGAACGCCTTCACCTGCGCCGTCGCCTCGGGCCGCTTGTACACCGCCGTGTGCGCGCCGTTGTCGACGTTGAGCGACGTGTTGCCCGCCGGCGGCAGCTTGGACGGGTGCGAGTCCCACTGCGTGTACGCCGAGTCGAGCGGCGCCGGCATCTCGACGACGCCGTAGACCGGCGTCTCGAGATCCATCCCCGGCAAGCCGATGGTCCGCACCAGCACGCGCGTCGCGACGTTCGACACCTCCGCGTCGCCGATCGACTCCTGCACCAGGATGTGTTTCTTCGGCGTGCTCGGCAGCGGATCGTTGATCAGGTGCGGCGCGAACGTCGCCGGATCGGTGTAGTCCCACTCGCCCTGCGACGACGCGATCACGAGCTGCTGATCGAGCGGATCGGGATACGAGCCGTTGAGCAGCGGCTTGAGCGCGTTGAAATCGGCCGAGCGATAAATGAGCAGCGTCCATTCGCAGCCGGGCACGTTGAGCGCGCCGCGCACCACGTCGGGCGACAGCCCCATGAACGTCCCGCCCTCGATGCCGCCGAGCGAGATGCCGTGGTAGTAGGCTTCGCTCCCGTCGGTGACCGCGGTGCCGTTGAGCGCCATCGCCGGATCGTTTTTGATCTTGGTGAGCACGAGGCGCGTCATCACCATCGCGTTCACCTGCGCCTGCTGCAAGCGATCGGTCACGATGTAGACGTTGTTGAGATCGCTGGCGAGAAAATTTCCAATGGTCGAGAGATCGCTCGACGACAGGCCGATCCAGTCGGTGCCGATGTACACGGCGCAGATGGTGTCGGCGATGGTCGTGAGGTCGGTGCCCGCGAGCGCGCTCTTGGCGTCGCCGAACAGGCCGTGGCCGAAGGTGACCACCGGCAGCGGTTTGGTCGCGGTCTTGGCGCACTGCGGGATGTGAATCACCATCGACGCCTTCGACACCGCGCGCAGCTTCGGCTGGCCGTCGGGGCCGAAGTTCATGAACGAGTGGCCGGTGTCGTCGGCGAGGAACGACGGCACGTCGAAGTCGATCAGGATCTCGCGCAGGAGGTGCGCGTCGTTCGGCGTGTCGGTCATGCCGGTGATGGTGTAATTGAGCGAGCCCACCATGCCGAGCGCGGTGTCGCGCATGGCGGTGAGATGGCCGGTGGCGGTCGCGTCGCTCGCGGTCACCACGTCCCACGCCGTCGAGAGCGACGCGCGCTTGACGCCCGCCTTGTCGAGCGCGGCGAAGATCTCCTCGAAGCGCGCCGCCAGCGGCTGGAGCGACTTCGACAGCGTCGTGCGATCGCGCAGCGCCACGAACGGCGCCGGCGCGATCGGCTTGCCGCTCGCGTCGCGCAGACCGACCAGCGCGATCACGTAGCGCGTCGCCGGCGCCAGCCGCACCATCGGGTGAATGAGCAGCGCCTGGCGATCGCCCGCCGCCGCGTTCGAGTCGAGCTCGGCCATCACCGGCACGCGCTCGCCCGTCGAGTAATTGAGGATCTGCACGGCCGACGTCGGCATCACCGATTGATCGAGCATGTCCACTGTCGGCAATTGCGTGGCGTCGACGCCGGCTTTGAAATAAACGAGCAGCGGCATCGCGGGCGAAAAGCCGTCCTTTTGATTCAAACGATCGGGCTTGAGCACGGTGCCCATGTTCGACACCGGCAGCGCCATCGGACCGAGCGCCACGCGCACGCCGGTCGCGGTCGTCGAGTCGTCCGCCTCGTGAAACGTCGACGGGTACGGCGTCAAACAGTCGTCGCCGACGATCGGATTGCAGCCGGGCGCGGCCTCGGGCGGCGGCGGCGATCCGGAGTTGCAACCGACGAGGAGCAAGAGCCAACAAGCTTTGCGCATGGACCGCATCTTACACGGGGGCGAGTTGAAATTGCCCGGGTGCCAAATAGAATGCGCGCATGTCCATTTCCATTGCTCGAATTGGGATGGTCCTCGCGGCGCTCGTGCTTTCGATTCCTTGCTGGGGACAGTCGCCGGATTACCCGCCCGAGGCCGCGTTCATGACTCATTGGGGCGCGATTCATCATGACGACGCCTACGAATCCTGGGGCGTGGAGACGATCCCCGCGTATGGGGAAAACCAGGTGCAGAAGTATGGCCACCACTGGAAGCTGTCGGTGCCGGTTCCCGGGTTCAAGTTTGGTGATCGTCCCGCGCTATGGGCTTCCGTAAAACCCTACGTGCTGAAAGCGGGATGGGAAATCGTTTCCGAGAATCCCAACGGCGGAATGCTGATCGTCCTGCACTACAAACAGAACGGAGTCGAGGCGTGGGCAAACGCCGGCACGGATAATCCCGCGACCGGGTTTTACGCGAACGTCATCGAGGTCGTGCCGCCACCCATCTCGCTGACGTTGAGGGAGCCGGCGTCCACTCCCGAGAAGATCGATCCGCAAAAAGAGGATTTCCCGTACCTGGCGCCGCTTCCAGGATCGGAGAACAAAGGCGGCAGCGAATCCGTGACGCCGCTGCGGTTGACGCCCAAGGGCGCAAAGCAGGATGAGCTCGTCGCCAACGGCTCGATGGAGCGCGGGTACTCATTGACCGGTCTATCGAGAGTTTTGTTTGCCAGGGTGTATCGCGAGGCCTTGCTGAAAGCGGGTTGGTCCCTCGAGCAAGAAACGCCCAACAGCGAAGTCATCGTCGCTCACTACGGCAAGCACGGGCGCAACATCTGGGCCTATCTGCTCTGTCACGGCTCGGAGTACAGCATTCGCGTCGGCAAAGAAGCCGCGCCCGATCAGATGAAGGTCGGCCTCGCGAAGCAATGTCATGTGGCGCTGTACGGCGTGCTGTTCGACTTCAACAAAGCGACGTTGCAGTCGGCGTCGGATGGTCCGCTCGCGCAGGTGGCCGCGCTGATGGCGGCGAGCTCGTCGCTGAAGATCGAAGTCCAGGGCCACACCGACAACGTCGGCGGCGATGAGTACAATCAAAAGCTCTCCGACGCGCGGGCGAGCGCGGTCATGACCTGGCTGACGCGACATGGCGTCGCGGCGGGACGGATGACGGCCAAAGGCTACGGCAAAACGATGCCCGTCGCCGATAACAACACCGATGAAGGCCGCATGAAGAACCGGCGCGTCGAGATCGCCGATCCAAAGTGCAAACGACCGCTTTAGCGGGTAAGCTTCTCGGACGGGGATCTCAAAGTCGTGATCGGTCGCACCGTCGGAAACTACGTCGTCAAGGAGAAGATCGGAGAAGGCGGGATGGGCGCGGTGTACCTGGCCGAGCATCCGCGCATTCACCGATTGGTCGCGATCAAGGTGCTGCTCCCCGAGTACTCGAAGAACCCGCAGGTGGTCGCGCGCTTCTTCAACGAAGCCAAGGCGGCCAACGAGATTCACAACGATCACATCATCGACATCATCGACTTCGGCGAATTGGCCGACTCGGGCAGCTACATCATCATGGAGTGGCTCGACGGCAAGAGCCTGTCGGCGTCGCTCGCGCAGGGCGCGTTCGGCGTCGCGCGCGCGGTGCACGTGGCGCGCGGCATCGGGCGCGCGCTGGCGGCGGCGCACGCGAGCGGCATCGTCCACCGCGATCTCAAACCCGACAACATCTTCCTGGTCACGCGCAACGAGGATCCCGACTTCGTCAAGGTGCTCGACTTCGGGATCGCCAAGCTGATGCAGCCGGAGACGGCGGCGGGGCCCGACGTCAAGACCAAGACCGGCTCGCTGATCGGCACGCCTTCGTACATGTCGCCCGAGCAGTGCCGCGGCGCGGTGGTCGATCACCGCACGGACATCTACGCGCTCGGCGTGCTGCTCTATCAAATGCTGACCGGCGAGCTGCCGTTTCGCGCCGAGGGGCTGGGCGAGCTCCTGCTCCAGCACATGACGGTGGCGCCGCGGCCGCTGCGCGAGCTGCGCGCGGAGATCCCGCAGCCGGTCGAGCGCGCGGTGCTCAAGGCGCTGGAGAAGAATCCGGAGCAGCGGTTTCAGACGGTGGACGCGCTGCTCGAGGCGCTCGACGGCGTGCTGACCGGCAAGCACGCGGTGGCGGCGGAGCGGCCGACGCTGCCGGGGAATGCTGCGCCGCAAAATAATCAGGACACGCTGGGCAACGCGGCGGCGGAGGCGGTGTCGTCCACGGTGAGCCGCAAGCGGCCGGGGGCGATCATCGGCGTGGCGAGCTTGCTGGCGGCGGCGGCGGTGGCGGCGTTCGCGGTCGTGCACTATCGCGGCGCGGGCGCGACCGACGTTCCCGCGCCTGCGCCGAATCCGCCGACCGCGAGCACGCCGAATCCGCCGGCCGCGAATTTGCCGGCGCCGAATTTGCCGACGGCGAACGCGCCGGCGCCGCAGCCGACTCCGCCGGCGCCCGTGCCGCCGCCGACGGCGCCGCAGACCGCGCGCGTGAAGATCTCGGTGGCGCCCGCGAGCGCGACCGTGCTGCTCGACGACACGAAATTGACGACGCCGTTCGACGGAAGCTTTCAGCGCGGCGACGTGCGCCACCACCTGGTGGTGAGCGCGCCGGGTTATCGCACCGAAGGGCAGTGGGTGACGTTCGACGCGGATCGCGCGATCGAGGTCAAGCTCGCGCGCGGCTCGGGCTCGACCGATCGCAAACCGCCGAGGCCCGCGCCGCAGCCGCAACCGCAGCCGCAACCGCAGCCCGACGACAAGACGCCGGTCTACAAAGGCACCAAGCCACCGCTGATTACCAACTATCCTCAATAAGCCAGGAGCCAACCATGCGGCGGATCGCGCTCGTCCTCACGCTCCTCGTCGCCGGCGTCGCGCAGGCGGCGCCGAAAAAGAAGCCCGCGTCGGAGAAGTCCGCGCCCGTCGAGAAACCGGCCGCCGCGCCCGCGAAGCCGGCCGCGGCAGCGCCCGCGCCCGCGCCGGATGATCCCGCGGTCGCCGAGGCCAAGCGCCACTTCCAGCAAGCGGTCGCGCTCTACAACGACGGAAATTATTCCGCCGCGCTCGCCGAGTTCGAAGCCGCGTACAAGACGCGCCCCGCGCCCGCCGTGCTCTACAACATCGGCCTCACCGAGAAGGCGCTGTTCCGCTACACCGAAGCGATCGACTCGCTGACGCGCTATTTGAAGGAGGAGACGAAGATCGCGCCCGAGCAGCGCAAGGCGGCCGAGGGCGTGATCGCCGAGATGAAGGCGCTGCTCGCCGACGTCACGCTGACGATCGATCCGCCGGGCGCCAGCGTCGCCGTCGACGGGCGCACGCTCGGCCAGGCGCCGCTCGCGGTGCAGGGCATCGCCGCCGGTAATCACACCATCGAGGTCTCGCTCGAAGGCTACAAGCCGCAGAAGCGCGAGCTGCTCGTCACCGCTGGCGTGCCGCTTCAGCTCAGCTTCAAGCTGGCGCTGATCCCGAAGACCGGCAAAGTGCACATCAGCGCGTCGCGCCCGCAGGCGCTGGTGCGCATCGACGGAAAGGGCTACGGCTTCGCGCCGGTCGACGTCGAGCTGCCGTCGGGCGGGCACCAGCTCGAGATCACCGCGCCGAAATACAACCCGTACGTGAGCGAGCTGGTGATCACCGCCGGCACCGCGCGCTCCGTCGACGCCACGCTGTCGCGCACGTCGCACGTCTACGAGAAGTGGTACTTCTGGACGCCGCTCGCGGTGGTCGTCGCGGGCGCGGCGGTCGGGCTCGGCGTCGGGCTCACCTCGCGCGAAGGGCCGATCGCCGGCACGCTCAATCCCGGCGCCGGGAAGGTGAACTGATGCGCCGCCTGCTTTTCGTCGCGGCGCTGCTCGCGTGCGGCTGTAAAGCGCGCACCGAGATCGTGCTCGGCGTGATCACCGATCTGCTCGCGCCCGATCTGCTCGACACCGTCAAGCTCACCGTCACCAACTCCGACAACGGCAAGACGCTCATCGAGCGCGACTGGTCGATCCCCGGCACGCCCAACACCGAGTTCATCCTGCCCGGCTCGTTCGGCCTCTACTCGGAGGACGGCTCGGAGCCGCGCGTCGCCATCGAGGTCGCCGGCTTCAAGGGCGGCGTCGATACGCCGGCGCGCGTGACGCACCACTCGGTGCTCAACCTGATCAGCGAGCAGACGCTGTTCTTGCGCGAGTCGCTGGTCGCCGGCTGCCGCGACAACACCGACTGCAAGCTCGATCAAAACCAGACGTGCCTCGAGGGGCGCTGCGTCGACAGCCGCATCGATCCGGTGACGCTGCCGAAGTTCCGCGCCGAGCTGATCACCACCGTCGAGTGTGACAGCGGCACGATCTTCGTCAACACCGGCACGCACGCGCAGCTCGTGCCGACGGGCGACTGCGGCGCGGGACAGTATTGCCGCGAGGGCGTGTGCCTGAATCCGCCGAAGGTGCCGGGCGGCGGAATGCCGACGTGGCACCTGGTGCCGACGCCGACGACGGCGGCCTTGAACGCGGTGACCGGCTTCGGCAGCCCGCCGACGATCATCGCGGTCGGCGCGCACGGCACCATCTTGCGGCTCGCGCCCGGCTCGATCACCACCGCGTCGGCGTGGGTGCAAGAGGTCTCGGGCGTGACCACCGATCTCTTCGGCGTCGCGGCCGACAACGCGGGCGACGTGTTCGCCGTCGGCGCGGGCGGCGTGGTGCTGGTGCGCAGCGCCTCGACAGGGCAGTGGACGCGCGCCAAGACCGATACGATCGAAGATCTGCGCGCGGTGTGGGCGTCGGGCCCGGTGGTGATCGCCGTCGGTGGATCGCAGGGCCACGCGGTGGTCGAGCGCTCGCTCGACGGCGGCATGACGTGGCAGCTCGATCTGAAAGCACCCGCCGCCGCCGAGCTGCGCGGCGTCTTCGGCTCGAGCCCGACCAACGTCTGGATCGCCGGCCGCGCCACGATCCTGCACTACGACGGCTCGAGCTACGCGCCCGGCCCGGCGACCACCGAGACGTTCAACGGCGTGTTCACCGACGGCGCGATCACGTACTTCGCCGCGTCGTCGGGCGCGCTCGTCTCGACCACCGACGGCGTCAAGCTCACCAGCATCGATCTCGCCGGCAACTCGAACGGGCTCTCGAACGTGTTCGGCTTCGGCTCCGACGTGTTCGTCGTCGGCGCGAACGGCGCCATCTACCACGGCGGCCGCAACCTGCCGTTCATCGCCGAGTACGGCGACATCCCCGCGCACCTCGCCGGCGTGTGGGGCGACGCGCCGAGCGACGTGTTCGCCGTCGGCTCCGACGGTGCGGTGCTGCACCCCGGGCTCCCGAGCGGAAGCGACGGCGGCTCGGGTGATCTCGCCGGCGCCGATCTGCTGATGTCGATCGACATGCTGCCCGCCGGCGATCTGCTGGCGTGCGGCAACGTCACGCTCGCGTCGGTCGGGCAGGCGGCCACCCCCGACGGCGGCGCCGGCTTCTCGCAACCGCACACGCTGGCGTGGGACGGCGCGCGCTTCCTCTACGTGCTCAACACCGGCGGCCAGCTCGTGCAGCTCGACACGGTGAGCGGCGCCATGCAGCTCGAGCCGATCGCCGGCTTCTCGCTCGTCAACGTCTCCGATCTCGCCGCCGACGGCGCGGGGAATCTCTACGCCGTCGACTTCACCGCCAACCAGGTCCTCATCCTCACGCCCAACGTCGCGGCCGGCGGCTTCACCGCCAATCCGCTCGCCGGCAACGGCTCGATGGGCTTCACCGACGGCGCGAACGACGTGGCGACGTTCAACCAGCCGGTGGCCGTCGACGTCGACTCGAACGGCGTGCTCTACGTCGCCGACTCGGGCAACTTCGCCATTCGCACCGTCACGCAGGTCGGCACCGTCGCCACGCTCGCCGGCACCGGCACGCCCGGCACCACCAACGGCACCGGCGGGCGCAACGGACAGGCCACGTTCGGCACGCTGGTCGACCTCGCGTGGGATCCGCTCTCGAAGAACGTGTACGTCGCCGACAACGGCGCGAGCGCCATCCGGCAGATCGCGCCGAACGGCACGACGTCGACGCTGGTCGGCCTCGGTAGCGTGGCGCTCGCCGCCGACGCGCAGGGCCACCTCTACACCGACGCGAGCGGCCTCGTGCGCGTGACGATCGCGAACGGCGCGCAGGAGCCGCTCATCTTCGAGGGCGCGTCGTTCTCCGACGGCTCCGGCTGCGGCGCGACGGTGGCGCCGTTCCAGCATCTCGCGGCGGCGGCGAGCGGCCACCAGGTGTGGATGCTCGATATGAGCGGCAACCTGATCCAGACCGCGACGTTCCCGTGAGCCGCGCGAGCACGGTTGCGCACGCGGTCGCGCTCGCGGCCGCGCTCTCGGCCGGCGCGTGCCAGCCGCGCACCGAGATCGTCGTCGGCATCCTGACCGATCTGCCGGTGCCGGGCTCGCTGATGTCGATCGGCCTCGACGCCGATCGCGACGGCGTGCCGGTGGATCGCCGCGGCTGGCCGATGGCCAACGCGCCGCTCGAGCTGCCCGGCACCTACGGCCTCTATTCGCCGTCGGGCGGCTCGACGGCGATCACCATCGTGCTGTCGGGCTTTCGCACGTCGATCACGCCGGTGGTGACGCGCACGGTGAACGTCACGCTGCTCGAAGGCAAGACGCTGTTTCTGCGCATGGCGCTGGTGCAGGCGTGCATCAACCATTCGTGCCCGGCGGGCAAGGGCTGCGTCGAGGGCGCGTGCGTCGACGAGAACGTCGACTCGCGCACGCTGCCGGCGTATCAGCCGGAGCTGGCGCAGATCGTGGCGTGCGACAGCGGCACGCATTACATCGACGTGAGCACCGGCGCCGAGCTCCCGATCGCGGGGAGCTGCCCGTCGGGCCAGACCTGTCAGGAGGGGCTGTGCTATCTCCCGCCGCCGTGAAGCGCGTCGCGTTCCTGTTCGACTACGCCAGCCCGTGGTCCTATCTCGCGTCCGAGTTATTGCCGCGTCGATTACCCGACATTGCAATCGAATATCGGCCGATCTATTTGCGCGGATTGGAAACGTTCTCGAAAGGAATGCCTTATAACGCGGCCAAGCTGCAGTACATCGCGCGCGATCTCCGTCGCTGCGCCGAGCACGAGCAGATCGCGGTGACCATCCCGCCGAATTTTCCCGTCAATGGTTTATATGCCGTGCGCGGCGCGCTTTGGATGATCGAGCGCGACGGTTTTGCCGAATATCACCAAAGAATGTTTCACGCCGCGTGGCGCGACGGCCGCGACGTCTCGCGCAAGGAGGTGGTGATCGAGATCGCCGCCGAGTCGGGCGAGGACGCGGACGCGTTCGCCGCCGCGATCGACTCCGCCGAGATCAAAGATCGCCTCAAGCGCGAGACCGCCGCCGCCGAAGCGCGCGGCGTCTTCGGCGTCCCGACCTTCTTCGTAGGCGACGAGCTCTTCTGGGGGCACGACCGCCTCGATTACGTCGCCCGCGCGCTCGCGCTCTAGCGCATGACGAAGTAGCGCGAGATCGGCTACGGCTACGGCTACGGCTACGGCTACGGCTACGGCCACGGGCAAGACGGAGCGGGTTTCCTGATCGCGAATTACCGCGGTGACTGGAGGTGACGGATCGCGTGGGGCGTCTAGAACCGGCGCCAATCCCGGAGACCCCACATGCACAGACAAACTTTCGAGCTGATGCACGATCAAGTTCGCGCCATCTTTCGCGCGGCCACCGGCGCCGAGCTGCCCACCGTCGAGCGCCGCGGTAACGCGCCGGCGGGCGCGGATCTCGCCGAGGTGGTGGCGCGCCGCTTCGCCGAGCTGGAGTCGGTGGCGCGCTTCGTCCCCGGCCTGGCCGAGCGGCTGCCGCCGTTCGCGTTCGCGCCGCTCGCCGACGTGATCGAGAGCGACAAGGAGTTCCTCGTCGAGATCGCGCTGCCCGGCGTGGCGCGCGACGACGTGCACGTCGAGCTGCGCGACGCGATGCTCGAGGTGTCGGGCGTGCGCCGCGGCCCGAGCACCGACGGGCACGGCTACCGTCACGCCGAGATTCCGCGCGGGCCGTTCCGCCGCTCGCTGCTGCTGCCGCCGGAAGCGGCGAGCGGCGCGCCGCGCATCGACGTCGAGAACGGCGTGGTCCGCATTCACCTCGCCAAGCTGCCGATGCAGTCGGTGGCGAAGGCGTGAGCCGGTAGTCCAACCCCCTTCAAGGAGCGCGACCCATGATGGAACAGCAGCAGGTCAACGTGCAGGAGCTTCAGCGACTGAATGACGCGATCACGATGACGATGGAGGCGATCCGCCGCGTCGTGCCCCAGCTCGGCGTGCTGTCGCAGCTGCAGAATCCGTATTCGCAGCTCGGCGTCCCGCAGCTCGGGTTCGGCAATCCGTGGCAGGCCGATCCGCTGACGCAGGCGTACGTGCAGGGTCACGCGCACGCGCTGCGCCACATTCTGTCGCAGGTCGGCGGCGGCGTCGGTCTGCCGGGCGTACCGCAGCAGTTCGGCGCGCCGTGGCAGCAGCCGCAGCAGTACGGCGTACCGCAGCAGTTCGGCGCGCAGCAGTACGGCGCGCAGCAGTACGGCGTGCCGTGGCAGCACCAGCAGTTCGGCGCGTCGCCGTTCGTGAACCTGCAGCAGCGCCCGTTCTGATCGTTCCACCGAAGCGCTCGCCGCCGGCGTGCTGTCGGCGGCGAGCGTTTCGCTATCAATGAGCGCGACGATCGCCGCGGTTACGTCACGTGCTCGTCCTTGTTCTCCGTCGGCGGCGGCGAGGTGTACTTGATGTTGCCGGGCTTGACGAGCAGGCTCTTACCTTTTTCGTGCACGCCCTTGGCGCGCGCGTCTTCGGCTTTCTTGGCGCTGTCGACCTGCGCGGCGTACGCGTCCTGGATCGCGCTCATCACCGCCGGCGGCAGCCCCTTGGCCTGAGGTAGCAGGTTCACCAGCTTCTGCAGGTTGTTCTTCCAATCTTTGGTGAGGTCGCGCAGCTGGGTGAGCGCGTCCTCGATCGCCTTCGCGTCGGTGCCGGCGCCGGTGTTTTTGGCCAGCCGCTTGGCGCCGTCCTTGCCCGGCTTGAGCAGCTCGGCGAATTTCTGCGTCGTGAGCAGACCGGTGTAGAGCGGCGTGTCGCTGAGCTTGTCGAGCATCGTCGCGTAGGCGCCGTACATCTCGGGCGCGGCGATCTGCTTCAGCCCGCCGATCAACGCCTCGAAGATGCGCTCGATGAACTTGCAGTCGATCTCGTCGTCGGCGCGGTTGGCGTCTGCGGTCACCTCGGCCGGATAGTCGCGGAACACGCCGCTCGCTTCGGGCGTCTTGGTGACGAGGCCGGCGCAACCCTTGATCGTGATGTTCGAGATGTTGTGCTGCGTCTTCAAGATCTCGAGCAGCGTCTTGGCCAGTCCCTCGTCGGCGTTCTTGGCCGTCGAGCACGCGACCAGCCGCACCGACATGCCCGGTTTGATCCCGCGCGCGACCAGGCCCTTCGCCAGATCCACCGGCACCACGCCGCCGACCGCCATGCCCTGCGAATGCCCGACGATGAAGTTCTCGTCCGTGAGCTGCTTGGAGCCGCCGGTCCACCAGTCGACGGCTTGTTCGGCGTGGTCCTTCTGCAGCGCGGCCACCTCTTGATCGGTTTCATGCTGGGCGCGGATGTCGTACGAGCCGACGCCGCCCTGGAAGGTCAGCGGATTGTCCGGCTGCACCTTCTGTCCGATCTTGTCGAGGTCGCCGCTGATCGGATTGCCCATCTTCATGATCAGGCGCTGGATGGGCCTGGTCTCCGTCGACGAAGCGGCGGCGGCGCCGGCGGCGGCGCCGGCCGGCTCGCCACGCGCGGCGCGCGCGCCTTGCGCGTCGGCTTCGGATTCGAGCGCCGCGTCGGCGTTCACCGGCGCGCCTTTGCCCTGCGGCACCGCGACTCGCCCGGCGCGCTGCTGGACGACGTGGCTCAGCTCGTGGCCGAGCACCTCTTGTCCCGACGCGCTCGCCGGATCGTAGCGGCCGGCGCGAAAATGGATCTGCTCGCCCTCGGTGTACGCCTCGGCGCCCATCGCCTCCGCCTGCGGGCCCTGGTGCACGCGCACCGTCGAGAAATCGGCGCCGAACGAGCGCTCCATCTTTTGCTGCACCGGCGCCGGCAGCGGCTGTCCGGAGCCCGCCGCCTTCGGAGTCGCCGCCGCCCGCTGCGATTCCGGCGTGCCCGCCGCCTTGCGCTGGATCGCGCGCCGCCGCTGCGCCAGCTCCCGCAGCGACGAGCCGGGTGCCGACTCTACGCTCGCTTCACCCTCGGGCTGCGCACTCCCGCGTTCCTGCCGATCGCGCATGGTGACTCCGTCGGGCCCCCGGCCCTCGAAATCCCCCCGCCAGCGCATCCTACCACCACCGCCCGGCGCGCCCATGCGACATATTGCCGCACCCCGCTCACCGACGAGAACGGCGCGGCGGAAGCGGAGACTCGAATCAGCGGAGGTTCCGTGCTGCGGGAGTTGATCGGCGGCGACCCGGACGGGATTTGAACCCGTGTTACCGACGTGAAAGGCCGGTGTCCTAGGCCAGCTGGACGACCGGGTCGAGTTGCCGCATGGATGTGCCTCAGCCGCCGCGCGAAGTCAAGAACGCGTTGACGATCGCCGTCGCTGCGTGCTATCGAGTTGCGCTCCGGGCCCGTAGCTCAGCCGGTAGAGCAGCGGCCTTTTAAGCCGTTGGTCGACAGTTCGAATCTGTCCGGGCTCACTCAATTCAGTTCACGCCGCGTTTGAGCCGGATGAAGCGGCGTTCCATCCCTTCATAAGAGCACACGGCAAGGGCGACGCTGAAAAGCGCGCTCCCTGCATATACGAGCGGGTTGGCCAGCGCGGAGCGGTTCGCAAGCGCTCCGACGGCGAGCAACGCCAACACAATGCCGAGCGAGTGAAACATGTAGATGCCGTACGAGATCCGGCCCAGGTACTTGATCCACCCATGGTCGAGGAGCCGATTGCGGCGCGTCGCCGATGCGGTCTGCAGGATCAGCCACGCGCACGCCGCTTCGATCAACAGTCGCGAGTGCGGGATCGCCAGCTTGTAATGAAGCGCGGCGCCCAGGAGTGCATAGTTCGCGACTCTGACCGCCGGATGCTGGAGCCAGAGAGGCGCGCCGCGCGGTCGGAGCAACACCAACGAAGTAAGCCCGCCGAGCGCCATCCCTTCGATCTCGAAATCGTCCAGATACCCGTTGAGCAACCGCCAATCCTGAAACCACGTGGCGGCGATCCAGTCGACCATGATCTTTCCCAGCACTACGCCGAGGAGCGGCACGAAGGGCCGGCGCGCGATGGCGCGCAGGAACCAGGGCCACAGCAGGTAGAACTGCTCCTCGATGCCTATGGACCACGCTTGCGAGGCATAGAGCACCGCCGGATACCAGTACAACGTCAGATTGGGAAGGAGCGCCAGATACAGGAGCAGCTTCTTTCCAAAGTCTGGTTTGAGCAGCTCATTGTAGTTGGAGAAATGAATTACGTGCGGCAGCACAAAGAAACTCAAGGCGACGATCAAGTAGTAGAGTGGCCAGATCCGCAGAACGCGGCGTAGATAGAAGCGTGGGATATTGATTCTCGACGTGGCCCGATGCTCGATCAGCAGTAGGTACGTGATCAAGAAGCCGCTCAGCACGAAGAAGAGGCGCACGCCCTCCCGACCTGCGAGGCGCGGGGCCAGATAGTCTCCGAGCGGCGAGATCCAGTCCTGAGTTCGCTTGAAGCCTTCGACGTGGTAGACGAACACGAGCGCGGCGGCGCAGAAGCGCAGGCCGTCGAGCCCGGGGAGAGCCGTGCGCGCCGGCCCGAACGCGCGGGCGGAGCTTGAGCCGTCAGTCGATGATGCGCTCGAGTCCGAGATAAACAAGACTGTACGCTCGCCGAGAAACCGCGGGCGGATTTTTGGCGCGAAACGCCGATCAGGCGGCGCGCGGCGCCAGCGCGAACTCGCGGTAGATCGCCAGCGGCGCGACGATCACCTCGACGCCGATGTTGCTCGAGAAGAACATGCGCTCGATGCCCCGCGCGGTGCGGATCATCTCGCGGAACGGATCGCGCAGCGACGCCGACTTGCTCTCGCGCGCCGCGC
Organism: Polyangia bacterium; assembly: GCA_035652295.1. Classification (GTDB taxonomy): domain Bacteria; phylum Myxococcota_A; class Polyangia; order Palsa-1104; family Palsa-1104; genus DASREC01. The sequence continues at coordinate 19,090 of DASREC010000384.1, forward strand.
CCTCGGCCGGCTCGTCGGCGCCTTCGCCGCCCGGCACCAGCGTGACCTCGCCGACCAGCGTCCACGGCGCCATCGATCGCCCGCCATACAACGTGCGCAACAGCTGCGGCGGATAGCGCAGCCACTGCTTGTCGACGGCGGCGCGGTAGCGCACCTCGGCGTGGCGCGGTGACGTCACGAGGATCTCGTAGCCCTCGGGATTGAACATGCTGGCGAACATGCGCAGGTTGCCGAGCAGCTTCGCCTCCTGCGTGAAGCCGAGCTTCTCGGCGAGCTTCTCCGGATTGTTGAGATCGTGCAGGCGCCGCTCGATCTCCTTGCGCATCGCCTTGTCGAGATCGGGCTTGTCGAGCTCCGCCTGCAGCACCTTGCGCGGCTCGGCCAGCTCGGCGTACGCGAACGCGGCGCCGAGCTTGTTGTAGTTGTCGAAGAACCCGATCATGCGCTCGTAGTCCTCGATCTCGGCGGTGCCGATCACCTTCACGATCGGCCGCTCGACGAACGTGGCGGCGGCGCGCGCGGCCTCGACGGCGGCGGCGTCGACCAGCGCCGGAGCGAGCGCCGACTCGAGCTTGTCGTACATGCGATCGTGCGCCACGTGCTCGTCGCGCGAATCGGTGACGGGCAGCGGCGCGTCGCCTTCGACTTGCGCGTACATCGAGTGCAGGCGCGGAACGTTCAGGTAGATGAAGTCGCGAATTCGCCGCTGGCTCATGGCCGGCGATAGTACCGCAGCTCTACAAGAGCCGCTCGCGTACCGAGGCGATCTCGCGATCGGCGATCTCGATGCGCCAGTAGAACGGCCGCGGCGCCGAGCCCGAGCGGCAGCCGAGCGTCGCCGACGGCGCCGAGACGAACATCGGCGCGTGGTTCGGGTGATAGCGATAGCCGACGTGGCGATGCCCGTTGAGCACCGCGCGGAATTCGTGGCGCTGAAAAAAATCGTAGACCGCGCGCGCGTTGCGCAGCCGCATGCCGAGCTGCCACGGCGCCAGCCCGACGGCGCGGAACGGCAGGTTGACGACGTGGTGGTGCAGCATCGCCACGCGGCACGCGCCGGGCGCCGCCGACTCGAGCGCGGTCTCGAGCGCGTCGAGACTCTCGTCGGCGATCGCGCCCGACGCGGAGAACGGCGTGCGCGCCGGCACGCACGTGTCGAAGCCGCACACCAGCGCGCCGTCGAGCTCGCGCAGCCACGCGCCTTCGCCCGGCAGCTCGAGCGCGCGCGCGAACGCCGCCCACAGCTCGCGCTTCTCGCGGCGCCCTTTTCGCGCGTGGGCCGGCACCACGATCGGCGGCGAATCGTAGATGTCGTGATTGCCGGGGATCGCCAGCACGCGCCCGCGCTCGACGTACGGCGCGAGCGCCGCGAGCACCAGGTCGTAGCCCACGCCGTCGTCGGTGACGTCGCCGGTGATCAGGATCCAATCGGGGCGATCTTCGAGGAGTTGGTGGGCGGCGCGGCAGAACAGGAGGTTGGTGTTGCCCGGATCGCCGTCGAGCAGGCGTTCGACGTCGGCGGGCGAGGGGAGCTGCGCGGCCAGGCGCCCGTGCTCGGTGCGCAGCCGCTCGCGGACCAGCGCCGCCAGCTCGCGGCGCAGCTTGTCCTCGCCCGACGAGTCGAGCTTGCGCCGCTGGTGCACGGTGCCGAGCTCGTCGACGAGCCGCAGCTCGCGCGCGCGCCGCTCGATGCGCCAGCCGTCGACATTTTCGAGCGGCTCCCACGGCGCGCCGTTCTTGATCGGCTTGGCCGCCTGCCCGTGCAGCCGCCGCGATCGCAGGCTCGACACGTGCTCGCCGAAGCGCGACACGTGCAGGTCCGAGATGTGCGCCAGCACCAGGCTCATCGGGGGCGCAGCTTAGCGCGAATCGCGCGCGAGGCGAGCGCGGGCGAAATCGTTTACTCTCGCCCGCGGAGTCGGCGCATGAAGCTCGACATCGACGACGACATCACGCGCGCGCGCACGCTGCCGGGCGCGTTCTACGGCGACGGCGAGCTGTTCGCGCGCGCGCGCGAGCGGATCTTCGCGCGCGCGTGGCACTGGGCGGCGGACGCGACGCGCGTGGCGGCGCCGGGCGCGCAGCTGCCGTTCGTGCTCGCGCCCGGCCTGCTCGACGAGCCACTCCTGTTCACGCGCGATCGCGACGCGCTCCACTGCCTGTCGAACGTCTGCACGCACCGCGCGAACCTGGTCTGCCCCGAGGCGACGAACGCGCCCGGCCTGCGCTGCCGCTATCACGGGCGGCGCTTCGGGCTCGACGGGCGCTTCGCGTCCATGCCCGAGTTCGAGGGCGCGCGCGATTTTCCGTCGGAGGCCGATCACCTGCCGCGCGTCCCGTTCGGCGCGCTCGGGCCGCTCCTGTTCGCCGCGCTCGATCCGGCGCCGGCGTTCGCCGACTGGATCGCGCCGCTCGCGCGCCTCGGCGGCTACGACTTCGCGCGCCTTCAGCCCGACGCGGGCGGCGCGCGCGACTACGAGGTCGCCGCCCACTGGGCGCTCTACTGCGACAACTACCTCGAAGGCTTTCACATCCCCTACGTTCACCCCGAGCTATCGGGCGCGCTCGATTACAGCGCGTATTGCACGGAACTTTACCCGTTCGGCACGCTGCAGATCGGCGTCGCCGCCGACGGAGAAGATGCGTTCGACGCGCTCGATAACGGCCGCCGTATCGCGGGTTATTATTTTTGGTTCTATCCGGCTACGATGCTCAATTTCTATCCGTGGGGCTTGTCGCTCAACGTGGTCACACCGCTGGCGGTCGATCGCACGCGGGTCGCGTATCGCAGCTACGTGAGCGATCCGGCGCGGCGCGGACGAGGCGCCGGCGGCGATCTCGAGCTGGTCGAGCACCAGGACGAAGCCATCGTCGAGCGCGTGCAAGCCGGCGCCCGCTCGCGCCTGTATCGCCGCGGGCGCTACTCGCCGTCGCGCGAGACCGGCGTGCACCACTTCCACAAGCTGCTGGCGCGCGCGCTCGGCGACGAGGCGCCGCGGCCGTGAGCAATCCCTACGCGCCGCCGCGCGCGCCCATCGACGGCGCGCCGCCGCCGCGCGCACCGACGGGCGCGCCGTCGGGAATTCCCACCACGCTCGGCGTGCTGTCGATGATCTTCGGCGGGGGCCTGTTCCTCTTCTCCGGAATCGGGCTGCTCGTCCTCGCCGCGGCCGCGGCAGAGAGCGGGCACGCGCTGGGAGCCGGGCTCGCGCCCGCGTTGATCGGCGCGTCGTTGCCCGTCTGGATGTCGCTCTCGCTCTTGGTGTTCGGCGTCGGCCTCGTGCGCCGGCGAGCGTGGGCGCGCCGCGCCACGATCTGGTGGGCGCGCGCTGCGCTCGTCGAGGTCGCCGCCTTGCTGGTGCTCTTCACCAACGAGGCGCGCGCCGGCGTCGGCTTCGGCGAGCTGATCATCCTGTCGCCGCTCCTGCTCGCGTTGGTCGCGTACCCGGTCGTGCTGCTGGCGCTCTTGTCGCGCCCGAGCGCGATCGCCGCGTGCGATGGTTAGCGCTACGGGCAGCTCTTGCGCTCGGGAAACCAGATCGTCGTCGCCTGCTTGCACGCGCGGTCGGTGCGATCGACGACGCGCTTGCCCATCTTGTCGGCGCCGGCGTGACGCGGCGGGCACGGCTTGCCGGGATCGCACGACAGCACCGCCCAGCCCGGCACGTCGATCGCCAGCGCGATCACCGTCTGCGGCCCGATCTCCGCCATCAGCACCGCGATCACGTACGACTTGCCGAGCTCCGGCGTCTCGAGCGTCTTGAGCGCCTTGTCGACGCAGCCGCGCACTTCGTCCGGCGTGATCTTGTGCCCGAAGCCCCACTTCAAGCAGTGCGGCGGCGGATAGCTCTCGAGCCCGAGCTGCTTGTTGACCGCCTCGATCGCGGCGCTCATCTCTTTGCCGGCCTTCGGCCCCTTGGAGTCGGCGCGCGCCGGAGCGGCGGCCGCCAGGAGGCCCATCATTAATAGAGCACGCATCCGCGAATCATATTAAAAACGGGCATGCAAATGAAACAGACGATCCTCTTATCGGTCTTGATCGCCTCCGGCTGCGTCACCACCAAGTTCCACGAGCACAAGCTGTCCGAGGCCGAGAGCCTGCGCGCCGCCCAGGAAAAAGCCGGCGCCGATCGCGAGGGCAAGCTCAAGGATCACATCGGCGCGCTCGAGTCGAAGCTCAAGGACACCGAGGCCAAGCTCGACAAGACCACCGCCGAGCGCGACGCGCTCCGCAAGCAGGCCGACGATCTCACCGCGCTCACCGAGCAGCTCAAGGGCCGGCTGGAGAAGCTCGGCCAGAACGTCGACAAGCTCACCAGCGAGAAGGGCGCGCTCGCCGCCGGCCTCGACGACGCCAAGAACCGCCTCGAGGAGCTGCGCAAGCAGAAGGCGGCCGCCGAGGCGCGCGCGCAGGTTTTCCGCAACCTCGTCGAGAAGCTGCACGCGATGATCAACTCGGGGCAGCTCAAGGTGGTCATCCGCGAGGGGCGCATGCTGATCGCGCTGCCCAACGACGTGCTGTTCGACTCCGGCAAGACCAACATCAAGCCCGACGGGCAGGTGGCGCTCGGCGGCGTGGCGCAGGCGCTCGCGACCATCGCCGATCGGCACTTCCTCGTCGCCGGGCACACCGACAACGTGCCGATCCACAGCGCGCACTTTCCGTCGAACTGGGAGCTGTCGACGGCGCGCGCGGTCGAGGTCACCAAGCTCTTGATCGCCGACGGCATGAACCCGAAGCTGCTGGCGGCCGCCGGCTACGGCGAGTTCGATCCGGTCGCGCCCAACGACACGCCCGAGCACAAGGCGTCCAACCGCCGCATCGAGATCGTGCTGCAGCCCAACCTGTCCGATCTGCCGCCGCTCGACGACATCAAGACCAACTGACCCTTGGTTTGTTTGTCAAAGCCACTTTGGGGTCGTGGCGCCGGACGTGCAGGCGTTTCACGCGGGAGGTGTTACTTGAGGTTGGTCTATGAAGAGTCTTTGAGGGGCCGCTCGGTGATCGACTCGACGGGCCGCGTGATCGGCGAGGTCGTGGGGCTGGTGCTGGACGCGGCGGCGTGGCAGGTCGAGGCGCTGCGCGTGAAGCTGCACACCGACGTGACCAACGAGCTGGGCGCGTCGCACGGGACGTTTCGCGCGGCGCGCCTCGACGTGCCGACGACGTTCGTCCAGGACGTGACCGACACCGTGGTGCTCAACGGCCCGGTGGCCACGCTGCGCACGCTCGAACAGGGAGCGCCCGCGCCTGCTTAGCAGGAGCCCACATGGCCCCCATATAGGTCCGCCTCCGCGGTAATCGACCATCGCCTGGTCGATTGGTGAAATATAGCGAGCTAAATTTTTTTAAGTGCGTATGTTGTGCTTGGGCGCATCGCGCGCCGTGATCATCGTCGTTACGCGCGGTGCGACTCCCTTCTAGTGGTCCTCTTGGGGCGCGACAGCGCGCAGTGATCTCGATGTCTCAGCCGCGGCTACGCAAGACGAACTCGGGCAGGCGCACGACCGCGTCACGCGAGGAGACTCGCGTGACGAAGGCGCTCGGCGTTTCGTTTCCGGTCGTGGCCGTAGGCGCGTCCGCCGGCGGGCTCGAGGCGTTCACGCAGCTCCTCGGCCACCTGCCCGCCGACGCCGGCATGGCGTTCGTGCTGATCCAGCACCTCGATCCGGCGCACGTGAGCCTGCTGTCCGAAGCGCTCAGCCGCGCGACCAAGATGACCGTTCAGCCGGTCACCGACGGCCTGCGCATGAAGCCCGACTGCGTCTACGTCATCCCGCCCAACGCCGACGTCGCGCTCGCGCACGGCGTGCTCACGCTCCTGCCGCGCTCGACCGACACGCGCAAGCCGCACCTGCCGATCGATTTCTTTTTTCGCACGCTCGCGCAGGAGCGCGGCAATCAGGCGATCGGCGTGGTTTTATCGGGGACCGCCTCGGACGGCACCGCGGGGCTGCGCGCGATCAAGGCGGCCGACGGCATCACGTTCGTGCAGGAGCCCGCGACGGCGAAGTTCTCGGGCATGCCCCAGAGCGCCGTCGACGCCGGCGTGGCCGACTACGTCCTGCCGCTCGATCGGCTCGCCGACGAGCTGGTGCGGCTGAGCCGCCATCCCTACCTCGCGGCCCGCGAGCAAGAGCTCCAGTGGAAGCGCAACGACGGCACGCTCCGCAAGATCTTCGTCCTGGTGCGCGACGCGACCGGCGTCGACTACAGCGAGTACAAGCCGGCCACGCTCGAGCGGCGGCTCGCGCGCCGGATGGCGCTCTGCAAAGTCACCACCACCAAAGACTACCTCAAGCTGTTGCTCGAGAACCGCGCCGAGGCCGAGGCGCTCTATGAGGACGTGCTCATCCACGTCACGTCCTTCTTCCGCGATCCGGAGGTCTTCGAGAACCTCAAGCGGCACGTGCTGCCGCAGATCGTCGCGTCCAAGTCGCACGAGGCGCCGGTGCGCGTCTGGGTCGCCGGCTGCTCGACGGGCGAAGAGGTGTACTCGCTGGCCATCGCGCTGCTCGAGTTCCTCGGCGACAAGGCCGGCGCGCACCCGATCCAGATCTTCGGCTCCGACATCAGCGAGAAGGCCATCGACATCGCGCGCCTCGGCGTCTACTCGGACGCCGCCGTGCGCGACCTGAGCGACGAGCGCCGCCGCCGCTTCTTCACCAAGGTGGATCGCGGCTACCAGATCAACCGCGCCGCGCGCGAGCTGTGCGTGTTCGTGCGGCACGACCTGGCGCGCGATCCGCCGTTCTCCAAGCTCGACCTGGTGAGCTGCCGCAACGTGCTCATCTACTTCGGCGTCGCGTTGCAGAAGCGGATCCTGGCCACGTTTCACTACTGCCTCAATCGGCCCGGCTTCCTCCTGCTCGGGCGCACCGAGAGCGTCTCGGGGCTCAGCCACTTCTTCTCGTCGGCCGACAAGCGCGACAAGATCTTCGCCCGCTCGGCGACGGAGAGCGCGCTCCGGTTCGCGATGGCGAGCGAGAATCGGCCGGGCGTCGCCGGGTACTCGGCGCGCGCGCGGTCCGGCGCCTTGCCGCGCGGACCGGACCTGGCCAAGCACGTCGATCGCCTGCTCCTCGGCCAGTACGCGCCGCCGGGCGTGGTGGTCAACGACAAGGCGGAGATTCTGCAGTTTCGCGGCCACACCGGCGCGTATCTCGAGGCGGCGCCGGGCGAGCCGCAGCAGAACCTCCTGCGCATGTGCCGCGAAGGGTTGATCGCGCCGCTGCGCTTCGCGCTCGGCCAGGCGATGAAGAAGCGCCTGCCGGTGCGCCGCGACGGCGTGGAGGTGCGGCAGAACGGCTCGGTCATTCGCTGCAACCTGGTGGTGATCCCGATCGTCGGCCCGACGGACACCAAGGAGAGCCTGTTCACCGTGCTGTTCGAGGAGGCGCCGGCGGCCGAGGTGAAGCCGGTGAGCAAACGCGCCTCGCGGGCGAAGTCGCCGCGCGCGCCGAAGGTCGAGTACGAGCTGGCCTCGACCAAGGAGTACTTGCAGTCGGTGCTCGAGGAGCACGCGCGCACCAACGACGAGCTGGCCTCGGCCAACGAAGAGTTCGTCTCGAACAACGAAGAGCTCCAGAGCATGAACGAGGAGCTCGAGACGGCCAAGGAGGAGATCCAGTCGTCGAACGAGGAGCTCACCACCGTCAACGACGAGCTGCACAGCCGCAACCACGAGCTCAGCCAGGTCAACGCCGACCTCATCAACCTGCTCGACACCGTCGACATCCCGATGCTGATCCTCGACGGGGAGCGGCGCATCCGCCGCTTCACGTCCAAGGCGCGGCGGCTGCTCAACGTGCTCCAGAGCGACATCGGGCGCCGCGTCGACGACATCAAGCCGAACGTCAACGTCAGCGACCTCGAGCAACGGATCGCCGATACGCTCGTGTCGGGGACCACCCAGGAGTCGGAGGTCCAGGATCGCGAAGGGCGCTGGTACCGCATGCAGATCCGGCCCTACAAGAACGCCGAGGGGAAGCACGACGGCGCGATCCTGTCGCTCATCGACATCGACGCGCTCAAGCACAACGTGGACGACGCCGAGTGGGCGCGCGACTACGCGCTCGGGATCGTCGACGCGGTGCAGGTGCCGTTCATGGTGCTCGACGAGAACCTGCACGCGATCTCGGCCAACGACGCCTTCTATCGCACGTTCGATCTCACCAAGAGCGCGACCGAGGACCAGGCGCTCTTCAACCTCGACGGCGGCGGCTGGGACATCCCGCTCTTGCGCGGGTCGCTCATGGGCGTGATCGCGCGCGACGAGCCGTTTCAGGATCTCGAGCTCGAGCACGATTTCCCGCGCCGCGGCGCGATGACGCTCCGCTTCGCCGCGTGCGCCGTTCACTCGCGCACGCGCGTGCCGATGATCCTGCTCTCGATCGAGGACATCACCGCGCGCCGCCGCGCCGAGGACGAGCGCAGCGAGCTCCTGGCCAAGACGCAGGCGGCCAAGGCGGAGGCCGAGCGCGCCAACGCCGCCAAGGACGAGTTCCTCGCCACGCTCTCGCACGAGCTGCGCACGCCGCTCTCCGCCATGTTGATCCAGGCGCAGCTCCTGCGGCGCGGCGGGCTCGAGCCGTCGCGGATCATCCGCGCGAGCGAGCTGATCGAGCGCAACGTCAAGGTGCAGGTGCAGCTCATCGACGACCTGCTCGACGTCTCGCGTATCGTCGCCGGCAAGCTCTCGCTCCAGCTCCAGCCGGTGAACCTCGCGCAGGTGGTGCAGGCCGCGCTCGAGAACGTGAGCGCGCTCGCCGAGCGCAAGTCGATCAAGCTCGAGGTCGCGCTCAGCCCCGGCGTCGAGCCGATCTCGGGCGACCCGACGCGCCTCCAGCAGGTGGTGTGGAACCTGTTGACCAACGCCATCAAGTTCACGCCCGAGCGCGGCACGGTGAACGTGGCGCTCGACGCCTCGGACGGGACGGCCACCGTGCGCGTGCACGACTCGGGCAAAGGGATCGAGTCGGACTTCCTGCCGAAGATCTTCGATCGCTTCACGCAGCAGGACGGCTCGATCACGCGCAATTACGGCGGGCTCGGGATCGGCCTCGCCATCGTGCGCCACATCGTCGAGCTGCACGGCGGGACGGTGCGCGCCGAGAGCCTCGGCGAAGGGCAGGGCGCCACGTTCTCGGTCACGCTGCCGCTCATCGCCGCGCAGCGCGCCTCTTCGGAGCCGAGCGCGGCCGGTTCGGCGAAGTCGGAGCCGTTCGTCGGCGCGCGGCGGCGCAGCGGCGATTTGCCGCAGCTCGACGGGCTGCGCGTCCTGATCGTCGACGACGACGCGACGATGCGCGAGTCCGCGGCCGAGCTGCTGAGCGCGATGGGCGCCAATCCGATGGGCGCCGACTCCGCCGCGGCCGCGCTGACCGCGATCGACGCGTTCCATCCCGAGATCCTGCTGTGCGACATCGCGATGCCGGGCGAGGACGGCCTGAGCTTCATGCGCCGGCTCAGGCACTCGCGCACGCCGGGCAAGAACCTTCCCGCCATCGCGCTCACCGCGCTCGCCGGCGAAGGCGATCGCCAGCGTTCGCTCGCCGCCGGCTTCCAGGAGCACCTGTCCAAGCCCGTCGACGGGACTCGTCTGGCGCACTCGCTCGCGCTCCTGTCGAAGCGCACCCCGCCCGCCGACGCGGCCGACGCCGTCATCAAAGTTTGACGGCTATGGTCGCGCCACGGGAGTCACTCCCGTCCGCGCTCGTCGATGGCGGCGAGTAGCATCGTCGAGTCGAGGGGCTTGACGAAGTGGATCTCGAAGCCGGCGCTCTTGCTGCGCGCGCGATCATGCTCTTGTCCATAGCCGGTGACCGCCATCAGGCGCAGGGCGAGACCGACGCGCTCGCGCAGCTTCTTGGCGAGCTCGTAGCCGTCCATGACGGGCAAGCCGATGTCGAGCACCGCGACCTCCGGCGTGAACCGATCGAGCCAACCCATCGCTTGAACGCCGTCGTGCGCCACCGTCACGACGTGGCCGGCTGCCGTGAGGATCTCGGCCAGCAGCTCGGCCGCGTCAGCATTGTCATCGACCACCAGCACGCGCCGCGGGTGTTCGCTGGGCGTCATTCGCGGCGGCGCGGCCGGTTCGCGGCGAGTCGGTTGCTCCGCGCCCGAGTCCGCGGCGAGCGCAGGCAGTCGAAGCACGAACTCGCTGCCTTTTCCCGGACCGTCGCTGAGCGCGGCGACGGTTCCGCCGTGCATGGTGACGAGATTGCGCACGAGCGCGAGCCCGATTCCGAGCCCGCCGGGGCCGCGGTCCGAACCGCGATAACCTTGAACGAAGAGATCGAAGATCCTCGGCAGGAGCTCCGGCGCGATGCCGGAGCCCGTGTCCTTCACCTGTAGAACGATCTCGTGGCCGTCTCGCCAGGCGCGCAGCTCGATCCGGCCGCCCGGCTCGGTGTACTTGGCCGCGTTGGTGAGCAGGTTCGCGACCACCTGCGCGAGCCGCACTTCGTCGGCGGAGAGCCGCATTCCTTCGCGCGGCACCGAGACCGTGAAGTGGTGGCCGCGCTGCTCGAACAGCGGGCTCGCGATCTCGACCGCTTTGGCCACCACGCTCGAGAGCTCGACCGGCGCCGTGGCGAGCTGGACCTTGCCGCGCGTGATCTTCGAGATGTCGAGCAGATCGTCGACGAGCCGCACCAGGTGTTGAACCTGCCGCTCGATGACGTTCTGCTCTTTGGTCGATTTCACGTCGCCGCGCAGCTTCATGAGCTGTAGCGCGGTCACGATCGGCGAGAGCGGGTTGCGCAGCTCGTGACCGAGCATGGCGAGGAATTCGTCTTTCGCCTGGCTGGCGTTCTCGGCTTCGGCGCGGGCCGCGCGCGCGGCCTCGTAGAGCCGAGCGCGCTCGAGCGCCTGCGCGCACTGGCGCGCGACCGCCAGCAAGAACTTCTCGTCGTCCGCGCCGAGCGGCTTCTCCTCGACGAAGAGAAAGCCGAAGCTTCCGAGCGTGCGCCCCTCGAAGACCAGGGGAACGGCTCCCCAGGCCCTGGCGCCGAGTTGCTCGCGCATGGCAAGCAGGTGCGGATAGCGCTGCTCGATGTCGCGCTCCGTGGCCGTCCAGACGATGGTCCCGGTTCGCGCGGATTCGAAGATGGGCAGGTCGGCGTCGAGCTGCATCTGCTTGAGCGCGTTCGATACCGACGGATCGGGCGCCCCGCCCAAAATGAACTTCTCGACCGCGGTTCCGCCCGCGTCGAGCAACACCACGCCGCCGGACGCCGCCCCGACCGCCGCCACCGTCTCGTCGATGACGATCCGCGCGACGTCTTCCGCGTCGAGTGCGCGCGACAATACGTCGGTGATGGCGTGCAACTTCGCGGTGCGGGCCTGCGTGCGCTCCGCCTCCGCCCGCGCGCGGCGCTCCACTTCGTAGAGCCGCGCGTTGTCGATGGCGGTGGCGGCTTGCGCGGCGACGGCCACCAGCAGGTCTTCATCGCGCTGCGTGAAGATCCCGGCCTCCGGGCTCCCGAAGAACAGCCCGCCGAGCACGGCGCCGGCGCGCGAGATCACGGGCACGGCCAGGTAGCTGCGGACCGGCACGTGCCCGCTCGGCATGCCCTGATGGGGCGCACCCTGGCCGAACCGCGGATCGCGGGTCACATCGTCGAGCCGAACCGGTCCCTCTCCGTTGAAGGTCGGAGCGAAGATCGCGGTGTCGCGCGGCATGGGGAAGTTGGAGAACGCTTCGCGCGCGGCTCCCGACAGGGTGTTGTAGAAGAACGCGCCGAACCGAGCGTGACAGAGCGCAGTAGCCTCGTCGGTGAGCGCCTGCACGAGCTTGTCGAGATCGAGCGACGCATTGAGCACTCTTCCAATGCGGTGCAGCGTTTCGTTGATTCGCCGCGCGCGCACCTGCTCCGAGATCTCGACGGCGATCGCCATCATCCCGTAGATCTCGCCGGCCGCGCTCCGGAGCGGCTCGAGGCTGAACTTGAAGAACCCCTCTTCGAGCTTGCCGTCGCCCTTGCGATCGAGCGCGACGGCGTATTCGTGCGTCGCGAACGGCTCGCCGGTCTGGTAGACCCGATCGAGAACTCCGGCGAGCGGCGTTCCCGCCAGCTCGGGGAACGCGTCGAGGTATTTCTTGCCGACCAGGTCGTAGCGATTGAGCATCTGGCAATAGAGGGGATTCGCCAACTCGTAGACGTGATCGGGTCCGAGCAGGATGGCGGTCGGCACCGGCGCCTGCATCAAGAGGTTGGCGCGCTCCGACTCGGCGGCCGCGCGCATGCGCGACACTTCGATGCGCGCCGCGACGCGCGCGACCAGCTCGCGCGCCGAGAACGGCTTGACGAGGTAGTCGTCGGCGCCCGCCTGGATGCCTTCGATCGACGCCTCTTCGCCTGCGCGCGCGGACAACAGAATCACCGGAATCGACCGCGTGCGCTCGTCGGCGCGGAGCGCGTGCAGGAGCTGAAACCCGTCGAGGCCCGGCATCATCACGTCGGATAGAACCAGATCCGGTGGATTGGCGAGCGCCGCGGTCAGCGCCGCGCCTCCGTCCGCGGCCGCGTCGACCGCCCAATGGTCGGAGAGAATCCGCGTCAAGTAGCCACGCATGTCGGCGTTGTCGTCGGCGATGAGTACGCGGCCGCCGCTCTGCGAGCGCGGCTCCAGCGCGCGGCCGGCCAGGGTCGAATGGTGCTCCGTCATCGCCGCGACGCCGTCGGAGGTCCAGCGCAGCGCCTCCTCGAGGTACGGCGTAGATCCGACGGCCGTCGACGCGAGCGTGCTTTTTGCGGAGATGCGCTCGGCCGGAAGATGCGTCGATCCGGCAGGGATCGTGATCGCGAACGCGGTCCCGCGATCGACGACGCTCTCCACGTTCAGGTGGCCGCCGTGAAGCTTGACCAGCTCCTGCACCAGCGCCAGGCCGATGCCGGTGCCCTCGTGCGTGCGGGCGCGCGTGCCCTTGACGCGGTGGAAGCGATCGAAGAGGTGCGGCAGCTCGCCCTCGGGAACTCCGACGCCGGTGTCGCGCACCGTGAGCGTGACGTGGTCTTCGCGCCACGCGAGCGAGACGGCGATCTCTCCTTCGAAGGTGAACTTGAGCGCGTTCGAAAGGAGATTGAGGACGATCTTCTCCCACATCTCGCGATCGACGTAGATCGGCTGCGGAAGCGGCGGCGCATCGACCACGAAGCGCAACCCGAAGCGCTCGACCGCCGAGCGAAAGACGCTCGCGAGCTCGCTCGTGAGCAGCGCCAGATCGATCGGCTCGTAACACGCCTCGACGCGCCCCGCTTCGAGTCGGGCGAAGTCGAGCAACGAGTTGACCAGCTTCGACAGCCGCAGGCCGTTGCGATGGACCAGCTCCCAACGCTCCCGATTTTTCTCGGGTGACGCGGAGCCCTCCGCCAGCGCGTCTTGCGCCGGGCCGAGCAGCAGGGTGAGCGGCGTTCGGAACTCGTGACTGACGTTGTTGAAGAAGGTCGTCTTGGCGCGATCGATCTCCGCGAGGGCGTCGGCGCGCTTGCGCTCCTCCTGGTAGGCGCGCGCGTTGGTGATGGCGGTCGAGATGTGCTCCGTCGCCAGATCGAAGAAGCCCTGGTAGCGATCGTCGTGGGCGCGGCGCGCGCTGACGCCGGAGATGAGAAAGCCGTAGGGGTGCGGGTTTCCCGGACGCGCCATCGGCATGATCACCGCCGAGCGGATCGGCTCGTCGTAGGGGCTGGCGCCGTCCAGGTGCTCACCGAACCGCTCGCGCAGATCGTCGACGAGCAAGCCGCGCCCGAGGCGCGCGGCGCGATCGAGCGGCCACGTGGCGCCGCCGTCGCCGGCCGCGAGATCGATCAGCGCCCACGACGAGACCCGATTGGCCTCGATGCCGGTCGAGCACACCAGGCGCGCGCGGCGGCCCTCGCGGTCGACGAGGTAGAACAGGCTGAACGGCACATCCTCGCGGTTGGCTTCCAGGACGCGCGCGGCGTTGTGACACGCGTCCTCGTCGGTCTTGGCGTCGGAGGCGCGCGCGGCGAGGTCGCGCAAGGTCCGCAGCCGCCGCTCACTCTCGACGCGCTCGGTGGTCTCGGCGACCACGGCGAGCATGCCGCCAATGCCGCCCGACTCGTCGCGGATCGGGCTGTAGGAGAGGGTGAAGTAGCAGTTCTCGAGATAACCGTTGCGATCGAGCGGCAGGAGCACATCGTCGAGCGCGACCGATTCTCCCTGCCGCGTCTTCTCGAAGAGCGGACCGACGAAGTCCCATACTTCGGGAAAGACATCGCGCGTGCGCCGGCCCATGGCGTTCGGGTGCTTGGTCGCACCGAGGACCGGGCGGTAACGATCGTTGTAGAGAAAGATGAACTCCGGTCCCCAGGCGACCACCATGCCGAAGCGTGACGCCAGCATGATGCTGACCGCCGTGCGGAGGCTCTGGGGCCAGTGCTCGATCGGGCCGAGCCGCGTCTGCGCCCAATCGATGGAGCGCATGAGCGCGCCCATTTCGCCGCCGCCGGACAGCACGTCCTCGGCGCCGCTCTTCCTCGGCATCTGCAGAACGTCGGCGAGTTCACCGGGGCTGGTGGTCTCCATCAGCGGCCCCCCTTCCGCTTTGCGAGCGCCGCGAGGGCGACGAGCACCTTCTCCAGATCCTCGCCTTCGATCCCGATCATCATGACGACGGGCTTGCCGTGTCTGGTGATCACGATCCGCTCTCGCTGCGCCTCGTGGACGATGCCGCTGAGCGACTGCTTGGCGGCTTGTAGCGCGACGACCTTCATCGTGTGTCGGCTCCGCTGAAAAGGAGTCGAGGTTCTAGACAGAATTGCGTCCAGTTCAACCCGCGCTGATCGGCTCGTCGACGCCGTACCGTGGGCGCGGTATTCGCAGCGTGCTATTTCAGGCGTAAACCGTGCTCGACGCGGCCGAGTGCTGTTAGCATCCATCCCCCATGGCCTCCAAGCGCAAGCAATTGGTGGGCAGTCCTCCGGTTCGGACGAACGACACGCTGGCCAAGGCGCCCACTGGAATCGAAGGGGTCGACGAAATCACCGGTGGCGGCTTGCCACGCGGACGTCCAACGCTGGTGTGCGGCACCGCCGGCTGCGGCAAGACCCTCTTTGCGACCGAGTTCCTCGTGCGAGGCGCCACCGAGCACGGCGAGCACGGCGTGTTCATCACGTTCGAAGAGAACGCCGAAGACCTCGCGGACAACGTCCGCTCGCTCGGCTTCCATCTCGACGAGCTGGTGGCGCGCCGCCGGTTGGCGATCGATCACGTGCGCGTCGAGCGCAGCGAGATCGCCGAGACGGGCGAATACAACCTCGACGGGCTGTTCATCCGCCTGGCGCACGCCATCGATTCGGTGAAGGCCAAACGCGTGGTGCTCGACACCATCGAGTCGCTGTTCGGCGGCTTCAGCAACCAGGCGATTCTGCGCGCCGAGATCAGGCGCCTGTTCGGCTGGCTCAAAGATCGCGGCGTCACCACCGTCATCACCGGCGAGCGAGGCGAGGGGCAGCTCACCCGCCAGGGCCTCGAGGAGTACGTCTCCGACTGCGTCATCCTGCTCGATCAGCGCGTGGCCGATCAATTGACGACGCGGCGGCTGCGTATCGTCAAGTACCGAGGCAGCGCGCACGGCACCAACGAATATCCGTTCCTGATCGACGAGCACGGCATCTCGGTCCTGCCGATCACCGCGATCGGATTGCAGCACGAAGTGTCGAGCACGCTGGTGTCGACGGGCGTGCCCACGCTCGACGAGATGCTCGGCGGCAAGGGCGTCTATCGCGGCACGAGCGTGCTGGTGTCGGGCACGGCGGGAACCGGCAAGACCAGCCTGTCGGCGCACTTCCTGGACGCCGCCTGCCGGCGCGGCGAGCGCTGCCTGATGTTCGCGTACGAGGAATCGCAGGCGCAGATCGTCCGCAACATGCGCTCGATCGGCATCGACCTCGGCCGCTGGATCGACCGCGGTCTGCTCCGGATCCATGCGGCGCGTCCCTCTGCGCACGGGCTCGAGATGCACCTGGTGATGATCTACAAGCTGGTGCGGGAGTTCGCGCCGCGCGCGGTGGTGATCGATCCCATCAGCAATTTGTCGTCCGTCGGCAGCCTCGGCGAGACCAACGCGATGCTGATTCGTC
>DASREC010000385.1:0-11013 GCA_035652295.1 Polyangia bacterium
CGCCGCCACCAACTGGCGCACGCCGCCCGCCGCGAGATCGCACAGCACGTCGAGCTGCGCGCGATCGAACGTGCCGTGCTCGGCCGTCCCCTGGATCTCGACCAGCCGCTCCGCGTCCGTCATCACCACGTTCATGTCGACGTCGGCCACCGAGTCCTCGGCGTAGGGCAGATCGAGCCGCGCCTCGCCGTCGACGATCCCCACCGAGACCGCCGCCACCGCCGCGCCGATCGGATTCTTCGCCAGCGCGCGTTTGGCCTGCAGCCGCTTGCACGCGATCGCCAGCGCCACGAAGCCGCCGGTGATCGACGCCGTGCGCGTGCCGCCGTCGGCTTGCAGCACGTCGCAGTCGACGGTGATGGTGCGCGGCCCGAGCGCCGCCAGATCGATCGACGCGCGCAGCGCCCGGCCGATCAAGCGCTCGATCTCTTTGGCGCGGCCGCTCGGCGCGCGGCCCGAGCGCGTGGTGGTCGCGCGCGGCAGCATCGCGTACTCGGCGGTGACCCAGCCGCGGCCGGTGTCCTTCAAAAACGGCGGCACGCGCTCCTCGACGGAGGCGGTGCACAGGACCCAGGTGTCGCCGGCGCGGATGATCGCCGAGCCCTCCGGATCTTTCAGAAAGTCGGGCTCGATGGTGAGCGGGCGGAGCTGGTCGGCGCGTCGGCCGTCGGGGCGCATGGCGCGCACAGTAGCACGCGCGAAAAAAACTAACGCGCGGCGAGGCGCGGGCGCTGGCCGGCGACGAAGTCGAAGATGCCGTCGGCGAGCGCGGCGGCGATGTGGTCCTGCGTCTCGGGGTCGAGCAGCTTCACGCCTTCGATCGGGTGATCGATGAAGCCGACCTCGACGAGGATCGCCGCCGCGTCGATGCCGTCGAGCACGTCGTACGCCGCCTGCTTCACGCCGCGATCGCGGTTGGGCGCCGACTTGATCAGGCGCGACTGCACCGCGCGCGCGAGCAGCATCGACGAGCGGTGCGCGTCGAGCTGGCGCAATTCGCCGAGCAGCCCGTCGAGCGCGTCGCTGCCTCGCGCCGCCGCCCGCCGCGCGTCGACGTCGGCCGAGCCGCGCTCGAGCACGTAGGTCTCGACGCCGTGCCGCCCGTGATCCGGCGACGCGTTGGTGTGCAGGCTGATGAAGCAGTCGGGCCGCGCCGCGTTCGCCCGGCGCGCGCGCTCGCGCAAGGTCAGGTACTCGTCGCCGTCGCGGGTGAGCACCACGCGCAACCCTTCGCGCTCGAGCCGCGCCTGGAGCGCGCGCGCGATCCCGAGCGTCACCTGCTTTTCGTAGCGTCCGGGCGCGCGCCCCGCGGCGCCGGTGTTCGAGCCGCCGTGTCCCGGATCGATCACGACGGTGAACGGCGACGCGCGCGCCGGCGACGCGAGATTCACCATCGCAGCGACGAGCATCCCGACTATTTTCCGCATGGTAGGTAAAGGTAGGATACGAGGCTACATCCTTGCGTGCAACTTTTTAGGACGCTAACGATACGATGGTGTCCGTGCCTTCTCCTTCCGCGGTGCGCCCGCGCATCTCGCTGGTCGCGCTGCTCGCCGCCGTGGCCTTCGTCGAGCTCGTCCTCAACCGCGTCATCGCGCGGCTGATCCATCTCGAATTTTTGCAGCCGCGCTCGGCGCTCACGCGCGTGATCGACGACTTCGGGCTGTTCGCGTTCGAGCTGACGTCGGTGCTGGCGGTCCTGCTGCTCGGCGCGGCGCTGATCCGCATCGTGCTCTACGGCGGCGAGTTCCGCGCCGGCGCGCGCATGTCGTTCCCGCTCGTCGGCGCGGTGTTCCTCGCGCTGGCGGCGATCGGCGTCGTGCTCAAGCTGCCGCAGGCGATGCAGTTCCACCTGCATTTGAGCTTTTTGTTTTTGGCGCTGCTGATCACGCTGGCGACGGTGGCGTCGCACGCGCAGCCGCCGATCAAGCTGGGCGCGGTGCTGCTGATGGCGGCGGTGGCGATGCGCATCGGGCCGCAGCTGGCCGCGCGGCTCGGCGTTTTACCGTCGCTGACGTCGGCGCAGACCGAGGCGATGTCGGATGCCATGCTGGCGTCGACGGGCGCGGCCGCGCTGTGCTTTCTCCCGCGGCGGCCGGGCGGCGCGAAGCTGGCGTCGCTGGTGACGTGGCCGATGGTGTGCGTGGTGGCGATCATCATCCGCCGCGATTGGGAGACGGCGGCGCGCGTGGCGGCGTACGGCTTCGGCGTCGAGCTGCCGATCGCGACGTGGGGCCAGCTCCTGTGCCTGGCGGTGCTGGCGGCGGTCGCGTACTCGACGATCCGCATGCTGTCGCTCGACGGCGTCAATCGGCTGCGCGGCTACGGCTTCGTGCTGCTCGCCGTCGGCGGTTGGCAGCTCGAGCTGCCGTACCAGCTCGGGCTCGCGGCGCTCGGCCTGTTGTGCATCGCCGAGTCGGCGGTGCGCGTCGAGGGGCGGCCGCTGGCGCGCGCCGCGTTCGAGCAGCTGGTGAAGCTCGGCGCCGCGGCGGTCGGCGCGCCGAGCGTGACCATGACCGGCGCGAGCGGCTACGAGGTCGCGCGCCTGCACTCGCCGCCCGGCGGCGCGCCGGTGTCGGTGACGCTGCAGCGCCGTGCCGGCGTGGTCTCCGATCTCGAGGTCACCGTCGGTGAAACGCCGCCGCGCGATCCGCCGTTCACGATCTCGCGCCGCTCGTCGGGCGGCCTCGGCCCGCCGGGCTCGGGCGCGCGCGTCGAGACCGAGGACCTGGCGTTCGATCGCGCGTTCGAGGTGCACGACCTGCGCGGCGCCGGCGCCCCGCTGCTCGACGACGCCACGCGCGCGCGCATGGCGCAGTTGGTGACCGGCTGGCTCGGCGTCTGGCCGCAGCGCGGACTGCGCTACCGCTCCGCCGAGCTGCCGACGGGCGACGAGACGCTCCCCACGCTCATCGCCTTCCTGCGCGAGCTCCAGTCGCGCGTCGCCTGACCACTTTTTTTGACTGGTCAATCAAACTGACCAGTACTAAAATACGAATATGGTCGCAGCGTCCAAATTCAAAGCGCAGTGTCTGGCGTTACTCGATTCGATTCCCCCCGAGGGGATCGTCGTCACCAAGCACGGCGTCCCGGTAGCCAGGCTCATGCCGATCGAGCGCGAATCGGAGGCGCTGATCGGCAGCCTGAAGGGCAAGATCACCATCCACGGCGATCTCCACTCGACCGGCGAGGCGTGGGACGCCGATGCTGAATCTTGATACCCACGTCCTCGTCTTCGCGCTGGCGGGCAAGCTGACGCCGCGCGAGCGCGCGCTGCTCTCGGACGAGCGCTGGTCGATCTCGGCGATCGTCCTGTGGGAGCTGTCGAAGCTGGTTCAGCTCGGCCGGCTGGAGCTGGATCTCGACGACGCCGACGTGGTGCGCACGCTGGCGCAGGTGCACGTGTGGCCGCTCGATCTGCCCGTGTGCCGCGCGTCGACGCGGCTCGACTTTCGCGGCGATCCCGCCGACGAATTGATCGCCGCCACGAGCCTCGTCAATGGTGTTCCGCTAGTGACCCGCGATCGCGCGATTCGCCGCTCTAAGGTGGTTCCGTTCGCGCGCTAGATGTTGAACCAGGGAGTGACCCAGAGATACTTGATGTTGAAGGTCCAGCGCAGGACCATCTTCACCGGCAGCGCCATCATGGTCGCGAACAACATCGCCGTGATGTTGAAGCGCAGAAAGCCCATCTGCTTGTACCACTCCTTCTTGCGAATGAGCGGGAACAGCGCCACGGGCCACATGAAGACCGCGCCGAACGCGATCGCGCCGATGATGAATTGAGCCGCCTTTGTTCGCGCACCGACGAGATAGGGGAAGTCGACGTTGGTGAGCGCGACCGTCTTGTGCGGATCCCAGTACTGACCGGGCCAGAAGAAATACCAACCCGGGCCGCGCATGAACGTTCCCAGGAAGATCAAAACCACCCAAAGCACGAGGAAGCCGAACAGGAACGTCCCAATGGCGAACTTACGCTCGGCGAACGTGTAATAACCATTTCCGCGCGGATTGAAATCGATATAGGGAATGACCATCAATCCGACGATGATCAGCGACGGCAAAACCACGCCGGCCATCCACGGATCGAAATACACCAGCATCTCCTGCAAACCCAGAAAGTACCAAGGCGCTTTGGAGGGGTTTGGCGTCTTGTTGGGATTGGCCGGTTCCTCCAGAGGCGCGTCGATCGCGATCGACCACGCCGTCATCACCGTCATTACGATCAATGACGTGAGGAACTCCAGACGCACCAGATAGGGCCACGTGTGAATCCGGTTCGGGAGCGCAATCTCCTTCACCTTCTTCGCGGCCTTGGTCCCCGCTTCGTCGGTTACCGTCGGGGGAGCAGCAGCTTCGGTCGCTTCAGCCATCGCGCTCTCCTACAGCGGTCCGGAGATTCCGCCGTCTTTACGGATTCGCCAGAAGTGCACGATCATCAGCACCGAGGCGACGACCGGGATGAAGATGCAGTGAAGCACATAGAACCGCAGCAAGGTCGCAGAGCCGACCAGCCGCCCGGCGACCAGGAACGAGCGCGCGTCATAGCGCGCATTGACGCCGATCAAGTCGGCGAACGGACCTTCGTGGCCGAGCAGCGGCGTGGCGCGCGCCATGTTGGTGCCGACGGTGACGGCCCAGATCGAGAGCTGATCCCACGGCAGCAGATAACCGGTAAAGGACAACAATAGAGTGAACACCAATAAGTTCACTCCAATGATCCAATTGAATTCTCGTGGTGGTTTATAAGAGCCTGTCAAAAAGACTCTCATCATATGTATCCATACCGCGATGACCATGCTGTGCGCCGCCCAGCGGTGCATGTTGCGCATGATCATTCCGAACGGGACGTCGAACTGCAGATACTTCATGTCGTGATACGCGTAGTCGCCGGTCGGCCGGTAATAGAACATCAGGATGATGCCGGTGACGACGAGGATCAGATAGAACAGGAACGTCACGCCGCCCGCGCACCACGTGAAGCGGACGCGCACCGCGTGGCGCGGCAGCTTCGACGGATGCAGGTGCAAAAAGACGTTCGACGAGACTTGCAGGATTCGATTGCGCGGCGTATCGGCGTACCCGTGACGGAACATCGACTTCCAGACGGGTGAGTCCTTTACGCTGTCGAAGAACGACTTCTTGTCCGTGGCCAAATCCTGCTCCTGGTCGTTATTCGTTTAGGCGCCGTATTTCAAGAACGAGGCGGGAGACGCCCAATTCTTCGACGGGTCGGTCATCTCCTGGCGGTACGTGATGCCGTAGTCGACGATCAGCTGGCCGTCCTCGGCGAGGCCGATCTTGCAGCGCTCGAGCGGCCGCGGCGCGGGCCCCTCGAAGTTCACGCCCGTGATGTTCGGCAGACCGACCGCCGCGTCGATGCCGCGGAAGCCCGAGCCGTGGCACGGACACTTGAACTTGTTCTCCGCCTCGAGCCAGCGCGGCGTGCAGCCGAGGTGCGTGCACTTCGCATAGAGCGCAAAGAAGCCGTCGCTCACGCGCACCAGCCACAGGCGATAGTCTTTGATCCACTTCTCTTCGACTTTGTTGACTTGATAATCGGTCGGCTTGCCGAGCTTGACGACGGTGTTGGGCTCGAACAACACGCGCGGGTACATGAAGCGGCCGAACGCCAGCGTCCCGACGCCGAGCGAGCCGAGCACCGTCCCCCACGCCGCCAGACCGACGAAGTTGCGGCGCGACCAGATGTGCTGGGTCGGGTCGCAGCCTTCGCGGGTGAGGATATCCAGGTTCGCCATCGCGTTCCCTTGGGCCTCGAAAGAGGCTAAGAGCGCGATCGATGTAACAAAGTGCTCGGGGAGCGTCAACAGTTTTATCGCCCGCGCCCCGTCGGGTAGACTGGCTCCGCGCCATGTATCTTTTCGACATCGACGGAACGTTGATCGGCGGGGACGGCGCCGGGCGGCGCGCGTTCGAGCGCGCGTGCGCGGACGTGCTCGGCGTCGAGCGCGCGCTCGAGGGGCTCACGCTCGACGGGATGACCGATCCATTGATCCTGGAGCACGTGTTCGCGACTCATTTGCGGCGCGCGCGCACGGCGGACGAGTCGAGCGCGGTGCTGGCGACCTACGTCCGCCACCTCGAGGTCGAGATCCGGACCGCGGCGTATCACGTCAAGCCGGCGGTCGAGGAGACGCTGGAGCGGCTCGAGGCGCGCGGGGCATGCGTCGGCCTGGCGACGGGAAATCTGGCCGAGGGCGCGCGCATCAAGCTCACGCGCGGCGGGCTGTGGTCGCGGTTTCCATTCGGCGGCTTCGGCTCGGACGCGGGCGATCGCGCCGAGCTGGTGCGCGTGGCGATCGCGCGCGGGCGCGAGCGAATGACGGCCGCCGGCCGCGAATCCGCGCGCGAGGAGATCGTGGTCATCGGCGACACGCCGCGCGACATCGACGCGGCGCACGCCGCCGGCGCCGTCTGCGTCGCGGTGGCCACCGGCCGCCACTCGGTCGAGGAGCTGCGCGCCGCCGGCGCGGACGCCGCGTTCCCGTCGCTGCGCGAATATCTCGCGGTGCTGTAGCTACGCGCTCACTGGCCGCGCTTGAACAGGCTGATGATCGACTGCAGCACGTGCGTCTCTTTTCCGGCGAGCGACTCCAGCTCGCCCGCGTCGAGCCACGTGCCGTTGCAGTGAAAGCACTTGTCGATGGCGAGCCCTTTGTACTGAATGGTCTCGAGATCGAAGCCGCACTTGGGGCACTTCATGAAGTGCAGCTGCTTGAGGCGCTCCTGCTCGGCCGCCGCCGTCAGCCGTGCTTTCTCGACGGCGAGCTTGTGCCGGCGCAGCGCATCTTCCTTCGCGAAGTACTCGTCTTCCTCTTGTGAGGGTTTCTTCGTCGTGCTCATGGGGCACCGCTTATATCATGGCGGCGGTTCGTCGGGCGCGCGCGGCTTTTCGGCGTTGTCGTCGCTCGGCGTCTTCGGCAGGTTCTCCGTCGCCGAGGGCGCGGGCGGCTCGAGGTCGTGCAGGTTCTTCTGCGCCATCGCCGCCTTCGGTCCGCCCGGCTGCGTCTTGAGGTAGCGCTTGTAGAACTCGGCGGCGTGCGACTTGTCGCCGCGAACTTTATACGCCTCGGCCAGCCCGATGATCGCCTCGCCGTAGCTCGACGAGATGGCGAGCGCGCGCTTGAAGTTGTCCATCGCCGACATGAAGCGCTCTTTGTCGAGATCGCAGTAGCCGAGCCCGGTGATGGCCTCGACGCCGTTCGGCTTGAGCTCGAGCGCCTTCTCGTAGAACTTGCGCGCGTTGTCGGGGCGGCCGTTCTCCGAGAGGTGATCGGCGCGCTCGACCAGCTTGTCGTAGCCGAGCGCGGCGTCGGGCGTGTCCTTGGACGATCCGGGCGGCTGCGGCGTTTTGCCGCTGTCGCCAGGCGCCGGTTGCGGCGGATTAGCGCCGACTTTAACGGCCGCCATATCGGGGCTCGATTTCGCCACGCCCGCGTCCACCGCCTCGACGGTGGCGAGCAGCACGTGCGCGCGCTCGTGTTGCGGGCTGCTTTGCAAAATGGATTGCAGCCATTTTTTCGCTTCGTCGCGCTTGCCGCCGGCGATCGCGATCTTGGCCAGCAGGAACTGCGCGCGCAGGAGCCCGTGCTGCGCGGTGCCGGCCGCGAGCTGGTTGGCCTGCTCCAGCTTGACGCGCGCCTCTTCGGGCTTGTTCTCGCGCAGCAGCAGCGCGCCGGCGATGTACACCGACTCGGCGTCGCCCGGCTGCTTGTCGAGCGCGCGCTTGAGGTAGCGCTCGACCTCCGCCGCCGGCGCGCCGTCGACGCGCTGGTAGTCGGCCATCGCGCGGCTCACCTCGGGCGAATCGGGGGCGAGCGCCAGCGCGTCGGTGGCCGCCTTCTTCGCCTCGTCGACGTGCGACTGCGCCTCCTTGCGCAGCGTGCGCGCCGCCGCCTCGGTCACCGGCCCGCCGCCGTCGAGCGCGCGCGCGTCCTCGCGCAGATACCACGCGAACGTCGCGCGCGTCTCGGCGAGCGCCGCCAGCACCAGCGCGTTCTGCGCGTCGGCGCCGTGCGCCTGCTCGAGCTGCTGCGCCGCGTGGCGAAAGCCGTCGTCGGTGTCGCTCAAGAACTCGTCGCGCGCGGCGGTGTACGCCGGCAGCGCCTTCGGATTCGCCGGCGCGAACCACTGCTTGATCGCCTCGCGCTCGACGATCATCGTGATGCCCGCGCCCGCTAAAATGATCAGCAGGCCGCCGATGTAGATCGGCCAGCGCTTCTTCATCGGCGGCAGATCGAGCTCGGCCAATTCGTCGACCACCGCCGGCATGCCGAACTGCTCCGGCGAGACGCGCGGCTGTTTTCCCGTCGTGGCGAACGCCGGATCGTCGCCCACCGGCGCGCGCCCCATCGCCGTCGGCCCGGAGAAGCGCGGCTCTTCGCGCCGCGGCTCCTCGCGCCGCGGCTCTTCGCGTCGCGGCTCCTCGCGCCGCGCCGGCGGCGGCGTGGCCATCGGCGCCGTGGTCGTCAGCGCCAGCTCCTCGACCGCCGCGACCATCGCGTTGCGCCCCTGCTGCGGCTGCTGCGCCTGGTCGACGATCTGAAAGAACGGCTCCAGCTCGGTGATGCTGCCGAGCACCTTCCACGTATCGCCGGTGCGCGAGATCTCGTCGCGGCGCGCAACCTTCCGCTCGACGATCCACTGCTGCAGCGTGGTCATCTCGCGAAAGCGGTACACCTCGCCGTTCGACTTCAGCCGCACCATCCACATCGGCTCTGGCGGCGGAATGATGGTGGCCGCCTGCGACGACGGCGTCTGCGCGACCGGCGGCAGCGGCAGCACCGGGATGCCCGCGTGCGTGGTGCGGTTCGGCGCCGGCCGCGACGGCGTATTGCTCGGTGGAATGTACGCCGGCGCCGGCGGAATGTACGCCGGCGAGCGGGTGGCCGCCTGCCCGAGCTGGATCTCGGCGGTGTCGCGCCGCTTCACCTTGAAGAGGTTGCCGCACTGCGTGCACTTGACGGTGACGCCGGCGGGACCGACCTGCGCGTCGTCGAACTCATAGATGGTGAGGCACTTCTCGCAGCGGACGTCCATGGGCGGGTGATAAAACCTAACACGCGCGAGGCGCCCGGTCGATCACCAGCCGTGCCCCGTGTTGCGCAGCA
Source organism: Polyangia bacterium (assembly GCA_035652295.1). Lineage (GTDB taxonomy): Bacteria > Myxococcota_A > Polyangia > Palsa-1104 > Palsa-1104 > DASREC01. The sequence continues at coordinate 9,132 of DASREC010000385.1, forward strand.
CCGCGATCTCGCCGGCGAGCGCCTCGCGGTAGCGGTAGAAGATGACCACGTCGGCGAGCTTGTCGCCGTCGAGATCGGTGACTTGATAATATTTGGACGGCACCGCGTGCACGATGGCTTTCGGCTGCGCGGCGATCAGCGTCTTGCCGCCGCCCAGCCAGATCGCCAGCTCCTCGGGTCCGTTGGCGGCGATGAAGTCGGCCTTGCCGTCGCCGTTGAAGTCGCCCTCCACCGACGGATACGGTCCGTCGATGTCGGCGACCACCGAGTAGTCGACCTGGAAGTCGACGTCGCGCACCGCCTGCGGATCTGCGGCAAATTGCCGCTTGCCGAGGTTGCGCCGCGCCTCCCAGCCGATGCGCATGCGCTTGGAGATCAGCACGCGCGCCATCTCGCCCAGGCCGACGTTGACGTGCGGCATCACCAGGTCGAGCTTGCCGTCACCGTCGAGATCGGCGAACGCCAGCGAGCCCGCGTAGCCGTCGCGCTGCAAGACCTGCGCGGGCGGATCGAAGCCGCCGCCGCGCTTGCCGTAGTAGAAGCCGGTCTGCGCCTTCATCTGGCCGAGCCCGCCCGAGACTTTGTTGACCGCGAGATCGAGGATGCCGTCGCCGTCGAGATCGCGCACCGTGGTGTGGACGTGGGCGCCGCGCACCGTCTCCTGCTCGGTGCGCACGCCGAGGTAGTGGCGCGCGACGGCGACCGGCGAGAACACCGACGGGCCGCCGCCTTTGTGGATCTGCAAAAGATCCTCGACGACCGCGCACAGATCGGGTTTGCCGTCGCCGTCGTAATCGGCGCTCACCAGATCGGGGACGACGAACGTGGCGCGCGCGGTGAAGTTGCGCAGGCGCGGCTCGTACAGCTCGTTGCGGATCTGGTAGCTGGCGCGCGGCGAGATCTTGAGGTTGGCGGCGCGCGTCCACGCGCCGTCGGCGGCGCGGGTGAACACCGCCACGCCGTCGGCGAGCGGCAGCAGGATCTCCGGTTTGCCGTCGCCGTCCCAGTCGCGCGCGACGTCGAAGAACGGCAGCTCGTCGTCGTCCGGCAGCGCCAGCATGCCGACCACCTGCACCAGCTTCGCGGCCGCCGCGAACTTGCCGCCGGCGTCGAGGCGCTGCGCGCTCAGCCCGCGATAGTCGCCGATCAAGAGCGCGCGCTTGCCGTCGCCGTCGAGGTCGGCGAAGTCGAGGAACGACGCCGAGCGCGGCAGCTCGAGCACCTGGTCCGGCTCGGCCGCGTAGCTCTTGCCGTGATCGAACCACACCGCCAACCGCCGCTGCGGCTCGGGCGCCTTGCCGACGAAAAACACCGCCGCCAGATCGGCCTTGCCGTCCCCGTTCAGGTCCTCGACGTGGACGCTCATGACCCGCCCGCCGGGCACGCGCAGCTTCTCGGCGCGGAACTGCGGCCCGTCGGCGCGCGCCCCCGAAACCGCCAGCGCCAACACCAGTCCCCCCGCGAACAAACGCATTCGCGCGAGCGTACCTCATGCCGCGCCGCGCGGTTGACTTAATTGACGTGGAGACGTATCGTCGAACTGAATCCCGCGAATCTGCGCGACGGGGCTTCGCTCTGGGATCGGAAAGGGGATCGCGATGGGGACTCGGCTCTATGTTGGCAATCTGCCTTACGACACGGATGAGGATTCGATCAAAGCATTCTTCGAGGGCGGCGGAGCCCGCCAGGTCACACAAGTCAAAATAGTCACCGATCGCGACACCGGGCGCCCGCGCGGGTTCGCCTTCGTCGAGGTGGCCAACGATTCGCAAGCCAAGTCGGCCATCGACGAGCTCAACGGACGCGACCTCGGCGGTCGCACCATCGTAGTCAATGAAGCGCGCGAACCTCAGCGCGGCGGTGGCGGCGGCGGTGGACGCGG
>DASREC010000386.1:0-21997 GCA_035652295.1 Polyangia bacterium
CGACTCATAATCCGTATCGCCGCCCGCCGCGTCAGCAGCCGCCCCAGGAAAAACTCCGCAATGGCGTTCACGATCCCCGGCACCATGCTCGGCTTCCGCCCGAGCGCCGCGAGCGCCTCTTCCACCACCGGGCCCGGCTCCATGATCGGCACCTTGCCGGCCGGGCGTGACGCGTCGTACGCGGGCGTCCTGGTCGCGCCGGCGCGGCACGCGAGCACGTCGATGCCCTCGTCGGCGAGCTCGTCCCACAGGCTCTCGGCGAGCACGAGGTTGAACGCCTTGGTCGCGGCGTATGTCGCGACCAGCGGCGAGCCGCGCGCGCCGGCGAGCGACGACATCAGCAGGATGCCGCCGCGCTTGCGCTTGGCCATCTGGCGGCCGAACTCGTCGGCGAGGATCAGCGGGCCGCGGCAGTTGACGTTGACGATGCGCAGCTTGTCCTCGAGCGGCTGCTCTAAAAAGCGTCCGATCAGGGAATAGGCGGCGTTATAGACGACCAGGCCGATCTCGACGCCGGCTGTCGCTTCGCGCGCGCGCGCGAGCAGATCGGGCGCGCCGAGATCGGCGACGGCGACGCGCACCTCGACGCCGTGAGCTTCGCGCAGTCGCGCGGCGAGCGCCGTCAAGAGCGTCTCTTGGCGCGCGACGAGCACGAGGTTGAGCTTGCGCGCCGCGAGCTGCTCGGCGAACGCCGCGCCCAGGCCGGCCGATGCACCGGCGACCAGCGCCCACGGACCGTATCGCTCGCGGAAGTCACGCGTCATCGCCGCAGCATATCGGCTCAACCGGCGAGCTTCACGATCATCTTGCCGACGTTCTCGCCGCGCAATAGCTCGAGGAACGCCGACGGGGCGCGCTCGATTCCCTCGACGACGGTCTCGCGGGCGCGCAATTTTCCCGACGCCAGCAGCGGCAGCACCGCCTTCACGAAATCGCCGCGCCGCTGCATCCAGTCGGTGACGATGAAGCCCTTGATGGTGAGCCGCTTGCTGATGACGAGCGCCAGGTTGCGCGGGCCGGGCTCGGGCGCGGCGTCGTTGTAGCGCGAGATCGCGCCGCACGCGATCACGCGGCCGTGGTTGCGCATCACCGTCAGCGCCGCTTCGAAATGCGCGCCGCCGACGTTGTCGAAGTAGACATCGATGCCCTCCGGCGCGGCGCTGCGCAGCTGCGCGACCAGCTCGCCGTCCTTGTAGTTGAACGCGGCGTCGAAGCCGAGCTCGCGCAGCCACGCCACCTTCTCCGCTGAGCCGGCCGAGCCGGCGACGAAGCAGCCGCGCTGTTTGGCGAGCTGGCCGGCGATCGAGCCGGTGGCGCCGGCCGCCGCGGAGACGAACACGCGGTCGCCGGCCTTCACATCGACGAGCTCGAGGCCGGCCCACGCGGTCAGGCCGGTCACGCCGAGCACGCCCAGCCATGCGGAGCGCGGCACGACCGACGGATCGAGGCGCATCAGCTCGCCGGCGGGCGCGACGAAGCGCTCGCGCCAGCCTTTCATCGACAAGATCAGATCGCCTTCGGCGAGCTCCTTCGCGCGCGACACGACCACGCGGCCGACCGCGCCGCCTTCGAGCGCGGCGCCGACGGCGAACGGCGGCACGTACGACTTCACGTCGTTCATGCGGCCGCGCATGTACGGATCGACCGACATGAACAGGTTCTCGACCAGCGCCTCGCCGTCGCGCGGCTCGGGCACGTCGACCTCGGCGAGCGCGAAGTTCTCCGGCGTCGGCCAGCCGGTGGGGCGCGAGGCCAGGCGGATCTCGCGGCTCTTGTGGGTCATGACGGCGGCTCCTCGCAGGTTGCGGAATGCAACTTTTAAATACATCGACGCGTGCGCGCAAGGGCTAACGCGCTTGACCACCTCGGCACATGGTTGCAAAATGAAACTGTGGCGCGCAAGCGCATACCGGACTGCTCGATCGCCCGCTCGCTCGACGAAGTGGGCGAATGGTGGACGCTGCTCATCATCCGCGAGGCGCTATTCGGCAAGCGACACTTCGCCGAGTTCCAGCGCACGCTCGGCATCGCGCGCAACATCCTCACCGCGCGGCTGCGCGCGCTCGTGCGCCACGGCATCTTTCGCCGCGCGCCCGACGGCGGCCGGCGCCGCGCCTACGAGCTGACCGACAAGGGCCGCGATCTCCTGACGGTGGTGCTGGCGCTGCGCCAGTGGGGCGAGCGCTGGGTCTGTCCGGGCGGCCTCGCCACCGAGCTGGTCGACGCGCTCGACAACACGCGGGTGGCGCGCCTCGAGCCGCGCTCCGAGAGCGGGCGCCGATTGACGCTCGCCGACATCCGCATCGTGCCGCGCGCGCATCAAAGACGAGCATGAGCGCATACACCTTTGATCAGGACACGCACTTCGAGCGGGTCGAGCCGGGGCTCTACCGCGGGCAATTGAGCGGCAACTACAACATCGGGCCGGTGCCGAACGGCGGGTACGTCGCGTCGCTCGGGCTGAGCGCGCTGACGCTCGCGCTCGCGGACAGCGAGCGTGATCCGCTCTCCGTAACGACGCACTACCTGCGGCCGGCGCGCGTCGGTCCCGTCGAGGCGCGCGTCGAGGTGGTCAAGCAGGGCAAGCGCTTCGCCACCGCGCTCGCGCGATTGTCGCAAGAAGGCCAGGAGCACGCGATCGTGCTCGCCACCTTCGGCGTGCTCGAGGGCGCGCGCGAGCCCGTGCGCCACGTGACCGGCGCGCCGCCGTCGCTGCCGCCCGTCGCCGACGGCTTTCGCCCGCCGGCGAACGACTTCATCGTGATCGCGCGCCAGTTCGACACCAGCTACGACCCCGAGAGCGCCGGCTGGATGCAGCGCCGGGGGAGCGGCCGCGCCGAGATCAAAGGCTGGCTGCGCTTCGCCGACGGGCGCGCGCCCGACCTGCGCTCGCTGCCGCTGTTCGCCGACGCCATGCCGCCGGCGATGTTCGGCGTCAAGGTCACCGGCTGGGTGCCGACGATCGAGCTGACCGTGCACCTGCGCGCGCGCCCGGCGCCGGGATTCCTGCGCGCGGTGTTCACCAGCCGCTTCATCTTCGGCGGCTTTCTCGAGGAGGACGGCGAGCTGTGGGACGAGCGCGGCGTGCTGGTCGCGCAGTCGCGGCAACTCGCGCAGGTGCCCGACCGATGAGCCCGCTCGCCGCCGCCGCCGTCGCGTGCGGCGGGTTCGCCCTCGCCTGCTGGCTGCTCTCGATCGCCACCGGAAATTATTCGCAGGTCGATCGCTTCTGGTCGATCGCGCCGCCGCTCTACGTCACGTGGTTCGCCGCGCGCGCCGGTTTCGCCGACGCGCGGCTCGATCTGATGATGGCGCTGGCGATCGCGTGGGGCGCGCGCCTGACGTACAACTTCGCGCGCAAGGGCGGCTATCGCACGGGGTCGGAGGACTATCGCTGGCCCAAGCTGCGCGAGCGCATCGGCGCGCGGCGCTTTCAGCTCCTCAACGCCACGTTCATCGCGCCGTATCAAAACCTGCAGCTGCTGCTGATCTCGCTGCCGGCGTGGGTCGCGTACCAGCATCGCGGCGCGCCGCTCGGCGCCGTCGACGCGCTGGCCGCCGCCGCGTTCGCCGCGTTTCTCGTCGGCGAGACGATCGCCGACCAGCAGCAGTGGCGTTTTCAATGCGACAAGCAGGCGCGCCGGTCGCGCGGCGAGCCGATCGCCGCCGAGTTCGTCACCGGCGGCCTGTTTCGCTACTCGCGCCATCCGAATTTTTTCTGCGAGCAGGCGATGTGGTGGACGTTCTACCTGTTCTCCGTCGCTGCGGGCGGCGGCTGGCTCAACGCGGCGATCGTCGGGCCGGCGCTGCTCACGCTCCTCTTCCAGGGCTCGACCACCGTCACCGAGCGGCTCACGCGCGAAAAATATCCCGCGTATGCCGAGTATCAGCGCACCACCTCGCGCCAGATTCCGTGGCCGCCGCGTCGCGCCGGCTGATAAGATCGCGCGATGCCCGAATCGTTCCTCGCCGCGCGCTACATGACGCGCTTCCAGTGCACCGGCTCGGCGTGCGAGGACACCTGCTGCCACGTCGCCGATCGCGCGGTCGCGCTCTCGCAGGCCGATTATCGCCGGCTCGAATCGGCGATGCTCGACGGCGACGATCGCGAGACGTTCGCGCGCGCGTTCCGCCCGACGGCGGAGCGGCGCTCGGAGGCGTTCGCGGTGATCCGGCCGCGCGACGACGGCGCGTGCGTGATGCTCGACGCCGATCGGCTGTGCGCGGTGCAGCGCCGCTTCGGCGAGGCGCTGCTGCCCGACGCGTGCTCGGCGTATCCGCGCGCGGTGGCGCAGCTCGGCGAGCAGCTCGAGCTGACCGGGCGGCTCTCGTGTCCCGAAGTCGCGCGGCTCTGTCTGCTCGCCGGCGACGCGGTCGAGCCGGTGCCGATCGCGCGCGAGGCCGTCGGGCGCGGGCCGATCGCGCGCACGCTCGAGCCGCCGGCCGAGGAGGATCCGTGGGTCGAGCTGTTCGAGCCGGTGCGCCAGGTGCTGGTCGGGCTGAGCGGGCTCGAGCGGTTTCCCGTCGCGTCGCGGCAGTTCTTCATCGGCGCGCTGGGCGAGCGCGTGGGATCGTTCTTGCACCGCGGCGCGGCGCCGTTCGAGCCGCCGCGCATCGTCGCCGAGCTGCGCGAGATGAGCCGCGCCGAGACGCAGCGCGCCCTGCACGCGCAGCTCACCGCCGCGCCGCCGCGCGACGAGCCGGCGCTCGCGGCCGTGTTCGAGCTGGTGCGCGCGCGGCTCGCGCAGCCGGTGGCGCCGGCGTTTCGCCGCGTGGTGGCCGCGGCCGCGGGCGCGTCGTCCGTCGAGGATCCGCTCGCGCCGCTCGACGCGCTCGGTCCGGCCGCCGCCGCCGAGGCGCACGCGCGCCGCCGCGCCGACGTGTCGCACGAGCTGAACGCGCGCCTCGAGCGCTGGTTCGGCAACTACTGCCGCGACTTCTGGATCCACGACTGGTACCTGGCGTCGCCCTCGATCCTCGAGCACGCGCTCGGCCTCGGGCTCAGACTGGCGCTCCTGCGGTTCCTGCTCCTGGCGCAGCCGGCGCTGGCAGCGGCGGGCGCGCTCGGCGAAGAGGCGGCGCGCGGCGCGGCGTACGATCGCGTGGCCGTCGAGGTGTTCTACGCGGTGACGCGCGCCTTCGAGCACGACGAGCCGGTGCGCGCGTCGCTCGGCCGCGCCCTGGCGGCGCACGGTCCGGCGACGCTCGACCGGCTGCAAGCGCTGCTCGCAGTATGAGGACGGACTCGACAAGCTTCGGTTTTTTTGAAGCTCGGGAACTTTGTGCGCGCGCCTCTCGTCCCATCGGCGCGGCCCATGCCCAAACGAATGCCCGAGCAGCAGCTGTGTACCGCCACCACCGTCGACGGCAAACGCTGCACGCTCAAACGTCAGCCCTACGGCGACGGCAAGCTGTGCGGGGTTCATTTCCACCGCGAGCGCCGCAAGAAGCTCGCGCGCGAGTACGAGCGCTGAGGCCGGCCGCGCGGCGCGAGAATTGCGTTTCGCGAGCCCATGGACCTGATGCAATCGTTGTCGCGGCTCGCCGGGCGCTTGCTCCGCCCGCTGCGCGCCGGTGAGGGCAAGCTCGCGAGCGTCAAGGCGCCCGTCGAGCACAACCTCCAACTCGAGAGCCCGGCGTTCTCGCCCGGCGGCGAAATTCCCGCCGCGCACGCCGGCGTCGACGGCCGCTCGCCGCCGCTGCGCTGGGCGGGCGTTCCCGCCGAGGCGCGCGAGCTGGTGCTGGTCGTCGAGGACCCGGACGCGCCGATGCCGCGGCCGTTCGTGCACTGGACGATCTACAACATCCCGCCGTCGAGCCGCTGGCTCGACGAGGGGCTGCCGCCGTCGGGCCTGCCGCTCGCCGACGGCTCGATCCAGGGCAAGACCTCGACGGGGCGCGAAGGCTGGATCGGCCCCGAGCCGCCGCGCGGGCACGGCGTGCACCACTACCACTTCCAGCTGTTCGCGGTCGATCAGCCGCTCGACTTGCAGGCGCCGGTCGATCGCGATCAGCTGCTCGAGAAGATGAAGGGCCACGTGATCGGCTCGGGCGAGCTGGTCGGCACGTACGAGAAAAAATAGCGGCACGCGATCGCGCGACGGTGCGCGCGGCAAAGACGCAGTCGCTTTGACGTAGACTGTCGAGCCATGATCGCCGCCTTCGCCAATCGGCTCGGCCTCGGCCTCGCCGCGCTCGGACGTCCCGGCTACATGAACCTCGGCCACGCCGCCGATCTCGGCGACACCAGCGCCCAGGCCATGGAGCTGCGCTGCCACCAGGTGCTCGACGCGGCGCTGGCCGGCGGCGTGCGCTACGTCGACGCCGCGCGCTCGTACGGCCGCGCCGAGGAGTTCCTCGCGTCGTGGCTGGCGTCGCGCAAGCTCGAGCCGGGCGCGATCGTCGTCGGCAGCAAGTGGGGCTACACGTACACCGCCGGCTGGCGCGTCGACGCCGTCGAGCAGCACGAGGTCAAGGATCACTCGCTCGCCACGCTGCGCCGCCAGCTCGGCGAGACGCGCGCGCTGCTCGGCGCGCACCTGTCGCTGTATCAGATCCACTCGGTCACGCCGGAGAGCGCGGTGCTCGGCGATCGCGGCGTCCTCGACGAGCTGGCGCGTTTGCGCGACTCGGGCGTGACCGTCGGGCTCACCGTGAGCGGGCCGCGGCAGGCGGAGGTGCTCGAGCGCGCGCTCGCCGTCGAGGCGAACGGCGCGCGGCTGTTCGGCTGCGTGGCGGCGACGTGGAACCTGCACGAGCGCTCGTGCGGACGCGCGCTCGCCGACGCGCACCGGGCCGGGCTCGGCGTGATCGTCAAGGAGGCGATGGCCAACGGCCGGCTCGCGCGCCAGGCTCCCGCGCCGCTCGCCGACGCCGCGCGCGCGCTCGCCACCACGCCCGACGCGCTCGCGCTCGCCGCCGTGCTCGCGCAACCGTGGGCCGACGTCGTGCTCTCCGGCGCCGCCACCGTCGATCAGCTGGTCTCGAACCTGAACGCGACGCAGCTCCCGCTCGACGCCGCGACGCTCGCGTCGCTCGACCCGCTCGTCGAGGATCCGGCGCGCTACTGGTCTGCGCGCAGCGCGCTGCCGTGGAATTAGAAATGATATAACCGTCGCATGCAGATCGAGCTGATTGCCCCGTCGGGAGAAGACTCGACCTATCTGCCGCGGCTCGGGCTCGGCATCCTCGCCGGCCTCACCCCGGCGCGCCACGAAGTCTTCTACACCGACGACGTGGTCAAGCCGTTCGACCTCGAGCGCGACGTCAAGGACGTCGATCTCGTCGGCATCAGCGTCGACTCCAAGACCGCGCGGCGCGCCTATGACATCGCTGCGGCATATCGCCGCAGGGGCGCCAAAGTGGTCATGGGCGGCATTCACGCCACCGCGTGTCCCGAGGAGGCGCTGCGCTGGGCCGACAGCGTGGTCGTGCGCGAGGCCGAGGACGCGTGGCCGCAATTACTCGAGGACTTCGAGCGCGGCGAGCTCAAGCGCATCTATCGCCCCGAGCTGCCCGACCTCGCGCGCCGCCCGCCCGCGCGCCGCGATCTGTTTCGCTCGCGCAAGTACATCCCGTTTCAAGTGGTGCAGACATCGCGCGGCTGTCCCTACCCGTGCGAGTTCTGCAGCGTCTCGACGCAGAACGGCTCGACGTTCCGCTTCCGCCCCGCCGACGAGGTGCTCGCCGAATTGGGCGACCTCGGCAAATTGATCCTGTTCGCCGACGACAACGTGATGATCCACCGCGCCTACTCACAAGAGCTGTTCGGCCGCATGAGCGCGCTCGGCAAACACTGGATCGGCCAGTGCTCGCTCGCCGCCGTCAAGCGCGTCGAGAACGTGCGGCTGATGGCGCAGAGCGGCTGCAAGGCGCTGTTCATCGGCTTCGAGAGCGTCGACGAATCGACGGTGAACTACACCGGCAAACGGCAGAACCGCCCCGGTCAGTACAAAGAGGTGGTCGACATGCTGCGCGACCACGGCATCGCCGTGTGGGGCAGCTTCGTCTTTGGTTTCGATACCGACACTACAGAGTGTTTCGACCGCACTGTGGAGTTCGCCATCGAGGCGAAACTGACCATGGCGCTATTCGCCATATTGACGCCTTATCCCGGCACTGCACTGTACCGCCGTCTATTGGCCGAAGGACGCTTGACCGATCCACAGTGGTGGATGCGGCGCGATCACGACGCCGGCTCGCCCTACTACGTGCCGCGCCAGATGACGCGCGAGCAGTTGCGCGAAGGCTGGATGCGCGCCTGGACGCGCTTCTATTCCTATTCGTCGATGTGGAAGCGCTTTGCCGTCAATCGCCACTCGAGCTGGATCCAGACGCTCGGCTATTGGCCGCTCAACGTGATGCAGCACCAGCTCGCGGTGCGCAAGATCGTCGGCGGCATGCAGCGCTTCCGCTCCGGCGAAATCGCCGCGCCGCCGGCCGACATGGACCAGATCGTCGCGCCGCTGCCCGAAGACATCCCGCAAGCGCGATTGGCCAAGCACCAGCTCTCGATCATCTCCTGATTGACGCATTCAAGAAGCGCTGCGCGGCAAATCGCCGCAGTAGGGAACTACTCCGACTCGCACCTCGTCTCTTTCGAGGGGCATGGTGCCCCGGCCGGGGAGGTGGAGGATGCCATCACGCAAGGACGTGGTCGAGGAAGCAGCGAAGTTCGTCGGTCTCTACGACTATAGAGGTTGGAACTGCCCCAACGAGTTCAGCGCCGATCTCGGCTTTGGCTACGTTCAGGACCGCGCCTGGTGCGCCGACTTCGTCACTGACATCTTCAAGCGCGCCGGCCTGCCGCTGCCGTCGTGGCAATCGGGCTGCAAGACCGGCTACGCCGGCGTCCCCTCGGCCGAGATCGCGGCCGGCGACGCCCACGCGATCATCGAAGTCTCGAAGGCGCAGCCGGCCGACATCGTCATCTTCGGCACCGCCGGCGACGTATGGCACCACGCCGAGCACACCGGCCTCGTCGAGAAGCTCGAGAATGGGACGCTCTACACCATCGAGGGCAACTCGGGCGCCGACGGCGGCGTCAACCGCGGCACGTACACCCAGTTCGGTTGGATCCGCGCCGTCATCGATACGTCGAAGTTCGTCAAGTTCGACGACTCGCCGCGGCCCGTCCAGCCGGCGGAACAGGAGGTGCGCACCGCGCCGCTCGGATCGATCGGCTTTCATCCGCTGCGCCCGACGCCGACGCGCCTGCTGATGCTGACGACGCCGTTCATGACCGGCGGCGATGTGCGCGTGGTGCAGCTCGCGCTCGACCACGCCGGCTTCGCGCCGGGGCCCATCGACGGCGTCTTCGGGCCGCTCACGCACGCAGCGGTGATCGCGTTTCAAGAGAAGGCGGAGATCCAGGCCGACGGCGTCGTCGGGCCGCAGACGCGCCGCAAGCTCGGGCTGATCGGCCCGCAGCCGCCGGCGGCGGATCCGATCGATCAGTGGATCAAGGAGGCGCAGGCGGTGCTCGCCGGGCTGGGCGTGACGCTCCAGCCGGCGGACGTCGACGCCGTCAAGATCATCATCGAGCACGAGTCGGGCGGCGATCCGCGCGCCGAGAACTTGTGGGACGCGAACGCGCGCGCGGGCCATCCGTCGATCGGCATCATGCAGGTGATCGGCCCGACGTTCGCCGAGTGGCACGCGCCCGAGCACACCGACATCTGGAATCCCGTCGACAACATCATCGCCGGCGTGCGCTACGCGATCGAACGCTACGGCTCGCTCGCCAAGGTTCCCGGCGTCGAGAACGTGCGCAACCATCAGCCCTACGTCGGCTACTAGCCGTTTGGCGTTGCGGCGACGACGAGCTCGTCGCGCGCGTCTACACGTGGTGCGCGAGCGTTTCAACATGTCGAGTTACAAGACTTGCGAGAGCACGCGTCACGTAGCAGAGAGCCTCGGCGGTTGGGGAATCCTCTCCTTTAGTCCCTGCGGCGATTTGCCGCAACCGCGAGTCAGTTGATTGGCTTTCGCAAACGCATCAGGAGCGTCTGTCCGTAGTCCTCATGAAGGTAGTAGAGCGCCTCGTTGTCCTGCGCCATTCCAGCCAGCTCCGCGTGGTCGATGAGCAATGGCCTCGGATCGCCGCCGGCGACTGGCTGTATGTCGATCGAGTAAGCGTCGCTCGTGGGAGTGGCACCCAAACGTCCTATGGAGAAGACACGCGAGCCTTCGAACACAAAGGACTTCTCGTTCCGCAGTGACGAGAGAACATGATCGTTGGAGCCGTCAAAGCCAACGGAATGGAGTCCGTCGGATGTCTCGTAGTAAAGGAGGGCGCCGTCTGTCGCGAGACTCGAAGACCCGCCATCATTAGCAACTAACCGCATCGGTGTGCCGCCACCGACTGGAACGCCCCACACGCCGAGGGCGTTCGCGACATCGGCCTGCGCGGCACCCAACGTAAACGAATCCACGGCCCAATAAAGATGGCCGTTGGCAACGACCATCGAGTCCACAAACCAGACGTCGCTGGCAGCCAATGTCGTTGCCGCACCGCCTGCGAGCGGCCGTGAGAAGATGGTAGTCAATGGACTCGACTCATAGGCGTCCACCCAATATAAATTGTCACGGTCGACAATGATCGGTGCGGACGCGCAGCCGCCTGGGGTAGCCGCCCCAACCATGGTGGCGTCTCCACCGACGCGCGGCACTGACCAGACCGATCCATCCGCGCCATAGTAGAAGACCGAGGACGGCGAGACCGCGATGGCATGGTCACAAGCCATGGCGGCGCCCGTTGACGACGTCATGAGGTTGTCAATGGCGCCGCCCGTCGTAGACATGGAAGAGACGCCGTTTTTTTCCGGCCAATAGAGTCGACCTTGCTCTACGGCGAGCGCACGGGACGGGCTCGTGAAGGAACCGAGACATGATGCAGGACCATCGCACGGTCCGCCGCACGCTGGCTGTGTCGCGGCGGTAGTCAGGATGAAGAGCAGCGCGAGTCCACCAGACCGCATACCAAAATTCTAATCGATCGCGGAGCCGCGCGATCAATTACGCCGCGCGTGTTCTCGAATCGAGGTTGACGATTGGCTACTTCGTCAGGACTTCGGCGAAGCCGAGGCGGTTGCCGCTCGGGTCGACGACGCGGAAGTCGCGCGCGCCCCACGGGCGATCGGCCAGCGCCATGGTGATGACCGCGCCGCGGCGGCGGCACGCCTGGTAGTACTCGTCGACGCCGACCATATGGCAATAGAGCACCGCCGGGCCGTGCGGACCGCCGACGCTCGCCGCGTCGAGCTGGATCTCCGCGCCGTCGAGCTGCACGCCCGCGCGATGCGGCGGCTCGCCGAACTTCCACGCCTCGGTGAACCCGAGCACGCCGCAGTAGAAGCGCAGCGCCTCGTCGAGATCGCGCACCGCGAGGATGGGAATGATCGCGGTGACCGTCGGCCGCGCGGCGCTAATAGAACACCGCCGACAAGCCGATGGGCCAATCGCCGTTGACCATTTGAATCGCCAGGCCGACGGAGTGGGTGCCGGTGAGCGCGGAGTCGGGCAGCGTGACGGCGATCGGCGCGATGATGCGCGACGGGCACCAGTTGGAGCGCGCCGCCACCGCGCTCGACGGGCACGCGGTCGGGTTCTCCTTGCACGCGTAGTTGAACGTCATGCCGCCGCACGTCGACGTGCCGCTGATCGGCACCTGCGTGCAGTTGCTGTCGCAGTCGGAGAGCGGCTGATCCATGTAGACGTTGGCGCCGTCGAGCGTGAGGTCGTTCTCCTTCAGGCAGAACTCGTCGCACGGCGGCTGGCCGTTGCCGCCGTGGCCGCTGGTGAAGTAGTCGAGCCGCGCGTGCGTCGCGCCGGCGGGCGCGGTGATCATGGCGGTGAGCGGCGGCGTGGCGTTCACGATCGTCTGGCGCAAGAGCGGCACCGCGGCGAGGATCGCGCGCGGCGGCGGGCCGGGCGTGAGCGTGAGCGACACGTCGACGTCGTGGCTGGCGGCGGTGCCGGTGGCCTTGCCCGCGGGATCGGCGTAGGTGCCGACCTCGACGTGATAGTCGTGCGTGCCGGCGAGCAGCGACGCGTAGTCGGTCACGTCTTGCGTCCACGTGGTCTCGCCGCCGAACGACGTCACCGCGTCGAGGAGGAACAGCGCGGTGGTGTTGGCGTCGGCGAGCGAGACCTGCGCCAGCCGATCGAACGGATCGCACGCGGCCGGCCAGTTCTGATTCGGCGGCGGAACGCCTTTGCACTGCGTCTTGACGTGCATCGTCACCTGCGCGCTCGACCAGCAGCCGGCGGGCACGGCGATCATCGCGTCGGCGGAGCCGTGCGCCGCGTCGAGGTGCGCGGCGCTCACGATCGGGATCGTCATCGGCGCGCCCGCGGGACACGCGTTGGCGTCGCTGCCGCCGTCGGTGATTTGCTGATTCGAATTGGACGAGCAGCCGGCGACGAGCAGCGAGAGCAGGAGCAGGCGCGCCATCGGCGCAGTATAGTCAAAACAGGCCGGGCACGATGCGGTAGCGGACGCGCGCGCAGTACTCGGTCCAGAAGCGGCCGTATTTTTCGCGGCAGCGGCGGTCGTCGCGCAGCGCGCGGTGCACCAGCAGCACGGCGAGGAACGCCGGATAGAACCACGGCAGGAAGTGCGTGAAGCCGCACGGCAGCGTCCACGCCACCGCCAGCGTGATCTCGCCGAGGTAGTGGAAGTGGCGCGCCAGGCCCCACCAGCCCGACGCCAGCAGCAGGCTGCGCTCGGTGTGGCCGTCGCGCGTCGCGTACTCGGCGACGATCACCTCGGGCGGGCGGCCCCAGACGGTGCAGCGGCCGCTCGAACGGCGCACGCGCTGGCGCTGGCGATCGGCGGCGTAGGTGACGTAGAGGCCGAACAGCCCGGCGCCGACGATCAGCACCGCGGGCGCGGCGCCGAGCGCCAGCGGATGATTCACCAGGTACAGCGCCTGCGACGTGTAGACCACCGGCAGCCACGTGGTCACGCCCCAGCACAGATAGAAGCCGAAGCGATCGTGCATCACGTCCAGCGTCGAGAAGTACCAGTGCTCGGTCCAGAAGAAGCGCGCCACGTAGATGAGCTGCAGCGCGGCCGCCACGACCATCGAGCCGGCCACGCGCCCGTCGAGCGCGCGCTGCTTGGCGGCGAACGACAGCACGATCAGGCTCCAGCCCATCATGCCCAGCCGGCAGTTGGCGAACTGCTTGAAGTCGAAGCCGCGCCAGCGCGGGTGCAATTCGGTTCCCCAGAAATAGTCGAATATCGGGTTTTCGATTCTCCCCGCGTCGGGAGTGGACGGGAAATGGAGCCCTTTGAAATACAAAACTCCGCAAAACAGGACCGCAAACAAGCTGCACGTGGTGATGATCTCGCCGAAGTGATCGTAGACGACCGAGGGCGAGAACCACCCGCGCGCGGCGCCGACGACGAACGCGAGGTGCGTGACCGCCCACGCGGCGACGCCGTTGAGCTTGTAGGTGACGCGATTTCCCGACGGGGTGACCGGGCCCTGCATCACGCGGCCGGGCAGCGCCACCAGCAGCAGCGCCTCGAACGCGGCGAATCCGCCGACGACGGCGAGCGCGGTTCGGCTCGGCCACGGCCACGCGCGCCAGAGCTTCGCCACGCTGAAATCGGCGAGCATCGCCTGAAGCGAGCCGTCGTAGGCGACGCACGTCCGCCAGATGAGCACGACCACGATCGGGCTGGCGAGGATCACGAACAGCGGAAGCACGACGGTGCTCAGCAGGCGACGGGCGTTCACACGACCTCCGTCTAGGGCATAAGCAGCACGCGCGTGAATGACAGTCAGGGGAGCGTGGCGAGGTAGACGCCGTCGAGCGGGCCGCCCTCGTTGAAGGCGTAGACCACCTGCGAGCGCGCCGCGGCGAGGAAGAACAGCTCGTCGGCGCGCGTGGCGAGCAGCGTGGGCGCGGCGCCGCTCGCGGAGTCGGCGACCAGGAGATCGGCGCGGCCGCCCTGCTTCGGCACGGTGAAGAAGTGATCGTTGAAGACCAGGCGCGTGCCGCCGGCGGCGAGCGCGCGCGCGACGGCCGCGCCGTGCACCGTCGGCGCGCCGCCGCCCACCGGCTGCGACTCGAGCGCGCCGACCGGCAGATCGCCGGCGCCGGTCAGGTACACCGCGCGGCTGCCGTCGGTGGTGAAGCCGCCGGCCAGGATCATCCCGTCGGTGGCGGCCGAGAGCGTGACCGGCGAGCCGGCGGCCTCGGTCGACGCGAGGATCAGATCGGTGTAGCCGAAGTGCGGATCGAAGTTGCTGCCGAAGATGATGTGGCGCGAGTCGGGCGCGGTGCCGAGCACGGTGTTGACGCCGCCGGGGACCAGGTCGAGCGCCGCGCTTCCGTCGGCGGGCGCGCGCAGGAGCGACGAGCCGGTGCGCAGGATCGCCGCGCTGCCGTCGGAGGTCAGCTCGCCGAACACCACGCCGGGCGGCGCGCCGAGCGGGGTCGCGGCGCCGCCGGCGATCGGCACCAGCAGCGCGCCGCCCGCGTCGTTCGTCACCAGCACCCGCTTGTTGGCGCGATCGATCGAGAACAGGTTCTTCGCCGGCGTCTGCAGATCGGTGATCGCGCCGTTGGCCGCGTCGATCGACGACACGCTGATGAGCTGCGTGCCGGCCGCGCAGTGCGTGACCACGAAGCGCCCGTCGGCGAATCCGAAGCGCGGATGACACGACCCCACCTCCGAGATCTGCGCGAACAGCGTCACGCGCGCGCCGGTGGCGGTGGTGACGTAGGCCAGGTCGGCGCTCTTGCCGTCGGCGCTCAGGTGATCGGCGAGGACCAGGTGCTTGCCGTCGTCGCTCGACGCCTGCTGCGACGTGAGCCACGCGCTCGTCAGCGGGCGCGCGCCGCCGGCCGCGCTCCACAGCGTCGCGTCGCCGACGCCGAGCAGCGGATCGTAGTCGCGCGCCGCCAGGATCAGCCGGCCCGACACCACCAGCACCTCGGCCGCCGGATCGATCACCTGCACGCCCGCGCCCGAGAGCGAGACCGCCAGCGCGCCGCGATCGTCGTCGAGCACCGCCACCCAGCCGTCGCTGGTCACGCCGGCGACGTGCGCGCGGCCGGCGTACAGGCGCGCGCCGCCGACGAGCGGCGGGCCGAGATCGGGCGCACCGCCGTCCTCCGGAGCCGCGGGCGCCGCGCCGCAACCGGCTACTATTAATGATACCAATGCGAATCGAAGCCGAATGAGGCGCATTCTAATCGATAACGCGGCCGCCGCGCTCGTGGCCGTCGCGTTCGCGCTCGCGCCCGGGTGCGGCGACTTTCCCTCGGCGACGCACCTGCCGTTTCCGCAGCTGCGCTCCGAGGACGGCGCGCTGCTGCGCCCGCTCACGCTGGTCACGCTGGTCTCCGCCGGCGATCCCGACGCCGATCAGCTCTTCGGGTTCTCCGACGCGCTGGCGGCGAGCGACTGGTGGAAGATCGTCGGCGCCGACTACGCGCTCGGCCCGACCGTCGCCACCGCGCGCGTCACCGGCCCGGCGATCACCGCCAACATCGCCGACCACGACGTCTTCACGTATATCGATAACGCGTTACAAGCGAGCGGCGGCGCGTTCAAGAACGGCAACTCGCTCTACCTCGTCTACCTGCCGCCGGGCATCGCGGTCATCACCTCGAGCGGCATCAACACCAACTGCCGATTGATGGCCGGCTACAACCGCGCCTTCGGCTTGAAGGGCGACAACCTCGCGCTGGTGCAGCGCTGCGAGGACAACGCGCCGATCGATCAGCTCACCATCACCGCCAGCCACGAGATCCTCGAGGCGGCCACCGATCCGACGCTGCACGGCTACAACGCCGGCGACATGCCGCGCTCCCAGCCGTGGAACGAATCGGTGTGGCACTCGTTCCGGCTGCGCGGGCGCGCCGAGGTCGGCGACCTGTGCGAAGGCACGCGCTGGTTCGAGGGCGCGTACGTGTACCAGCGCATCTACTCGAACAGCGCGGCGGCGCGCGGCGGCGATCCGTGCATGCCCCCGGAGACGCACGCGTACTACAACGTCAGCCCCGCGCAGGAGTGGTTTCCCGTCGAGGCGGGCGCGACCATCGACGTGCCGCTGCACGGCTGGACGACGGAGCAGTCGGCCACGTGGCCGCTCAGCACGTCGGTCTACTCGAGCACCATCGGCTTCACCACCACGGTGCCGGCGACGCTGCTGCGCAACGATTGGGTGATGGACCTCCAGCTCACCGCGCCGGTGGGCGCGCCGTCGGGATCGTTCGCGGTGGTCGAGCTGTACAGCGGGCCGAATCCGCCGATCGGCAACGACCTGTACCACTTCACCGTCGTCGGGGCGTACGTGCCGTGACGCGCGCGCCGGTGATCGCGCTGGCGCTCGCGCTCGCGCTCGTTCCGTCGGCGGCGCGCGGCGGCACGTACGGCGCGGAGAGCCGCGCGTACGCCGGGTTTCGCGCGTCGATCGACTGCTCGGTCGGCCACTCGAGCGATCACCGCGGCGAGGGCGAGCTCTATCGGCGCAAGCGCGAGGAGGCGCGCGCCCGGCTGGAGGCGAGCGAGCCGCAGCTCCTGCGCATGTACCGCCACTTCTCGACGGGAAAACATCGCTGGACGCGGCTGCGCGCCGTGCTCGACGGGCGCGAGCTCACCGACGTGCCGTACGAGCGCACCGCGCGCGTCGAGCTGGGCGAGCGCGTGCAGCTCTCGCTCTACACCAAGGAGCAGCTCGACCAGGCGCGCCTCGAGAAGCTGGCGGCCGATTTCATCGCGGCGCAGCTCACCACGGGCGGCGCGCTGGCCACGCCGGGCGCGGGCGCGAGCGACGCGGCGGCCGAGGAGGCGCTCGAGGAGATCTTGCTCGGGCCGATCTTCTCCGGCGGCGCGTTGCTCACGGGCGATCTGTATCGGCTGCTGAACGAGTCGCGGCGCGCCGAGCCGGCGTTGCGCGCGCTGGCGAAGCTCGACCAGCCGGTGCCGATCACCGACCGCTGGCTGGCGCCGCAGGCGCGCGCCGGCTGGATCGCAGCGCAGATCGTGGTGTGCGCGCTCGACGGCAAACCCTACCCGGCCGGGCTGCACGCGCGGCTGGCGACGCTCGAGGCCGCGCCGCGCGCCGGCGCGATCCGCTTGATGGCGCTGCTGCTCCCCGACGGTGATTTCCCGTCGGGGCTGGCGGCGCTCGAGCGCGACGCGGCCGGCGAGGCGCTGCTCGTCGAGTGGCTGCACGCGCTGGCGAAATAGCGCGCGCCCGTTCGCGACGCCAACCGCGCGCGTTTCCCGCGCGGAAACGGCTCGTTTCCGAAACGCGTCTTGTGACGCCCGGCGCGCCGAATAAGCTCGCGCCATGGCGTTGAATCGTTTGTGCGCGCAGCTCGCGTTCGCCGCCCAGGCCCGCGGCGTGCTGCTGCTCGACGAGGACGGCGACGAGCTGGCGCGTCACGGCCGCTGCGACCTGAGCGAGGCGCGCACGCACATCTCACTCGCACGGCGCGCGATCTTGATCGTGCTGCACGACGAGCGCACGTCGGCGGCGACGGTTCGCCAGCGCGTGCGCGAAGCCCGCCCGCGCCTCGAGCGCGCGCTCGACGATCGACTGGCGCAGCGCAGCGACCGACTATAAAATCCCGGCCGACTCGGAGGCCGGTCATGTCACGATCCCGCTACCCGTTCCCCGCGAATCCCAACGGTTGGTTCCAGGTCGCGCTGTCGAGCGAGCTGGCTCCCGGCGGCGTCAAGCCGCTGCACTACTTCGGCCGCGAGCTGGTGCTGTTCCGCGCCGCCGGCGGCGCCCCGTCGGTGCTCGACGCCTACTGCGCGCACCAGGGCGCGCACCTCGGCATCGGCGGCAAGGTCGTCGGCGAAACCCTGCAGTGCCCGTTTCACCACTGGTGCTACGACTCGAGCGGCCAGTGCGTCGCCATTCCGCACGCGAAAAAAATCCCCGCCTACTCCGACGTCGCCGCGTGGCCGGTGCAGGAGAAGAACGGCGTCATCTGGGTCTATCACCACAGCGAGCGCAAGGCGCCCGAGTGGGAGCTCCCCGACTACGGCATCGGCACCGACGCGTGGGCGCCGCTGCGCACGCAGAGCTGGCGCATTCGCGTGCACTGCCAGGAGATCGGCGAGAACATCGTCGACACCGCACACCTGCTCGCGGTGCACGCCATGCCGCTGCCGTCGAATCCCGAGCTGCGCGTCGAGGCCGACGGTCCGTTCTTCCGCGTGTGGCAGCACATGTGTATGGGCAACGAAGGCGTGCTCGCCGGCTTCGAGATGCCGGTGCACACGACCACGTGTGGGCCGGGCCTCGCCACCTTGCGCGTCGACGTCGGGCCAGTCGAGACGCTGTCGCTCATCACGCAGACGCCGATCGACGACGAGCACGTCGAGGCGTGGGTCAACTTCACGATGAAGAAGCTGCCCGACGCGGCGATGACCGAGCAGGTGTCGAGCATGTACCAATCGTTCTTGAACGAGCAGTACATCCAGGACATCCCGATCTGGGAGAACAAGGTCTATCGCCACCGCCCGCCGCTGTCGGCGGCCGACGGGCCGATCACCGCCTGGCGCAAGTGGTACCGGCAGTTCTACTCCTACTACGAAGACGAGGGCGCGCTCCGCTCGGTGCCGTAGCGCCGACGCGCGAAGCATGGGCCGGGGACGGGCGAGGAGCGCGGCGGTCGTCGTCGGGGCGCTGGCCGCGATCGGCGCGCTGATTTATTTTGCGGTGCAGCATCGCGGGCGGGAGCGGGCGGCGGGCGGCGCGAGCGGCGCGGTGGATCCGCCGCGCGTCGGGCGGGCGCCGTCGAGGGCGCCGGCGCTGCCGCTCATTCGCCTGTCGGAGGCGAGCGTCTCGGCGGAGCAGGCGGCGAAGTTCGGCGAGCTCTCGGGGCGCGTGCTCTCGACGGCGAACGGCCGCCCGGTGGCGCGCGCCGCGCTGACGTTCGCGCACGGCGGCGCGGTATTCAACGTCGCCGCCGACGACGCGGGCGCGTTCCGCCTGGCCGCCGCCGAGCCGGGCACGTATCAGCTCGCCTCGCTCACCGCCGCCGGCTACCTGTCGTTCGCGCCCGAGCTCGGCCACAGCCCGATCGCGTTCGAGGCGCGCGCCGGCACGCGCGTGCGCGGGTTGACGCTGTACCTCACGCCCGCCGTCGAGTATCGCGGCGTGGTGCTCGATCCGGCGGGCAAGCCGATCGCCGGCGCCGAGGTCGTGCGTCTGGAGCCGCTCGACGGCGAGCCGGATCGCTTCGCGAGCGACGAGCGCGGCGAGTTTCGCTTTCACGCGCTCGACGACTCGGTGTTCGAAGCGCGCCACGCCGGATTCTCGCCGGCGCGCGCGCGGCTCGACCTCGCCGCGCAGCTCTCGAAGCGCCTCACGCTGCGCCTGCGCCCCGCCGCCGCCGAATCGCCGCGCACCGCGATCGCCGGCGTGGTGGTCGACGCGCGCGGCGCTGCCGTCGACGGCGCGCTCCTGCTCGCGATCAGCGAGCAGGACTCTGATGCGCCGGCCGCCGAGGCGCGCGCCGTCAGCGGCGCCGACGGCCGCTTCACGCTGACCGACCTCGAGCCCGGCGCGTACGCCGTCACCGCCACGCAGCGCGGCCTCGCGCCCGCGCGCGCCGAGCACGTCGCCGCCGGCACGCGCGAGCTGCGCCTGGTCCTGCGCGCGGGCGGCGTCCTGCGCGGCACGGTGCGCAGCGCGTCCGGCCCGCTGGCCGCGTTCACCATATTAATGAGGGAGCGGCGCGGCGCGCTCGAGCGCGGTGAAGATCGCGCCGAGTCGTTCGTCGACGCCGAGGGCCGCTACGAAGTGCGCGGCCTTCCGCCCGGCTCGTACGCGGTGAGCGCGATCGCGCACGGCCACGCGCGCTCCGCCGAGCGCGTCGTCGAACTCGCGCCGCCGCAAAGTCCGGGCGACGCCGTCGACGGAATCGACTTCACGCTCGGGCGCGGCGGCCGCGTCACCGGAAAGATCGTCGACGCGCAGACGCGGGCGCCGATCGCCGGCGCGCGCGTGTCACTCGAGAGCGGGCCCGACTCGGAGACGCCTCTGCCCGTGTTCGCGGGAACGTCGAGCGACGCGGCGGGCGAGTTCGCGCTCGGCGGGCTCGAGCCGGGCCTGCGCACGATCATGGCCGCCGCGGAGGGCCATCACACGCGCCTGCTCTCCGGCCTGCGCGTCGAGAGCGACGGCGATCTCGGCCCGCTCACCGTCGAGCTGACGCCGGTCGATCCCGGCGAGGAGCCGCACGTCGAGCTGGCCGGCGTCGCGGCCGTGCTCAAGGCCGAAGGCGACGCGCTGGTGATCGTGCAGGTGATGCCGGGCGGCGGCGCGGCCGAGGCGGGGCTCGCCGGCGGCGATCGCGTGCTAGCCGTCGACGGCGCGCCCGCCGCCGAGCTGGGATTCTCGGGCGCCATCGAGCGCATCCGCGGGCCCGAGGGCACGCAGGTGGTGCTGCGCGTGAAACGCGGTGACGCCGCGCCGCTCGACGTGCCAGTCACGCGCAAGCGCGTCATCAGCACGCCGGGAAAGTAAGACGCGCTCCGCGCGATGCGATAAAATGAAATCATGCGCATTATCTCGTCGCTGTGCGCGCTGCTTTGCATGGGCGCGCTCGCGCGCGCGGCGTCGTTTCCACCCGGCGTAACGTATCCGCTGACGCCGGCGGCGCTGCAGCCGTCGGGCCTGGCGCAGCCGCTCCCGTCGACGCGCCGCTACGTGCTGGTGTGGAAGGACCAGCTCATCCCCGATTCCTATTCGAGCGGTCAAATCGATTTCGTGGTCACGCATTACGTCGGCACGCAAAAGCTCTTCAAACGGCAAATCGATTCCTATCGAGTTTCCAATCCAAACTTTTTAATGCTCACGTATCACCTCGCCTACGGACTGAACGGCGCCGATCAGGCAAATCCCGTCGGAAACATCACCGCCGCCGACGTCTACGGCCAGGAGGACACCGACACGTTCACGCCTTACGTGGCCGCGCATTCGATTACCCGCGAAAACGCATATCAACACTCCGCCAATCCCGGTACTACCGCCAATCGCGTCTCTTATCCCGATCCGTATTGGCTGATGGACATCTCCTCGACGGAGTGGCGCAGCTATACGTTCGATACTTTGCTTCAATGGCAATCGTTTCCCAGCGCCAATGCCACCGGCGTGTTCCTCGATGTCGCGTTTCCGCCCTGGTACAACTATTCGCCGGCGATGTGGTGGGCGGTGCCCGCGGGCGACGGCACGCGCGCCGGCCTCGACGCTTGGTGGCAGCCGCGCGCGCGCGCGTACTTCGACGCCATGCGCACCGCGTTCGCGCCCACCGCGCAGCATCCGCGCTACCTCGTGATCCCGAACCCCGACGCGCTCGTCGACGGCACCGACGAGCCGGCGTTCCTCGACGGCACCGACGGCGTGTTCACCGAGAACTGGCAGGCGGTGACCGCGTCGCCCGGCGACTGGAACCTGTCGGCGCGCCGCATCTGCCGCTACGTGACCGGCGCCGGCAAGGTGTGGATGGCCGACGTGACCACCGCCGGCACGAGCCTGAGCCAGGCCGACCGCGAGTTTCTGATCGGCAGCTATTTCGTGCTGCGAAACGGCACCAGCTACGTGATGTTCGGAAACGGCGATCTGACGTGGTATCCCGAGTACGAGATCGATCTCGGCGGCTACGTCGCCGAGCCGCCGTCCGATCTGGAGTCGCTGCGAGTGGCCGGCGCCGGCGGCGCGAGCGGCGGGCTGTACGCGCGCGACTACGTGCGCGGCGTCGCGCTGGTGAATTCATCGAGCGGCGCGCTCGCGTATACGGTGGCGTCACCGATGAAGCGAGCGGCGTGGTCGGGAGGGGGAGTGGTTGCCGGCGACGGCAGTTTGCCGCAGGAGACGTTGACGTATGACGTGGATGTGCCGGCGGGGACGCTGATGGTGCCGGCGCGGTCGACGGTGATATTGCGGGATCCGGCGGGGGCGCCGCCACCGGGGGAGGAGCCGGGCGGCGCGGGCGGCGGCGGGGATATGGC
>DASREC010000387.1:0-28601 GCA_035652295.1 Polyangia bacterium
TGCTGGCGGTGATGGTGGTGATCGTGGTGCTCGGCCTGGCGTTCGAGCGGCTCTTGTTCGGCACGCTCGAGCGGCACATCCGCGATCGTTGGGGCTACGAACAGCCGAGCTGACGCGATATAATCGCGCCATGAAAATTTCCTTCGGCCTCGCGATCGCGCTCTCGGCCGGCGTCGCGCACGCGGACCCGGTGGTGGTCGAGCGCTCCTCCTCCTGCCCGACCAAAAACGAAAAGGCGCGCGACGCGTACAACCGCGGCTACGGCGCGCAGAAGCGCGGCGAGCTCGACGCCGCCGAGACCGCGTACAAAGAGGCGATCGCGCTCGACGCGCGCTACTGCGACGCGATGGACAACCTCGGCCAGGTCTACCGCGCGCGCCACGACGACGTGAACGCGGTGCTCTGGTATCGCAAGTCGATCGCCATCTCGCCCAACAACCAGGTGGCGCACCAGAGCCTCGCCGCGGCGTACGTGCGCGCGGCCCGGTACGACGACGCGCTCGGCGAGTACGACATCCTGATCAAGCTCGATCCGAACGACGCCGAGGGGCCGTACGGCAAGGCGGCGGTGCTGTGGACCGCCAAGCGCTACCGCGAGGCGCTGGTGCCGATCGCGCTCGCCGAGACGCTCTACGCCAAGGCGAAGTCGCCGCTGGTCGCCGACGCGCAGTTCATCGAGGGGCTGTGCCACGCGGAGCTGGGCGAGTGGCTGAAAGCGCGCGCCGTGCTCGAGCCGCTCGAGAGCGCGCGCGAGAACGACAAGCGCTGGCACTTCGCGCTCGGCCGCGCGTGGGTGCTCGGCGAGCCGCGCGACGCGGCCAAGGCCAAGGCGCACCTCGAGCGCGCCCGCTCCCTCGGCGCCGCCGTCCCCGACGAGCTGATGAAAAAAACCGAAACGCCGTAGCGGAGAATTGAACCGCCATGCCGCCGCAGACGCCAAAATGATCTGAAATATATTTTCTGCTTTTTGGCGTCTACTTGGCGCTCTTGGCGTCTGCGGCGGTTAATCCGATCTGATCTTTATTGAAGCGCGGCGAGCGCGCGTGGGGCGATCGCGGCGTAGCGCGGATCGGTGAGCGCGGCGCGGGCGGCGGTGACGAACGAGGACGACGGGCCGAGGTGGACGGCGGCCTGGTGCAGCGTGGCCCACGGGCCGTCTTGCGCGGGATCGCCGGCGATGGCGTCGAGGAGCAGCGCGGCGGCTTCGGGCTCGCGGCGCTCGCCGAGCAGCGCGATCGACTGGATGTACTCGGCGCCGGCGTCGTGCGCGTCGAGCGCGAGCGCGCGCCGCGCGGCTTCGAACGCGTCGGCGCGGCGGCCGAGCCGCATGAGCGCGCCGGCGGCCAGCGACCACGCGCGGTGATTGCGCGGCGCGAGCTCGAGCGACTTCTGCGCCAGCTCGAGCGCGCGCTCGGCGTGGCCGGCGTGATCCTCGACGACGCCGAGCTCGAACCAGCCGTGCGGCGAAGTCGGGTGATCGGCGATCAGCGCGGCGGCGAACGCGCGGTCGTCGCGCCAGTCGCGCCCGGCGGCGAACGTCTGCGCGGCGCACAGCGCGATCGCCAGCGCGAACGCCCCTGCGGCAATTTGCCGCAGCGACGGGCGTAACCGCGGCAGCGCGCCGTCGACCAGCGCCTCGCCCAGCGCCAGCGCCAGCGCCGGCGTGGCCGGGTACAGGTAGCGCCCCCAGCCGAACCAGCCGTCGTCGTAGGTGAGCAGCGCGACCGGCGCCAGCGCGCCGAAGAACGACGCCAGCGCCCACGGCACCAGCGAGCGGCGGCGGCGGATCGCCAGCGTCACGCCGAGCGCGATCACGAGCGCGCAGGCGATGCACGCCGCCGCCAGCCAGGCGCCGCTCGTCACGCGGTAGCGCTCGTACAGGCTCGGCGGCATCTCGGCCACCGGCACCGCCAGCGCGCGCAGCCCGTCGAGCCACAGCAAAGGCAACCGAATGGTTGCATATCCCAGGTGGCGCGCGCCGGCGCTCGCCGCCGGATGGCCGAGCGCGTTCAGCCGCAGCGCCAGGCCGAGCGCCCCGCCCGCCGCCCACGGCCACATCGCGCGCCACCACGGCTCGCGCGTCTCTCGACGGGCGAGCAGCAGCAGCACCGGCGGCGCGAGCACGAACGCCAGCTCCTTGCACAAGGTCGCCGCCAGCATCGCCAGCGCGCAGGCCACGCCGCGCCCGGCCAGCCACGCGTCGAGCGCGATCAGGAAGAACAGCACGCACAGCGGATCGGAGCGCCCGTTGATCCAGTGCACCGCCTCGCCGAGCGCCGCCGCCCACTCCGACAACTTCAGCCGCCGCCCGACGCGGTAGAGCATCAGCACGCACGCGAGGTGCACCAGCACGCTCACCACGTGGTAGCCGAGCGGCCGCGCGCCCCACAGCGCGTGCTCGACGAAGAACAGGGTCATCGTCAGCGGCCGATAGGTGTCGACGCGCGCGCGCGCCTGGAACGCGCCGCCGTCGGAGTTGAACATGGTGTCGTGCGTGAACAGCGCCGGCACGTGGCGGAGCGATCCGATCAGCCGGCCCTGCTCGAGCGCCTTGTGATCGTCCCAGACGAAGCCGCTCGACGCCGCCGACGCGTAGGCCGCGAGCGGCACCAGCACCAGCAGCGCGCGGCGCACGGCGCGCATACGTCAGAACGCGTAGCGCGAATAGAAGCGGCGCGGCACGAACGGCGGCACCGGCAGCGGCTCGAGCGGCGCGTGGCCGTGCGAGCGGCACTCGCGCCAATCAGGCAACCTTCCGGTTGCATAATACGTCGACAGGTATTTCCAGTCGGAGCCGCACCAGTCGGCCAGCCACGTGTCGCGATCGCGGATGCCGGCCTCGTGCAGGAGCGTGAGGCCGAGGCGCGAGGCGTTGCGCTCGTACTGGTGCGCCTCCTCGATGATCTCGGGCGCGGCGCCGGGCTTCACGCGCTGATCGATGGTGCGGTACGCGGCCACGGTGTTCCACTGCGCGGTGTGACCGAACAGGTGCACCAGCACGAACAGCGACATCTCGAGGTCATTGGCGTAGTCGATGCCGATCTCGGCGCCGTCGAAGGTGCCGGTGTTGGGATCGAGCACGTCGCCGATGTACACGCGCACGCCGTAGGTCTCGACGCGCGCGCGCGCCTTGCGAAAGTGCTCCTTGAGCTCTACGTCGACCTTGGACATCGCGAAAGGATATCATGCAGCGGTGCGGCTAACGTTGGTGGCGCTCGCGCTCGCGCTGGCGGCGTGTCCGGCGCCGCGCGTGACCATCGAGAGCGCGGCGCACCGCGCGGATCGCGGCGAGCTGCGCGCGGCGCTCGGCGACTACGACGCGATCGCCGGCGCGCGCGAAACCTCGACGGAGGATCGCGTGCGCGCGTGGACCGCGGGCGCGCTGGTGTGCGAGCGGCTGCGCGACGCGGAGGGCGCGCGGCGGCGGTTGGAGTCGGCGGTGGCGGCGGACGTCGCGGGCCAGAGCGAGCCGGCGATGTATTACCTCGGCGATCTGCTGCGCGAGCCGGATCGCGCGCGCGCGCTCAACCTCTACTACCGTGCGGCGGCGGGCGCCGAGAAGCATCGCGCCGGCGGATTTCCCTATCACGCGGCGATGGACCGCATCCTCCAGCTCTCGATGACGCGGTAACTTCGTTCACGCTAGAAGAACTTCTCTTCCCTCGCGCGGTGAACCATGGTCCAGGCGCTGGCGCCGCACTGGAGCCGCGGGAACACGCGCCCCGACACGCCGAAGAATTCGTGCGCGCCGCACGCGCAACGGTACACGCCGTAGAGCTTGATCACCTGCCCCGGCAGGAAAGTGCCACCTTCGTTGATCGTCGGCATCGCTCGCCTCCTGCCGCGTCACGATGCGAGCACCGTGCCGGCCTCGCGGCGCCTACGCCGACGGCGCGGCGGGGGCCTCGGCGCGCGCGTCGCCGAGCAGCTCGGCGAGGCGGTGGATGTCGATGCCGAGCGCCTCGGCGGCCGCTTCGCGGTTCCCCGCGAACGCCTCGACGGTGCGCACCGCGAGCTGCCGCTCGGCC
Organism: Polyangia bacterium; assembly: GCA_035652295.1. Lineage (GTDB taxonomy): Bacteria > Myxococcota_A > Polyangia > Palsa-1104 > Palsa-1104 > DASREC01. The sequence goes on from DASREC010000387.1 coordinate 4,029, forward strand.
TCGGCGACCTTGGTGCCGACGAGGATCGGCACCACCGGTGTGACGTCCTTGCGTGGCGGGCGGCCGGCGAGGAGCAATTGCACCCCATCGGCGTCGAGACGATCGCTGCGCTCGAGCAGCACCGTCTGCTCGATCAGGCTGCGCAGCTCGCGCACGTTGCCCGGCCACGGGTGGCTCTCGAGCAGCTCCACCGTCGCCGCCGGCAGCGCGCGCAGCGACTTGTGGAAGCGCTCCGCCGCCGCGCGCATGAAGCGATCGGCCAGCAGCCCGATGTCCTCGCGGCGGTCTCTCAGGGGAGGCAAGTAGATGGGAAAAATGTTGATGCGGTAGTACAGATCCTCGCGAAATTTGTTCTCACGCGAGAGCATGAGCAGATCGCAGTTGGTGGCGCAGACCACGCGCACGTCGGCGGCGTGCTCGACCTTGCCGCCGACGCGCGTGTACTTGAACGTCTCGAGCACGCGCAGGAGATCGACCTGCGCGCGCTCGGACATCGTCGAGACCTCGTCGAGGAAAATGGTTCCGCCCTTGGCGGCGCCGAATTTTCCCTCGGCGGACGAGACCGCGCCGGTGAAGGCGCCCTTCTCGTGGCCGAACAGCTCCGACTCGATCAGGTCCTTCGGGATCGCGCCGGTGTGCACCGGGACGAACGGCCCCGACGAGCGCTGCGAGCGATCGTGCACCGCGCGCGCGACCAGCTCCTTGCCGGTGCCGGTCTCGCCGACGATCAGCACGGTGGCGTCGGTCTGCGCGACCACGCAGATCGATTCGAACACGCGGTGCATCGGCTGCGAGCGCGCCAGCATGCCGCCGAACACCTCCTCGCCGACGTTCTCGGCGGCGAGCAGCTTGTTGGGCAGGTAGGCCGGCTTCTCTGCGACAATTTGCCGCACCAGGCGGCGCAGCTGCGCCGGGTTCACCGGCTTCTTCAAGTAGTCGACCGCGCCGTGCTTGAGCGCCGCCACCGCCGTCGACACCGACGCGTGGCCGGTGAGCACCACCACCGCGGTCGCCGGCGCGTCGGAGCGCAGCGCGCGCACCAGGTCGAGGCCGCTCTCACCCGGCAGCTGGAGATCGGCGAGGACCGCCGTGTACGTCGAGTCGCGAAAGCGGGCGAGCGCTTGCTCGGCGGACGACACCATGTCGACCACGTGGCCGTCTTCGGCGAGCAGTGCGCGCAGCGCTTCGGCGTCGCCCGCGTCGTCGTCGACGATCAGCAGGCGCCCCGGCAGCCCGGGCGAGCTCAAGCTGCACTTGGTCATGTGGACGTTGTGGGGCGCGAGGGAGGGGTGTGCAACCGTCGCCCTGCGGTCGCCTACTGAGTGAGCGGGCGATTCGGGTGATTAGCGGTGGCCGCCCGAGTGCCCGCCGCCGCCGCCGAAGTGGCCGACCGAAGGCGCGCTGTAGTGCGCGGGCGCCGAGTACGACGGGCGCGAGGAGCTGGGCGCGCTGTAGTGCTGCGCGGGCGCCGAGTACGTCGGCGCCGAGTAGCTGGGCGCGCTGTAGTGCGCGGGCGTGGAGTACGTCGGCGCGCTGTAGTGCGCGGGCGCGGAGTACGTCGGCGCGCTGTAGTGCGGCTGCTGATACGACGGCGCGGCGTAATGCGGCTGCTGGTACGACGGCTGCTGATACGTCGGCGTGTAGTGCTGCTGCGGCGAGTACACCGAGTGCGGCTGCTGCGGCGGCGCGTACATCGGACGCGGCGCCTGGTAGTACGGGATCGGGCGCGGGGCGTACGGCGTGTTCGGATTGCCGATCGGGATCGAGCGCGGCCCCGCCGACGGCGCGATCGGGCGCGCCGACGAGACGTGCGTGTCGAGCCCCGGCACGCGCGCCGCAACCCAAGGGCGCGCCTGCAGCGAGACGCCGAGCCGCGGAACGATGTTGGTGCGCGGCACCAGGTTCGGCGCCACCTGTGCGAGGCGCACCGGCGTCGACACGCCGACGCCGCCGCCGACGAAGGTTCCCGTCGGGCCGGCGTTCACGCGCACCGCCGCGCCGCCCACCGTCACCGAGCGGAAGTTGTTGATCACCGACGTGCGCGCGAACACGCTCGGCACCACGTGCGACGGCAGGTACGAGAGCCGCGTCGAGCCGAGCTGCGCGGCGACGGTGAAGCGCCACGCCGAGCGCACGCCGAGCGGCGGACCGACGACCACGCCCGCCGGCGGCAGCGGCGACCAGCCGACGTAGCCGCCGCCCGATCGCCAGCTCACCCACGCCGGTCCCCAGCACGTGCCGGGAATCCACGACCAGCCGTACGAGCCGACCCACCCCCAGCGCCCGTAGTGAAACGGCGCCCAGCCCCAATCCCAATCGGAGACCCAGGTCCAGCCGTACTCCGAGAGCACCCAGTGCCCGCCCGACGAGTACGGCGAAAAGTCCGCGCCGACCACGCCCGTCGACGGAACCCAGATGTGCCCGTAGCTGGGATCGTCGTACCACGAGCCGTACGGCGAGAGCGCGCCCTCGAACTGCTGGTACGCGTTCGGATCGTAGCCGTCGTCGTAGCCGCGCGCCGCGACGTTGTCGTAGTACACGTCCGTCTGCGCGTCGTAGCCGTCGATGTCGGGATCGCTGTCTTGCGTGGCGTAGGGATCCTGCAGCGGCTCGTCCGGCTGCTGCATCTGCTGCTGATTGGGATCGTACGGCTGCTGCGGCTGGCCGTATGGCGGTTGCCCGTATTGCGGTTGCCCGTACTGCGGCTGGCCGTACGGCTGCGGATAATTCGGATCCGGCTGCTGCGCGCGCGCCGTCGAGGCGAGCGCCGCGAGCGCGACCAACACCGAGGCTGCCGTGATCGTTTTCATGATGCGCCTCATTCTGCGAACGTCGCCGGGAGACCTTCGTTCCATAATGTAAATGGTACGCGACGCGCGCGCTGTTTATTCATGCGATCAACTATAGAATCCCTCTCGAAGATCCCGCTTGCAAGCGATCTGTCGAGGCCCTAATGTTGTTGCGTTGGTCACGGCGGACGCGTGTGTCCGCAAAACGGGTAAAAACCCTCGAAAAAAGGAGCGCGAGAAGGAGCGTATGGGTACCAAGCTGTTCGTAGGTAATTTGTCGTATGCGATCACGGAGCAAGAGCTCAGGGCAGCATTCGCAGAGTCGGGACGCACAGTCCAAAGCGTGAGGATCGCGCTGGACCGCGAGACCCAGCGGCCGCGCGGGTTCGCCTTCGTGGAGCTCGCCAGCGACGCCGAGGCCGACTCCGCGATCAAACAGTGGAACGGTCAGATGCTCTCGGGGCGCAGCGTCTTCGTCGAGAAGGCGCAGGAGCGCGTGCCGGGAGCGCCGCGTCCGGCGCCGCGACCGCGGCCCGGGTTCGGTGGGCCGGGCGGTGGTCCGGGTGGACCGGGCGGTCCGCCGCGAGGGCCGGGCGGGTTTCGCTCGGGGCCGCCGCGCGATCGCTACCCGATGGCCTCGGCCGAGACCAACAAGGAAGAGCAGCGCCGCCGGCAATCGCGCCCCGAGAAGCGCGACTTCACCAAGAAGAAGCCGGGCGAAGGCCGTCCCAAAGAAGAAGATCGCGAGCGCGGCAAGTGGCGCTGGGACGGAAACGACGACTACTAGCCGCTAGCCCGGGCGCAGGATGTAGAGCAGCCCTAGCGCGATGAAGACTCCTCCGGCAATTCGCCGCAAGTAACTTTCGGGAACGTAGCGACCGATCACGCCGCCGGCGACGACGGCGATGAGCGACGTGCACACCAGCGCCGCCGCGGCGCCGGCGAACACCATCAGCCGCGAATGCTTCCCGGTCGCGAGCGCGAGCGTGGCGAGCTGGGTCTTGTCTCCCAGCTCCGCGATGAACACCGATCCGAACGCCGTGGCGAGCAGCTTCCAATCCATTCGCACATCGTAAACGCGGCGCCCGCGGCGCGCTATGCTGCAACGCAAAAAAAAGGCGGCGGCCCGGACCCATCGCGTCCGGACCGCCGCCCAAACTGCTCGCTCGCGTTACTTCGCGGGCGCCGCCTCCGGCGCCTTCTCTTCCGTCTTCGTCGTCTTGGTCTTCTTCACCTTCTTCTTCGGCTTCTCGGCGGGCGCCTTCTCGTCGGCCTTCGGCGCATCGCCCTCCGCCTTGGCGACGGGCGCGGTCGACGCCGGCTTGGCGACGTGCTTGGCGGCGAGCGCGGGCGCGGCCGCGAACAGCGACGAGAGCGCGAGAGCAGTCAGAACATTACGCATCGGAGTCCTCCTGGTTTTTTGTCGTGGTAGCGTTCGTCGGGTCGCTTTTGCAGCGCGTGTGCCGTCGGTGATCTCCGCGCTGCGCGTGGAAATCGCGTTTTATTCATCGCCAAATCGCGGGTTCGATGTGGCGTGCGTGCGCTCACCTGAGGCGGCGCGCCACGCTCGCCGAGCGCGCTCGAACAATTGGAAGTTCGTGCTAAGTTCGAGCGTATGAAGATTTCAGCGCTGCTCCTGTTCTCGATCTTCACCGTCGCTGCGTGCTCCGAATCCAAGGCGCCCGCGCCCGCCGCGCAGAGCGCGCCCGTCGCCGCGACGCCGGTCGCCGCCGCCGCGCAGAACGATCCGCCGATGATCGCCGTCGGCACCAAGATGAAGTGCCCGGTCACCGGCGAAGACTTCACCGTCAAGGAGACGACGACGCAGGTCGTCTATCAGGGCAAGCGCTACGCGTTCTGCTGCGCCGACTGCAAGCCCGACTTCGAGAAGAACCCGGCCAAGTTCGCCGCCAAGTAATCAGCCGACGGCGTCGTGCACGCGCTCGACGTCCGCGGGCGCCTCTTCCAATCCGATGCGGCGGTGGATGAAGCCGTGCATCGCGTAGATCACCGGCGTCAATCCGATCGCCAGGATCACCTTCACCGCGTAGCTGGTCACCGCCGCCTGGCGCAATTGCGCCGGCGTGAGCTTGCCGAGAAACGCGATGTACGTGACCAGCAGCGTGTCGATGAGCTGCGAGATGAGCGTCGAGCCCGTCGAGCGCAGCCAGATGTGCTTCGACTGCGTCATGCGCTTGGCCAGTTGAAAAACGGAAATGTCGACCAATTGCCCGACGAGGTACGCGATCAGCGACGCGAAGAAGATCCGGTTGGCGTTACCGAACACGTTCTCGAACGTGTCCTGCGGAATCGGCGAGAACGACGCCGCCGGGATCTTGCGCGCCACCAGCAGCACCGCGAACGCGAACAGCGCCATCCAGAAGCCGAGGAACGTCACGAAGCGCGCGCCGCGCGATCCATAGAACTCGTTGATCACGTCGGTGAGCAGGAACGTGATGGGAAACCAGATGGCGCCGACGGAGAGCGTGGCGTGCAGCGTGGTGACGCCGAGCGGGATGTCGAGCGTGAACAGCTTGGAGCCGATGGTGTCGCCGATCAGCAGCGCGGTGAGGAACACCCCGCACAGGTAGAGGTACAGCTTCTGCCGCGCGTCGAGCATCCGGCAGAAGATGCCGTACGCGCGCTCCCCTGGCAAGCGCGGGCGTTACGTGATCGGGACGTGCGTCTCGTCGGTGCCGTGCGTCGCTTGCCGGGTGCGCTTGGGAGCGCCCGGGTGCTCGCACGTGTCCTTCGACTGCTGCTCCATGTCGCGCAGGCGGCGATACGCGGTGGCCTCGAGGTCACGCGCCATGCGCGCGAGGAAGCGCCACGTGCGCGCCATGAACGTGTCGCCGCCGAACAGCGAGCCGCTGGTGGTCGCGCCGCCCGCCTCGGGCGCGCCCGAGGGGTTCGGATCCTTGTCTTTCTCCATGCGGGGGAAATTAGGGCCGCTCAGTAAACAGTCCAGGGCTTGGGCAGCCGAAGCTCCTGGTAGAGCCGCATCGCGTAGCGATCGGTCATGCCGCAGAGGAAATCGCCGACCGCGCGATCGAGCGGCTCGTCCTCGCGCGTGCCCTTGGGCCAGAAGCGCGCGCGGAACTCGTCGGCGTGATCGTGAAAGTGGATCCACAGCTCCTCGAGGATGCGCTGCGCCTTGGCGAACTCCTCGCGGATGCCCTTCGATTCGTAGACGCGCTCGTAGAGCCAATCGCGCAGCGCGTACAGGCCTTCGAGCACGCGGTCGCTCATGCGGATCATCTTTTTCTCGTCGAGGCGCGAGCTCTCGACCAGGTCGCGGATCATGGTCTCGATGCGCTGCGAGTGGCGCGTGCCGAGCGTGCGCGTCACCGCCTCGGGCAGCTCGCGCTCGTCGACCAGCCCGCCGCGCACGGCGTCGTCGAGATCGTGGTTCACGTACGCCGCGATGTCGGAGATGCGCACGATCTGCCCCTCGAGCGTCATCGCCGTCAGGTTGGGGTTGTCGGAGAAGATCGCGCCCTTGCCCTTCGAGTGCTTGAGGATGCCGTCGCGCACCTCGGCGGTGAGGTTGAGCCCTTCGCCGTCGCGCTCGAGCTGATCGACCACGCGCAGCGACTGCTTGACGTGGTGGAAGCCGTCGGGCATCAGGCGCGCGAGTACCTTTTCGCCGGCGTGGCCGAACGGCGTGTGGCCGAGATCGTGGCCCATCACGATCGCCTCGGTGAGCTGCTCGTTGAGCGCGAGGAAGCGCGTCACCGAGCGCGCGAACTGCGCCACCTCGAGCGTGTGCGTGATGCGCGTGCGGTAGTGATCGCCCTCGGGCGCGAGGAACACCTGCGTCTTGCCGGCGAGGCGGCGAAACGACTTCGAGTGGATGATGCGATCGCGGTCGTGCTGGAACACCGGACGCATCTCGTCGGGCGGCTCGGGACGCGCGCGGCCCTTCGACGTCGACGAGAGCTGCGCGTGCGGCGAGAGGATGCGCCGCTCCTCGTCTTCGATGCGCTCGCGGATGGTCATCCGTTCAGCATAGTCCGCTTCGCGCTGCTTCCTAGTAGTAATGGAGGACGAACGGATTGGCGGCGGCCGCCTGCGAGACGATCACCTCGCCGGTCGGCGCGACCCAGACGCCGCTGCTCCCCGAGCCATCCGGCAGCGTCATCGAAGTCCAATTGCCGTCGCCCACCGAGTGCAGCAGTTGGTTGCCGAGATAGCCGACGACGTAGATGTCCGGCCTGCCGGTCGCCGGATCGATGCGCCCCGAGACCCCGTTGAGCGTGCCGCTCGCGCCGCCGGTCACCGTCTCTTGCACGGCCGTCGTGCTGTTGATGTCGAGGCGCCAGATGTTGGTGTTGTCGCCCACCGCCCAGCCGGTCGTGCTGCTCGCCCAGTTCGAGCGCAGCGGCGCTGCGCCGACGGCGATCGTGGTCGAGCCGCCGCTCGGGATGTTGACCGCCGCGAACCCGTTGTTGGACTGCGTGCCGACCCAGCCGACCACGCTGCTGCCGATCCCGGTGACGGCGAACAGCTGCGTCGGCACGCCCGCGTAGCCGGTGTACGGGCCCCACGCGCCGCCCGTCTGCGTGCGCCCGACGAACGCGGTGTCGGTGACCGCCCAACCGACGCCGGTGGAGTCGAAGAAGATCCCGCGCACGGTGCTCGACGACGGCCAGCCCGCGTTGCCGGTGTTCATCGACGACCACTGGCAATTTCCCGTCGACGTGTAGATCTGCCCGCTGTCGAGGCCGATGTAGATGTTGTTGGCGTCGCCGGTCATCGAGAACACGTTGCGCAGGATCGCGCCCGGCATCGCGCACGAGACCCAGGTGCCGTCGCCCTTCGAGTGGAACACGCTGTTTCCGGTGGCGTCGTGGCCGAAGGCGTAGAGATCGGCCGCGCTGCGGCCCCACACGCCTTCGAGGTTGCCGCCGATCGGCACCGACTCGACCGACCACACGGGCTGCCCGGTGCCGGTGAGCGTGAGCGTCGCCGTGGTGCCGTCGGAGAACGTGAGCACGTTCTGCTGCGACACCTTGCCCGCTGCGACCGGCTTGAAGTTCGCGTTGAACTTGCAGCTCACGCCCGGGGGCAGCGACGGCATCATCATCTGGCAGCCGGAGGGAGCGGTCGGATCGGGGTTCACCTTGAACGAGTTCATGTCGCCCGTCGCCGTGGAGCCGGTGAGCGACGCGGTGGTGCTGTTGTTGTTGGTGACGGTGAAGCTGATGTCCATCGCCGCAGTGCCGCGCGGCGTGTCGGGGAAATCGATCGAGAGCGGGGAGACCACCACGCCGCCCGTCGGCGGGCCGTCCAGGCCGCCGTCGAACGCGCCGTCGACGCCGCCGCCGTCACCGACGATGCTGCCCGTCAGCGTGAAGGTCTGCGCGAACCGTCCGCTCGCCGGAATCGTGATCGGCACTTTTCCCGTCGAGGCGATCGAGCGGCCGCCTTGCAAGCCCTCGATGGTGAGGCCGGAGCTGCCCGCCGCGCTCGACGGGAACACCACCGCCAGCTTGACCGGCAGCGAGAAGCTCGACGGCGTCGACGGCGACACCACCGCGTTCGGCAGCTTCTCGAGCGACACGCGCAGTTGGTCGAGCCCGGTGACGTTGCCTTGCACGGTCGCGCTCAAGCAGACGTGCGTCGCGTCGGCCGCGCCGTCGCACGGATCGGTCGCGCCGCCGCAGCCGCTCACCGCGAGCGCCAACACCAAAATTTTCATGGCCCCCTGGACGCGCATCAAAACCTCGCCGCCGGCAACGTCTTGGTCGAGTCGCCGCTGCTCGAGAGCACCACGCCGAGCACCACGGCGACGGTCACCACCACCACGCCGCCCGCGACCGCGCCCCAGAACCAGCCTTTTTTGTAGATCGGCTTCTGCGGAGCCACCGCCACCAGGCGGTTGTCGCTCGCCACCACCGGACGCTCGCCGGCCGGCGGCGCAACAACGACCGGATGCTCGACCGCCGGCTGGCGCTCGCCGACCGGCGGCGCGACCACGACCGGGCGCTCGACGGCGGGCGGACGCTCGGCGGCCGGCGGCTTCTCCGTCGACGCCACCACCGGCGGCTTGGACTTGTCGGGCTTCGCCTCCGTCGGCAGCGGCGCGATCGGCGGCGCCGACTGCGCCTGCGCCTGCGCCGCGATCAGCTTGTTGAGCTGCACGATGTGCCGCTCCACCTCGCCGCGGTTCGCCGCCTTCGGCTCGACGCGCAGATACTTCTGGTAGAACGACACCGCCAGCTCGTTGCGCTTCGACAGGCGGTACGCCTGCGCGATGTTGTAGAGGAACTCCGGCACCGGCTTGATGCGGAACCCCTCCTTCCACTCCTCGATCGCCGCGTCCCACTCTTCGAGCTGGAAGTGGCCCATGCCGCGGTCGTAGTGCCCGCGCGCCTTCTGCGAATCGTCGGAGGTCGGGGGCGGCTGCTGCCCGTGCGCGGAGGCGGCCACCATTAATAGAAGCAGGCTGAGGATGGACAGTCGTGCCATGGTCGTCGATCATACGGGACCGATGGCGCCCGTGTAAAGCTCAGCGCCGTTTGCCGCGCTTGCCGCCCGGCGGCTTGGGCTTGCCGGCGCGCTCGTGCGGGCGGCGCGGTTTTTCTTTTTCGTGGCGGCGCGGCTTCTTCTCGGCGGGGCGCGCGGCGGCGCGCGGCTCGATGGCGGAGGCCTGGTGCTCGACCAGCGCGAGATCGATCTTGCGGCGCGGCACCGAGACGTTCTCGATGCGCACGCGCACCTGGTCGCCGAGCGCGAACGCGTGGCCGGTGCGCCGCCCGACCAGCCGCATGGTCTGCTCGTCGAGCTCGTAGAAATCGTCGCCGAGCGTATCGGCCTTGACCAGCCCCTCGACGAACGGCGCCTCGATCTGCACGAACAGCCCGAAGCCCGCCACGCCGGCGATCGTCCCGTCGTACTCTTCGCCGACGCGGTCGCGCATGAGGTGCGCGCGATACATGTCGACGACCTCGCGCTCCGCCTCCATCGCGCGCCGCTCGTGCGACGACGACTCGGCGGCCATCGCGGCGAGCTGCGGGCGATCGGGCGGCGGCGGCGGCGGTCCGCCCGCGGGCAGCCCGTCGGAGTGCAGCGCGTGCTTGAGCAGCCGGTGGACGATCAGATCGGGATAGCGGCGGATCGGCGACGTGAAGTGCAGGTAGTCGCGCGCGCCGAGCCCGAAGTGGCCGACGTTGACCACGTCGTAGACCGCCTGCTTGAGCGTGCGCAAGAGTAGAAAGCTGAGCGCGCGCTCCATCGGTTTGCCGTGCAGCTTCTCGAGGAAGTCGCGCACGCGCCGCGGATCGCGCCCGTCCTCCGGATCGAACGCGAGACCGAACGCGCTGGCGATCTCCGAGAACTGCAAGAGCCGCTCGTCGGCGGGCACGTCGTGCACGCGCCACAGCGTGTCGAGCTTGCGCTCGCGGAACTGGCGCGCCACCGCCTCGTTCGCCGCCAGCATGAAATCCTCGACGAGCTGGTAGGCGCCCTTGACCTCCGGATTGGCGCGCGACTGCACCACGTCGCGCACGCGCGTCGGATCGTCCTCGTCGAGCACCACCTTCGCCTCGGGCAGCTCGAAGTCGAGCGCGCCGCGTTTCGAGCGCAGCGCGCGCAGCCGCTTCGACAGCGCCTGCATCTCGACGAGCAGCGGCAGGAACTCCTGGTAGCGCGCGCGCGGCCCGCGCAGATCGCCGCCGAGCGCCGCCGCCACGCCGGCGTAGTCGAGGCGCGCGCGCGAGCGGATCACCGCCGCGCAGAAATATTCGTCGGAGACGCCGCCGTGCTCGTCGATCTCGAGCCGCACCACCATCGCCAGCCGATCGACCTCCGGATTGAGCGAGCAGATCGCCGACGAGAGCTGCTTGGGCAGCATCGGGATCGCGCGGTCGGGCAGGTACACCGAGCAGCCGCGCACGCGCGCCTCGCGATCGAGCGCCGAGCCCTGCGGCACGTAGTGCGAGACGTCGGCGACCGCGACCCACAGGCGCGTGTGGCCCGGCTTCGGGCTCGGCTCGACGCACACCGCGTCGTCGAAGTCGCGCGCCGTCTCCGGATCGATCGTGAGGAACGCGCGGTCGCGCAGATCGACGCGGTCGGCGCGATCGTGCTCCTCGACGGTGGCGGGCGCGCGCTCGGCCGACGCCAGCACCTCGTCGGGAAACTCGGTGGGGATGTCGGAGCAGATCAGGATCTTCGCGATCTCGGTGCGCGGATCTTCCGGATCGCCGAGGATGTGCGTGACGCGCGCGGCGAGCGGCTCGTCGGCGGCGGTCGGGTAGCGGGTGATCTCGGCGACCACCGCCTGGCCGTCGCGCGCGCCGCCGGCGCCGCCCTCGAGCTGCACGTGGCCGCCGGTGGCGGCGATGCGCGGATCGTCGGGCTCGAGGTGCACGTGGCGCCCGGCGCCGCGCAGCGTGCCGGTGAGCTTCGCGCGGCCGCGCTCGAGCACGGCGTCGACGCGGCCCTCGGTGCCCTTGTAGCCGATCCACGTCGTGAGCGCGATGCGATCGCCGTCGAGCGCGTTCGACCGATAGCGCGCGGGCACGAACACGTCGTCTTCGCCGTCGTCGCGCACCACGAAGCCGTAGCCCGCCGGATGAACGCGCAACTTGCCGGTGACCTGTCCCGGCTTCGCGGGCGCGGGCGTCTTCGCCGGCGCGGCGGCCGGCGCGCCCATCAGCCGATAGCGCGAGCCGGGCGCTTTCTCGACGGCGCCCTCCTCCACCAGGTCGGCCAGCAGCTTGCGCAGCCGGTGCTTGCCGCGCGCGTCGGCGTTGACCAGCTTGGCCAGCTCGTCGGGGCGCAGCCCTTCGCCGGCGGCGCCGCGCAGCGCCTTGAGCACGTGATCGCGTTCGAGATCCATCAGTAGCGGTGGACGATAGTCCCGTTACCGCCGACCGCAAAGACTTCTCCGCCGGCGCCCCACACGCCCTTGAGATCTTGCGTCACGCCGCTCGCCTCCTGCATCCACGCTCCGGCGGGCGAGTCGAGGTGGTAGATGAAGCCGCCCGACCCGACGGCGAACACGTCGCTCGCGCTCGAGCCCCACACGCCGTAGAACGAGGCGGGCCCGGCGAAGTCCTGGAAGTGCAGATTGCCCGTCGGGTCGACGCGCAGCACGAACGCGTTCGTCACGCCCGTGGTGTGCGCGCCGACGGCGAACACGTCGAGGTTCGGGCCGCTCGACCAGACGGACGTGAACGTGTAGCCGGGGAACAGCGACGTCGAGAAGGAGCCGGTGGGCACGCCGTGGCCGAAGACGCCGCCGACCGCGTAGATGTTTCCCGTGTCGCCGCCGAGCGCGATCAGCCCGCTCGAGTCGCGAGCGTGCACCGTGCTCGACGCGGCGACCGAGCCGAACAGGATCTCGGAGTTCGCCGACAGCAGGTAGAAGTCGGTGTCGCTCGTGCTCCAGATCGACAGCACGCTGCCGGCGCCGGCGAACGGCGCGGTGAACGGCGTGAACGTGCCGCCGCTATAGCGCACGTAGCCCGAGCCGGCGCCGCCGCTCATGTAGACGTTCGCGCCGCCGGGAACCGCCGAGATGCTGGTGATGCTGCCGCTCACCGGCGACGGCGACACCGGGCCGCTCCAGGTGGTGGACGCGCCGGTGCGGTGCATGAGCGTGCCGACCGCGCCGCCGGCCCACACGTCGCCGGCGCTGGTGCCGCCGACCGAGAGCAGGTTGCTCACGCCGGGCGACGGCGTCTCGTCGACCCACGCGATCGCGTCGACGGCGAACGTGGTCGGGACCAGCTTGCTGCCGAAGCTGGCGGTGAGGGTGACGGCCCAGCGGTTGCGCGATTTCGGCGAGAAGTCGAGGTCGGCGGTGCACGACGCGCCGTCGGCGAGCGGCGTGCCCAGGCAGTTGCCGGAGCCGAAGAGCAGCGGCGCGCCCGTCGGCACCGAGGTCGCGGAGAGGCCGGTCGGCGTGATGGTGGCGCCGGTATGGTTGGTTATGGTTGCCGTCACGCTGGCGGTGGCGTTGACCAGCACGAGCAGCGGATCGGGCGCGACCGTGAGCACGATGCCGCCCGGCGCGAGGTCGGCGGCGCCGCCGTCGATGACGCCACCTTCGGAGGCGATCGGTCCGTCGGCGATCGCGAGATCCGACGAGCCCGGACCGAGGTCGAGCATGGGCGCGCCGATGGTGACCGTGGCCGCGGCGTGGCCCGACGGCGGCACGTCGACCGCGCCGCGGCCGGTCGCCTCCTCCGCGCCGCTCGTCGTGCCGGCGACGTCGAGCGTGAGGTGGCCGAGCGCGTCGGGCGGCAGCAGCAGCGCGAACGCGACCGGCAGCTCGAACGGGCTCGTCGGCGCGGTGTGGCCGTTGTAGTGCCGCCCGTCGGGGAGCCCGACCTGCACGTCGAGCCGATCGAGCGGCCGCGGCGCGCTGCCCTGGACGCGCAGGCTGACGCAGACCGCACCCTTGCCGTCGCACGGATCGCTCGCGCAGCCGGCGAGCAGGCACGCCAGCGCGCAGAGCCGCTTCACTGCGCTCTCACGTCGGGCAGGACGCGCGTCGAGTCGCGCGTGCCGAGCACCACGCCGACGGTGACGCCGGCGACCACGATCACCGCCGCGCCGCCCATCACGCCCCAGAACCACGGGCGGCGATACACCGGCCGCGTCTCGCGCGCGGGCGGCGGCTCGGTGAGCTCGCGCCGGATGGTCGGAGGCGGCAGCGCAGGCGGCGGCGCGCGCAGGTGCTGCAGCCGCATCTCGACGTCGGGCCGCTCGAGGCTGTCGGCGGGCAGCGCGCGCAAATAAGTTTCGAACGCGTCGATCGCCTGCGCCGTGTGGCCGAGCCGCTCGTGGCACAGCCCGATGTTGTAAAGCAGCGGCGCGCGATCCGAGAGCCGGTACGCCTTCTCGAACTCGCCGAGCGCGTCGGCGTAGCGCCCCGCCTCGAAGTCGTGCGAGCCGGCGGCGAAGTGCGCCTTCGCCGACTCGACGTCGACCTCCGCGCGCGCCGTCCACGCGGCGGCGAGCACGACGGCGATGGAGAGCGCGCGCATCGTGTCAGTATCGACCGCGCGCGGCGAGCGGTCAATCAGCGCAGCGCGTGCAGCGCGCGATCGTCCGAGCCGACGTAGAGCGTGCCGTCGGCGCCGAGCGCGGGCGTGCCGTCGACGTCGCCGTCGAGCAGCACCGACCACTGGAGCTTGCCGTCGGGCGCGAGCGCGTACAGCCGATCGTCCTCGGCGCCGAACACGATCAGGCCGGCGGCGTCGACGAGCGGCGAGCCGAGGATGCGATCGGCGGCGCGGAAGCTCCACGCCACCGCGCCGCCCGGCTTGACGGCGTAGAGCGAGCCATCGAACGAGCCGACGTAGATCGTGCCGTCGGGGCCTTGCGCGGGCGACGAGCGCACCGCGCCGCCGGTGGTGACCGCGAAGCGCACCACGCCGCCCGGCCCGAGCGCGTACAGGCGGTGATCGTCCGAGCCGACGTAGACGGTGCCGTCGGGCGCCACCGATGGGGAGGAGTCGACGTCGTCGCCGGCGCGCAGCTCCCACAACTTCACGCCGCCGGGATCGAGCGCGTAGAGCGCGTCGTCCTGGCAGCCGACGTACACCGTGCCGTCGGGGCCGACCGCCGCCGACGACGCGCAGTGGGTCGGGCCGGGCGAGAACTTCCACTTCAAGCTGCCGTCGGGGCGCAGCGCGTAGAGGCCGTCGGCCGAGGCGTAGATGGTGCCGTCGGGCGCGACCGTGACGCCGTCGACGTCGCAGCGCGCCGCCTCGGGCCCCGAGCCGACGGCGGTGCGGCACGGGCCGGCGGTGAGCTGCCACTTGAGGCTGCCGTCTTTCAGATCGAGCGCGTACAGGTGATCGTCGTCGGAGCCGACGTACGCCACGCCGCCTGAGCCGAGCGCCGGCGCGCTCCACACCAGGTCGCCCGTCGGGCGGCGCCAGCGGATCGTGCCGTCGAGCGACGTGGCGTAGATCGATCGATCGTGCGAGCCGAACACGAGCACATCGTCGCCGATCGCCGGCGACGAATAGACCACGCCGCCGGTGGCCACGTGCATCACCTCGCGCGGCTGCGTCTGCGGCGCGCGAAAGCGGCTGCGGCCGGTGTGCAGAGCGTCGCCGTGGAACATCGGCGACGCGCCGAGCGGCGGCGGCGACGCGAGATCGGCCGCGCCGAGATCGACGCTCGGGCCCGGCGCTCCGCCGTCGGCGTTCGCGTTCGCGTTTCCGTTCGCGTTCGCGTTCACGTTCGCGTTGGCGTTGGCGTTTGCGCTCTTCGCTTTCGGCGGATCGATGCACGCGTTGGCCACGCAGATGCGGCTGCCTTTGCAGTCGGTGTCCTTGCCGCAGCCCGCGGGAAACGGAATCGCCGGCGGGCACGCCGCCGCCAAAACCACGAGAATCGCCAATCCGACGCGGTTCATTCGGTTCGATTGTCGAGCTGCGCGCGCTGCAGCCGCCCCGAGAAGTCGAGGTACACGGTCTTGGTCTCGCAGAAGAACTCGTACGCCGCCCAGCCGCCTTCGCGGTGGCCGTTGCCGGTCGCCTTGACGCCGCCGAACGGCAGGTGCGCCTCGGCGCCGATGGTCGGGCTGTTGACGTAGGTGATGCCGGCCTGGATGCGCTCGACGGCGCGGCACGCCAGCCCGACGTCGCGCGTGTAGATCGACGACGAGAGGCCGAGCTCGATCTCGTTGGCGATGGCGATCGCTTCGTCGAGGTCGTCGTAGCGCAGGACGGCGAGCAGCGGGCCGAACAGCTCGCGTTGCGCCAGCGCGTGATCGCGCGGCACGTCCAGCACCAGCGACGGCGCGACGAAGTTTCCCGCCGCCAGCGACGCGTCGACGGCGCGCGACTTCACCGCGAGCCCGTCCGAGCGCGCGCCGGCGATCGCCGACTCGAGGCGCGCCTTGGCCGCCGCGTCGATGAGCGGGCCGACGTCGGTTCGCTCGTCGAGCGGATCGCCGAGCCGCAACCGCGACGCGCGCTCGGCCACGCGCGCGATCAATTCGTCCGCGATGCTGCGATGCACAATCAATCGGCTGGTCGCCGTGCAGCGCTGGCCCGCGGTGCCGAACGCGCCCCACACCAGCCCGTCGGCGGCGAGCGCGAGATCGGCGTCGGCGTGCACGATGCACGGATTTTTTCCGCCCAGCTCGAGCGACACGCGCTTGAGGCCGCGCCCCGCCACCTCGGCGATCTCGCGCCCCGCCGCCGTCGAGCCGGTGAAGGTGATCGCGTCGACGCCCGCGTGCGCCACCAGCGCGCGCCCGACCTCGGCGCCGCCGTGCACGATCCCGAGCGCGCCCGCCGGCACGCCGCCGTCGACGAGCGCGCGCCACAATTCGTGGCCGGTGGCCGGCGCCTCCTCGGCGGGCTTCCACACCACCGCGTTTCCGGCGAGCAGCGCCGGCACGATCTTCCAGCTCGGCACCGCGATGGGAAAGTTCCACGGCGTCACCGCGGCCACCACGCCGAGCGGGCGCGGCATGGTGAGCGCCCACTTCGACGGCAGCTCCGACGGGACGGTGCGGCCGAACAGCCGGCGCCCTTCGCCCGCGGCGTAGAGACAGGTGTCGATCGCCTCCTGCACGTCGCCGCGCGCCTCGCGCAGGCACTTGCCCATCTCGCGCGCCATCAGCTGCGCGATCGCGTCGCGGCGCTCCTCGAGGATTTTTCCGCAGCGCAGCAAAATCTCGCCGCGCTCGGGCGCCGGGCGCTCGGCCCATGCGCTTTGCGCGCGCCGCGCGATCGCCACCGCGTCGTCGAGCTCGCTGCGCGTCGCCTCCGCCACGCGCGCCACCACGCTGCCGTCGGTGGGCGAGCGATCGTCGAAGCGCGCGCCGCCGCTGCGCGCCAGGCCGTCGATGAAGTTGTCGAGGTCGATCACGCGCGCGAATCTACCACTACGCGGTCGCGGTCGCCTGCGGCCCCGCCGGCGGCTCGGGCTGCCGCGCGCGGTGCACGATCGCCAGGCTGAGCGCGGTGTCGAGATCGGGCGCGATCGCCAACTTGCCCGGCTCGCGCCGGATGCCCGCGCGCTCGAGCATCTCCGCCGGCTGCGGCTTGAGCCCGGCGAGGATCACCTTGTGGCCGCCGCGCTTCAGTCGATCGATCACCGTCTCGAGCGCCACCAGGCCGGTCGCGTCCATCACCGGCACCTGCGCCATGTAGACGATCACCGCGAGCGATCGATCCTGGATCTGATCGAACACGCTCATGGCTTTTTGCGCCGCGCCGAAGAACAGCGGGCCGGCGATCTCGTACAGGCGCACGCCCGGCGGCACGTCGAACTTCGCCATGGTGCCGGTGTCGAGCTTGGACTCGGCCAGCTCCGACATGCGCCGCATGAACAGGAGCGCCGCCAGCACCACGCCGACGGAGACCGCCAGCACCATGTCGAACACCACCGTCAAGCCGAAGCACACCAGCAGCACCAGCATGTCCGAGCGCGGCGCCACCTTGACGATGTGTACGAAGTGGCGCGCCTCGGCCATGTTCTTGGCGACGAGCAGCAGCAGGCCGGCGAGCGCGGCCATCGGCAGGTACGCGACCAGCGGCGCGAGCGCGACGGTGCACGCGAGCACGAACACGGCGTGCACGCACGCGGCTAGAGGCGAGCGCGCGCCGGCGCGGATGTTGGTCGCGGTGCGCGCCAGCGCGCCGGTGGCCGCGATGCCGCCGAAGAACGGGCACAGGATGTTGCCGATGCCGAGCGCGAACAGCTCGGCGTTGGGCTCGTGCTTGGAGCCGCTCATGCCGTCGGAGACCACGGCCGCGAGCAGCGACTCGATCGCGCCCAGCATGGCGATGGCGAACGCCGCCGGGAACAGCGCCTGGATGGTCGCCCAGTCGAGGTGCATCACCCCGCCGCCCGCGCCCGGCATGTGCCACGGCAGGAGCGGCAGCGGCGGCAGCGGCGGGATGCCCGCCACCTCGTGGCCGTTCACCGTCGAGTGAAAGCGCGAGCCGATGGTGGCGACGTGAAAGCCGGGGATGAACTTCGTCGCCAGCGTGGCGGCGATGCCGGCGATCGCCAGCGCCAGGAGCGGCGCGGGAATTTTTTTGATCACGCGCGGCAGCCCGACCAGCAGCGCCAGCGTGAGCGCACCGACGGCGATCTCCCAACCCGACGCGCTCGCGCGCGCGTGCCACATGGCCTTCCAACGATCGACGTAGCCCTCGGGCGCGTGATCGAACGAGAGGCCGAGAAAATCTTTGAGCTGGATGGTGCCGATCACCACCGCGATGCCGGCGGTGAAGCCGGTGGTCACCGGGTGCGGGATGAACGTGATCAGCCGGCCCAGCTTGGCGGCCGCCATGCCGACGAGCATCAGCCCCGCCAGCATGCCGGCGACCAGCAGGCCGCCGAGCCCGAACTTGCCGACGATGGGCGCGAGGATGACCACGAACGCCGCCGTCGGGCCGGTCACCTGGCAGCGCGTGCCGCCGAGCAGCGAGCAGGTCACGCCGGCGACGATCGCGGTGTAGAGGCCGTATTGCGGCGCGACGCCCGAGGCGATCGCCAGCGCCATCGACAGCGGGAGCGCGACGACGCCGACCACCAGGCCGGCCATCACGTCGGCGCGCAGATCGCCGCCGGAATAACCTTCCTTGAGCCGCGCGCGCAACCCGTAGCCGATCGTCGACCACAGCGACGTCACGCTGTCGGTGAAGTTGTCGAGGTAGCGCGGCACCGCGCGGCGATTCTACTCCGCGCGCGTGACCCTCGCCTCTTGAATGTGCCGTTCATTTGGTGGCCAATGGATCGTGTTGCCGATCCGCACGCTGCCGCTCGCCGCGCTGCTCCTCGCCGGTTGTCCGTCGGGGCCGCGCTGCTCGGCGGGGTTCATCGGCGATCCCAAGCTGCCGGTCGAGATCGAGATGCTGATCACCGACGGCGCGTCGCAGATGTTCTCGCTGGTGATGATGGGCGAGCAGGCGCCCGTCGAGCCGCCGCCGCAGGGCGGCTACGTGATGTACGTCGGCGCGCAGGCGCGCAACCTCGACGCGTGCGGCGTGCAGATCGGCGGCGAGCTGCGCGATCCCGACACCAACGATCAGGTCGGCTTCGACGCGCGCACCACCAACTTGATCCTCGGCTCGGACGGCTGGGGCCGCCCCGATCCGTCGAACAACTCCAACGTCGCCAACGTCAGCGCCTGCCCCGACTTCACGCCCAAGGACGTGCAGGGCAAGACGTACCTGCTCGGCGTCACCGTGGTCGATCGCGAGAACCGCAAGGCGACGGTGTCGATCCCGATCGTGCCGACCTGCGCGCTCGCCGACCCGGCGGTGCAGCGCGACTGCCTGTGCACCTGCTCGGCCAACTACTTCCTCGGCAAGTGCGGCGCCCCCGACGGCGGCTAGCGTGCAGTGCGCCCGGCCGCCCGTTGCCCGTCGGGGGTCGATGTGTTAATCAAAGCCGCTGATGTTGATTCCGCACGACCAAATCGACTCCGACGCCCAGAAGGTGGTTCGCCGGCTGACGCGCAACGGCTTCTCGGCGTACCTCGTCGGGGGCTGCGTGCGCGACCTGCTGCTCGGGCGCAAACCGAAAGACTTCGACGTGGCCACCAGCGCCACGCCGCCCGAGATCAAGGCGCTGTTCCGCAACTGCCGCATCATCGGGCGGCGGTTTCGCCTGGCGCACATCTTCTTCGGCCCGAAGATCATCGAGACCTCGACCTTCCGCGCCAACCCGCGCGACGTCGAGATCGCCGAGGGTGAGAGCCCCGAGGCGACGCCCGAGCTGAGCGAGACCGAGCTGCTCATCCGGCGCGACAACGTGTTCGGCTCCGCCGAGGAGGACGCGCGCCGGCGCGACTTCACCATCAACGGGCTGTTCTACGATCTCGACGCCGACAAGGTGATCGACTACGTCGAGGGGCTGCCCGATCTCGAGCGGCGCATGGTGCGGACCATCGGCGATCCCGACATCCGCTTTCGCGAGGATCCGATCCGGATCTTGCGCGCGCTCAAGTTCGCCGCGCGGCTCGACTTCGACATCGAGCCGGTGGCGTACGGCGCGATCCTCGATCACCGCGGCGAGATCGCCAAGTGCGCTCCGCCGCGCGTGCTGGAGGAGATCTATCGCCTCCTGCGCGGAGGCGCGGCGCGGCGCTCGCTCGAGCTGTGCGAGGAGACGGGCGTGCTCGAGGTGCTGATCCCCGAGCTGGCGCATCTGCTGTCGTCGGGCGACCCGGTGCGCTCGCGCATCTACGGCGTGCTCGACGGGCTAGACGCAGCGGTGCGCGCGGGCGAGGCGCCGTCGAACGCGCTGCTCGTGAGCGCGATCCTGGCGCCGGCGCTCGAGGACATCTTGTACGAGCCCGACGGCGAGCCGTTCAAGGGCGACGTAGCGCTCGCCGTCGACGAGCGGGCGCGGCCGATCCTCGAGTCGATGCGCGCGTCGCGGCGCGACACCGAGCGCGCGCGGCAGATCCTGCTGGTGCAGCGGCGGCTCGGCCCGTCGAAGAAGCGGCGCAATCGGCCGATGACGCTGGTCAAGCGCGACTGGTTCGCCGAGGCGCTGGCGATCTACCAGCTCATGCACCGCGGCGCCGAAGGCGAAGTGGCCGAGGAGATCGCGCGCTGGCACCGGCTGATGCGCGACTCGCACTCGGCGCCGCACGGCGATCACGCCGAGCACGGCGAAGGCGCGGCGCACGAGCGCGGCGAGCCCGCGGCCGAAGCCGCAGCCGCCGACGGCGAGCCGCGCAAGCGCCGCCGCCGCCGTCGCGGTGGACGCCGCCGCCGGCGCGGCGGAGGCGACGACGCCGGCGTCTCCGACGGCGGTCCGCTCGCCGCGAAGAGCGAAACCTAGCCCGCGTACTCGGTCGGATCGGCGATCCCCGCCGCTTCGAAGCCGCGCCGCCGCAACACGCACGAGTCGCAGCGCCCGCACGCGCGCTCGCCGATCGGGTCGTAGCACGAGTGCGTGAGGCGGTAGTCGACGCCGAGGCGCGTGCCCTCGCGGATGATCTCGGCCTTGGTCATCGCGATCAGCGGCGCGTGGATCTTCCACTCCTCGCCGAGCGCGCCGGCGCGCGTGCCGAGGCGCGCGAGCTTTTCGAACGCGTTCAAAAACTCCGGGCGGCAGTCGGGGTAGCCCGAGTAGTCGAGCGCGTTCATGCCGGCGAACAGGTCGCGCGCGCCCAGCACCTCGGCCCACGCCAGCGCGTACGAGAGGAACAGCGTGTTGCGCGCGGGCACGTACGTCACCGGGATGTCGGCGCCCATGGCCCCAATGTTGTGGACCGGGCGATCTTTCGGCACCGCGACGTCGGCGGTGAGCGCCGAGCCGCCGATCCAGCGCAGGTCGACGTCGGCCACGCGATGCTCGACGGCGCCGAGCGCGCGCGCCACCCGCTCGGCCGCCTCGAGCTCGATCGCGTGGCGCTGCCCATAGCGAAACGACAGCGCCCAGCACGCCCAACCTTGCGCGCGGGCGATCGCCAGCACCGTCGCCGAATCGAGACCGCCCGAGAGCAGCACCACCGCTCGCTTCACGCGGCCGAGTATACTCGCGGCGTGCAATCGCGCAGCTTCTCCGAGACGCTCGCGGCCGCGCTCGAGGCCGGCACCGTCGAGCACTACCGCGACGCCGCGCTCTACGATCACGAGTACGGGCGGCGCCGCGACGACGTGCGCTACTACCGCGCGCTCGCCGCCGAGACGCGCGGGCCGATCCTCGAGCTCGGCTGCGGCACCGGCCGCTTGATGGTGCCGCTGGTGCGCGACGGCCACGAGGTGGTCGGCGTGGACGCGGCCGAGCCCATGCTCGAGCGGCTGCGCGCGCGGCTGATCCGCCTGCGGCCGGAAGATCGCGAGCGCGCGGAAGTGGTGCGCGGCGATTTTCGCGCGCTCGCGCTCGGGCGAAAATTTCCGCTCGTGATCTGCCCGTTCAACGCCTTCATGCACCTGTACACGCGCGACGACGTGGAGCGCTTCTTCGCCACCGTGCGCGCGCATCTTCAGCCGCGCGGGCTGTTCGTCTTCGACGTGATGAACCCCGACCTGCGCTGGCTGTCGCGCGATCCGACGCGCTACTGGGCGCGCACGCGCTTTCGCCACCCGACGAGCGGCGCCATGATGGTGTGCTCGACGCGCATCACCTACGACGCGGCGCTGCAGATCTGCTTCATGCACAACCGCTACGAGCGCGCCGACGGGCGCGGTCGCGCGCGCATCGTGCGGCTCACCCACCGCCACTTCTTCCCGCTCGAGCTCGAGGCGCTGATCCACTACAACGGGTTTCGTCTCGAGCGGCGCGACGGCGAGTTCGATGGCTCGCCGCTCGAGCCCGACTCCGAAGAGCAGATCTGCCGCTGCCGCTTGCGCTAGCTACGGCAAAACGATCGCCGGCTCGTCGGGCCGCGCGCGATAGAGCAGCAGCGTTCGCCCGAGCACCTGCACCAGCTCGGCGCTCACCGACTCGGCCAGCGACGCGGCGACCTCGTGGCGATCGACGCCGGCGCTCTCGCCGAGCCGCACCTTCACCAGCTCGTGCTGCGCGAGCGCGGCGTCGAGCGCCTGCGCTACGCCCTCGGACAAACCGTCCTTCCCGACGTGAACGATCGGATCGAGGTGATGTCCCAGCCCGCGAAGGTAGTGCCGCTGCTTTCCCGTCAACACGGCCGGAAACTAACACAACTCTCGACGGGAAAATGACCGTTCTCGACGGAAAATTTCGCAATTTCCGCTTTTCCGACGGTGCGCGATCCCGTTTTTCACCGTTTCCCGTCGGAAAAAATTAACGCTGCGTCGCAAAATAATTGACAACGCCGTCGACGATTTACTAGGCTGACCACCAATTCAACTCCTTCACGAGGAGGATCGGGATGGCCGAGAAGGTTGCGAAGATTGGTGTGAAGCGTGAGCCGGGGTTCCTCTACTTCCTGCGCGGCGCCGACGTGTGGAAGACGCCGATGAAGCGCGCGGGTGGCCCTTCGGCCGCCGGCAAGGCGGAGAAGGTGGCGGCGGGCAACTTCGCGCGCGCCGAGGGGTACCTGTACTTCCTCGATTCGGCGGGCGACGTGTCGCGCGCCAAGCGGGCGGTGGGCGGCCAGAAGCGCAAGAAGCCGGCGAAGGCCAAGGCGGCGAAGAAAGCCACCAAGAAGGGCAAGGCCAAGGGGAAGGCCAAAGCCAAGAAGAAGAGCAAGAAGAAGTAGACCTCGCTCCGCGCCTCCTCGCAGGCGTTTACCCGACCAGGTGTGGGGGGACTCGTCGGGTTTCTCGTCCCCCGATCCGATTACAATAGATGAGTATGAGACGTCTGCTGGGAGGCGCGGTCGCGTTGTTGCTCGCGCTCGGCGCGAGCGGCTGCGCGAATCGCGCGGTCGCGTTCGATCTCGCGCCGCCGGCGTTCGACGGCGGGCCGGACGCGCCGGCCTACGTCGAGTGCGACACCTTCTGCCTGCGGCCGGGCGACTGCGCGTTCGGCTACGCCTCCGACGGCATCTGCCCCTTCGGCTTCTTGTGCGCCCGCACCTTTCAATGCGTCTCCGACGGAGGCGCCGACTAGATCCTCGGCCGATCCCGTGCGTTGGAACTTGAAGCACGGAGGACAGACCGATGGACAAGCGACGCGCTCGAATCACCTACGCCCTGCTCGGCGGCACGCTGTGCCTCGCCGCGTGGGCCGCCTCCGCGATGCCGCGGCTGCGCGCGAACACGCCCAAGACGCTCCCGACCAACGACGTGGTCACGCACCCCGATCCGCCCAAGCCGCCGCCGGTGGTGCAGGTGCCGGCGGTGCGGCCGCGCATCGAGGTCGTCTTCGCGCTCGACACCACCGGCTCGATGAGCGGGCTGATCGACGGCGCCAAGCGCAAGATCTGGTCGATCGCGAAATACATCGAGAGCGGGCAGCCCAAGCCCGACCTGCGCATCGGCCTGGTGGCGTACCGCGACAAGGGCGACGAGTACGTCACGCGCTTCTACGATCTCACCGACGATCTCGACACCGTGTTCGAGCACCTGTCGTCGTTCGAGGCGGCGGGCGGCGGCGACACGCCCGAGCACGTCTCGAAGGCGCTCTACGACGCCGTGTACCGCGCGTCGTGGTCGCAGGATCAGGGCA
Source organism: Polyangia bacterium (assembly GCA_035652295.1). Lineage (GTDB taxonomy): Bacteria > Myxococcota_A > Polyangia > Palsa-1104 > Palsa-1104 > DASREC01. The sequence goes on from DASREC010000387.1 coordinate 27,860, forward strand.
CGCTCAAGCAGATCTACCTCGTCGGCGACGCGCCGCCGCACACCGACTACAACGACGGCTTCGACTACCGCAAGATCGCGTCGCACGCGCACGACGCGGGCATCCACATCAACACCATCCGCTGCGGCGGCGATCGCGAGACGCAGCTGGTGTGGAACCAGATCGCCAACGCGGCGTCGGGCGAGTACGCGTCGATCGATCAGACCGGCGGCGTGATCGCCATCGCCACGCCGTACGACGACAAGCTGGCGGCGCTCAACTCCAAGCTGGCGGGCAGCGCCATCGGCTACGGGCGTTATCGCGGCGAGGTGTCGGCGAAGAAGGCGCTGTCGGCGACCATGGCGCCGTCGGTGGCGGCGGATCGCGCGGCGTTCTTCGGGCGCTCGGGCGGCGCGGTCGGCGGCGCGGGCGACTTGATCGACGACGCGCTCAAGGGCAAGGCCAAGCCGGAGGCGATGCCGGCGGCCGATCTGCCGGAGGAGATGCAGGCGATGGACGGCGCGGGCCGCCGCAAGTACATCGAGGAGAAGAGCGCCGAGCGCTCGCGCATCCAGGCCGAGATCAACGGGCTCGCCGCCAAGCGCGACGAGTACATGCGCGCCAAGGCGCCGTCTGATTCGTTCGACGCCAAGGTCGAAGGCACGATCAAGGCGCAGGCCGCCAAGCACGGCGTGAAGTACTAGTCCGCGTTCGCGGCCGCCTCGTCGGGGCCGCTCACCACCTGCGCCCCCTCCACCGCGCT
>DASREC010000388.1:0-18093 GCA_035652295.1 Polyangia bacterium
AACCACTGCGGCTCGTGCAGCGCGTGCGGCGCCGGCAACAACGCCTGCTGCTCGGGCACGTGCACCAACACCAACACCGACTCCAACAACTGCGGCGCGTGCGGCGCGGCGCCGTGCGGCGCCGGCAACTTCTGCTCCGCCGGCAAGTGCTGCCCGACCGGCACCGTCAACTGCGGCGGCGTCTGCGTCAACGAGCAGACCGACATCAACCACTGCGGCTCGTGCAGCGCGTGCGGCGCCGGCAACAATCAGTGCTGCTCGGGCGGCTGCAGCAACTCCAACACCGACAACGCGCACTGCGGCAACTGCGGCACGTCGTGCGGCGCCGGCAACTTCTGCTCGGCCGGCAAGTGCTGCGCGACCGGCCAGACCAACTGCGGCGGCACCTGCGTCAACGAGCAGACCGACGTCAACCACTGCGGCTCGTGCAGCGCGTGCGGCGCCGGCAACAACGCCTGCTGCTCGGGCGCGTGCACCAACACCAACACCGACAACAACAACTGCGGTGGCTGCAACATGGGCTGCGCCGCCGGCACCACGTGCAAGAGCGGCATCTGCTGCACCGCCGCGCAGACCAACTGCGGCGGCGTCTGCGTGAATCTGCAGACCGATCCCAACCACTGCGGCGCGTGCTCGGGCGCGACCGCGGTGTGCTCGACCTACGGCGTCTGCTCCGACGGCGTGTGCCTCTACGCGCCGTCGGGCGTGCAGGCCAGCGTGCCGGTCGCCAGCCTCACCGGCTGGTCGCAGTGCTACCTCGACACGTACAACACCATCATGAGCACCAACACCGTGCTCGCCGCGTGCACCAAGGCGCGCCTGATGCTCGCCTGCCGCCCGACGGGGAACGCCACGCTGCAGACGCTCGCGTGGGCCGACCGCGCGTCGATCACCACCGACACCGGCCAGGGCGCGGCCGACCTCACCACCACCACCGCCAACAATGTGCAGTGGTACTTCGATCCGGCGTGGTCGTGGGGCTACCTGCCCGTCGGCGACACGTTCAATCACTTCACCTGCGACACCACGGTCGGCACCGACCCGACGCTGCGGCTGTGCTGGGAGACCTCCGGCGTCGGCGGCGGCTATCGCTGCGGCTCGAACCGCGCGCTCAACAACCTCAACACGTTCGAACGAATCGTCTACCAGGCGGATTGATCGCTCACAGAAAGGGGGCAGCACATGTCCGAGCCGTTCATCGGCGAAGTGAGAATGATGTCTTTCGGCTTCCCGCCGCAGGGATGGGCGCAGTGCAACGGGCAGCTCCTGTCGATCCAACAGAACCAGGCGCTGTTCTCGATCCTCGGCACCACGTACGGCGGAAACGGAGTCCAGAACTTCGGGCTGCCCGACCTGCGCGGCCGCGTGCCGATCAGCATCGCCACCAACGGCAGCTATGTGCTCGGCCAGGTGGGCGGCGAGGAGAACCACACGCTCAGCCTCAACGAATCGGCGCCGCACTCGCACGCGCTCTTCGGCGACATGACGGCCGGCAACATCAACGATCCGGCGCTCGCCATCTGCGCCAACGGCACCACCATCTACAACAACCAGGGGGCGATCAACACGCAGCTCGCCAACAACGCGATCCAGAGCGGCGGCGGCGGCCAACCGCACCCGAACCTGCAGCCCTACCTGACGGTCAACTTCTGCATCGCGCTGCAGGGCATCTATCCATCCCGCAGCTAAGGAGACGCCATGGCTGATCCCTACATCGGAGAGATTCGGATGTTCGGCGGAAACTTCGCGCCCGTCGGCTGGCTGATGTGCCAGGGCCAGCTCGCCGCCATCTCGCAGTACCAGGCGCTGTTCAACTTGATCGGCACCACCTACGGCGGCGACGGCAGCACCACGTTCGGCATCCCCGATCTGCAGGGGCGCGTGGCGAATCACCAGGGCACGCTCACCGGCGGCGGCACCTACGCGCTCGGCCAGAAGGCCGGCAGCGAGAGCATCACGCTCACCTCGCAGCAGGTCGCGTCGCACAGCCACCAGGTCAACGCCACGACCGCGGTCGGCAACGTGACGCAGCCGGGCTCGAACACGCTGCTGGCGGCGACGCCGAACGCGGCCTCGGTGCTCTACATCCCGCCCGCGGGCGCCGGACCGACGCCGATGGACCCGAAGGTGATCGGCTCGTCGACCGGCGGCGGACAGCCGCACGAGAACCGCCAGCCGTTCCTCTGTATCAGCTTCATCATCGCCACCGACGGCATCTACCCGACGCAGTAGAGAGGAGGGGGACGCATGGATCCATTTCTTGGAGAGATTCGCATCTTCGCCGGAAGCTTCGCGCCCAAGGATTGGGCGTACTGCAACGGGCAGATCCTCCCGATCGCGCAGTACTCGGCGCTGTTCTCGCTGCTCGGCACCTACTACGGCGGCAACGGGACCACCAACTTCGCGCTGCCCAACCTGCAGGGCACCGCGCCGATGTGCTGGGGCTCGGGCGCCGGGCTCTCGTCGTACTACATCGGCGAGACCGGCGGCACCTCGACGGTGTCGCTGGCCACGTCGCAGGGCGCCGACCACCCGCACAACATGCAGTGCTCCGAGGCGACCGCGACCGCCAACGCGCCGACCGGCAACCTGTTGGCGTCGACGTCGACCGCGCTGCTGTCGTTCGTGTCGCCGGCCGACACCAGCCTGGTGGCGCTCATGCCGCAGTCGATCGCGCCGGCGGGCAGCGGCGCGCCGCACAACAACATGCAGCCGTACCTGGCGATGAGCTACATCATCGCGCTGCAGGGGATCTTTCCGTCGCGGCCGTCTTGAACGTCACGCTCCGCCCGATCACCGACGAGGACGAGCCGTTTCTGCGCCGCGTGTACGCGTCGACGCGCGAGGCGGAGCTTGCGCCGCTCGGCTGGCCGCCGGCGCAGCAGGACGCGTTTCTGCGCATGCAGTTCGACGCGCAGAGGCGCCACTACGCGGCGGCGTACGACGGCGCGGCGTTCTCGATCATCCTGCGCGACGGCCGGCCGGCCGGGCGGCTCTACGTCGATCGGCGCGAGCGCGAGATCCGCGTGGTCGACATCGCGCTCTTGCCCGAGCACCGCGCCGCGGGCATCGGCGGCGCGCTCTTGCGCCAGCTCTTCGACGAGGCCGCGCGCGGGCGCAAGACGGTGAGCATCCACGTCGAGCGGCAAAATGCCGCACGCCGCCTCTACCAGCGGCTCGGCTTCGTCGAGGTGGAGGGCGCCGGCGACGGCGTCTACGCGCTCATGGAGTGGCGCCCCGAAGCTACGCGCTAGTTGAAGACCGCCTGGTAGCGCAGCCCGTGCTCGTCGGGGCCGATGGGCACGATGAAGATCTCGAGCGCGCCGAGCGCGTCGTGCTCGAATGGGTACCGCTGCTGCGCGAGCGGCTGCGCGCGGTCGCCGCGGAACAGGAGCGAGAACGGCGCGCGCGGCAGGCGCGGATGCGGCGGGCGCTCCTCGACCTGGTACAGCGTCAGCTCGACGGCGCGGTCGGGCGCGAGGCGGACGCGGAAGCGGCTGTCGACGTGCGGGCGGAACGTGGCGGCGGTCAGCTCGGCCATGCGCGGCAACATAGCAGCGAATCGAGTAGACTGCGCGGCCATGCTGCTCAGCGCCAAGACCCGCGCCGACCTCGGCTGGGACGCGCTCACCGCCGAGCTGGCGCGGCGCGCGCACACCGCGCGAGGTGCGGCACTTTGCCGCAGCGTCGAGCCGCTCGCCGATCTCGACGCCGCGCGCGCGCGCCACGAAGAGGTGAGCGAGGCGCGCGCGCTGCTCGACGCCGGCGCGCAGCTCCCGCTCGACGGCGTGCGCCAGCTCGACGAAGCGCTGGAGCGCGCGGGCAAGGGCGGCGCGCTCGATCCGCAGGCGCTGCGCGACGTCGCCTCCACGCTCACCGCCGGCGCGCGCGTGCGCCGCCACCTGGCGCACCGCTCCTCGCCGCGCCTGCAAGGGCGCGCCGCGCTGATCGCCGATCTCGACGACGTCTCCGGCCCGATCGACGACGCCTTCGAGCCGGCCGAGGGCTCGACGCGCCTCTCCGATCGCGCGTCGCCGTCGCTGGGCGGCCTGCGCCGCCGCGCGCAGAAAGTCCGCGAGGAGCTGGAGGCGCGCGTCGGATCGCTGCTCGACGCCAGCCACGTCGCGCCGCACCTGCAGGATCGCTTCGCCACCCAGCGCGACGAGCGGTTCGTGATCCCGATCCGCGTCGACGCGCGCTCGCGCGTGCGCGGCATCGTGCACGGCACGTCGCAGTCGGGGCAGACGGTGTTCGTCGAGCCGGAGGAGATCGTCGAGCTCAACAACCGCCTGAAGCTGGCCGAGCTCGAGGTGCACGAGGAGGAGCGGCGCATCCTGGCCGAGCTGTCGCGCCTGGTCGCCGACGCGCTGCCGCGCATCGTGGTCAACCTGGAGATCCTCTCGACGCTCGATCTGCTCGACGCGTGCGCGCGCCTGTCGATCGATCTGCGCGCCACCGCGCCCGAGCTCACCGACGGTAAAATCGGCGCCAAGCTGGACTTGCGCCGCGCGCGCCATCCGCTGATGGTGCTGTCGGGCCGCGCGTGCGTGCCGAGCGACGTGGTGGTCGCCGTCGGGCAGACGCTGGTGATCTCGGGGCCGAACGCGGGCGGCAAGACAGTGGCGCTCAAGACCGCCGGGCTGGCGGCGCTGATGGCGCGCGCCGGCCTGCACGTCGCCGCGCAGGAGGGCTCGCGCGTGCCGCTCTTCGACGCGGTGGTCTCCGACGTCGGCGACGATCAGAGCCTCGAGCGCAACCTGTCGACGTTCTCCGCGCACGTGCTGCACCTGCGCGAGTTCATCGCCGCCGCCGCGCCGGGCGCGCTGGTGCTGCTCGACGAGGTCGCGGTCGGCACCGATCCCGATCAGGGCGCGGCGCTGGCGCAGGCGGTGATGGAGACGCTGGCCGAGCGCGGCGCGACGGTGGTGGTGACCACGCACTACGATCGCTTGAAGGCGCTGGCGGCGCGCGACCCGCGCTTCTCGAACGCGTCGGTCGGCTTCGACGTCGAGACGCTGCAGCCGACGTACGAGCTGCACCTCGGCGTGCCGGGCGCGTCGGGCGCGATCGTGGTGGCGCGGCGGCTCGGGCTCGACGAGGCGACGTGCGCGCGCGCGTCGTCGCTGGCCGGCGAGGTGAAGGGCGGGCTCGAGCAGCTGCTGCTGGAGATGGAGCGAGAGCGGCGCCGGCTGGCCGACGAACGCGCGGCGATCGCCGAGGAGCGCGGCCGGGCCGAGCGGGCGCACGCCGAGGCCGAGCGCCGCGCGGTGGAGGCGAAAGAAAAGTTGGAGCAGGCGCGCCGCGGCGCGCACGACCAGGCAGTCGAGACGCTGCAGAAGGCGCGCGCCGAATTGGATCGCACGCGCTCGGTGCTGCGCCGCTCGGGCGGCAAGCTCACGCCCGCCGAGGTCACCGAGGCGCGCCGCGAGATCGACGCCGCCGCGCGCGAGGTGCGCGAGTCCGCGCCGGCGCCGCCCGAGCCGCCCGGCCGAGCGGCGCGCCTCGACGAGCTCACGCCCGGCGTCGAGATCTGGGTCTCGCGGCTCGGCGGAAAAGCGCAGGTGCTCGCGGCGCCGAAGAACGGCAAATTGCCGGTGCAGGCCGGCCCGCTCAAGCTCACCGTCTCCGTCGACGAGGTGCGCGTCACCGGCGCGCGCCCGCAGGCGCCGCAAAAATCCAAGCGCGCGGCGCGCGGCCACAACGCCTTCGACGACGCCGCGAGCATGAGCGCCTCGGGCAGCGCAAGCGACGCGGACGACGGCTCCTCGCGCGGCGGCTCGGCGCGCGGCCGCTACCCGACGCTCGACGTGCGCGGCGAGCGCGTCGACGCCGCCATCGGCCTCGCCGAAAAATTTCTCGACGACGCCCTACGCGCCAGCCAGGAGGGCGTGCTGGTCATCCACGGCCACGGCACCGGCGCGCTGCGCGACTCCCTGCGCGATCACCTGCGCGCGTTCCCCGGCGTCGCCGCCGTCCGCCCCGGCTCGCCCGACGAGGGCGGCGACGGCGTCACCGTCGTCACGCTCGGCTAGCTACGGAGGCGGGATCGTCACCACCGCGGTCGCGCCGTCGAACGTGGTGACGTACTTCGTGAGCGCGATCCGCGCCGGCCCCATCGTCACCTTGCCGTTCAAGTCGTACGTCGAGCCGTGACACGGGCACTCCAGCTCGTTGTTCCCCTGCGAGAACGCCACCGGGCAGTCCATGTGCGTGCACGTGGCGTCGAGCGAGATCACGGTGGTCGCGTCGGTGCGGATCAGGATGATCGGCCCGTTGAACCCCATCGGCGTGCCGACGATGAACCCGCCGATGTTGCCGAGCGCCGGAAAGCTCGCCACCGGCACCGTCACCATTCCGCCGACGATCGGCGGCAGCACGTTGCACCCGCCCGTCGACGACAGGTTTACGCTCAGCTGCACCAGATCGAAGTCGACCTGCCACACCTGCAGGTTCGCCTTCGCCGGCAGGTGCACCACCTGCCCGCTGCAGCTCGCCGCCACGTTGGGATCGGGCACCGAGCGAAAGCGCGACGCGTGGCACGGACACTCGATCAGATCGTCGTGCTGGTTGTAGCCGAGCGGGCACGCCTGGTGCGGGCAGATCGACGTGGTGGCGACGTACTCGGGCCCCATGTCCTTCGGCCGGTGCACGATCAGGATCTGCTGCGGCAATTTGTCCACCGCGAAGCCGGCCACCGGCATGAGCGGCGGCAAGAGCGGCACCGTCAGCGCGCCGCCGACTTTCTGAATGTCGGGGTACATCGCGACCGAGATGATCAGCTTGCCGCTGTTGTCGACGCGCGTCGGCGGGGCGAGCGGCGCGGGCGAGACGTCGTTGCCGCAGCCGACGGCGATCGCGCCGCCGGCGAGCGCCACCCCCGACGCCGCGGTGGCCTTGAGCAGCTCTCGACGGGTGAGCTTCATCGTTGGGGGATTATACGCACGCGCCTGCGCCGGCGTTACGCGGGCTGTTTTACCGATCGGTAAAACACCGTTTTACTGCCCGGTAAAACGCGGCAGCATGGCCATGCCGAGCTGCATCGCCAGCGACGTGTCGCCGCGCAGCACGATCTTCCCCGAGAAGTACGCCTCGGGCGGCGCCATCTTGCGCTGCAGCATCTTCGAGTAGGTCTCGGCGTCGACGGCGATGGTGGCGTCGGGCTGCGCCGCCTCCGGCTGAGCGCCGAACTTCACCAGCATCCACCACGTGCGCCCGTTGTAGCCGGTCACCTCGAAGCGGATGGTCCCCTTGACCGCCGACATCACCTGGCGCGACGCCGCGTCGACGAACAGCACGTCGAGCGGCGACGCCTGCGGCGGCGCGAGATCGACCGGCCCCTCCTCGCCGACCGCGAGCGCGCGCCAGTCGGCCACCGTCTGCCGCATGGTGGCGATCGGCTCCGGCCCCGGCGAGCCGTGCGCGCGCACCGAGAGCGCGCCGCCCTTCACGTCGAGGATCCAGCGGCCGCCGCCCTCGCCTTCGAGATCGACCGCGACGGTGATGTCGATGGCGGCGCGCTTGCCCGGCCCGAACTCGCTGGCGAACTCGCGCGGCAGCCACTCGGTGAAGAAGCGATGCGCGTCGATGTCGCGCGGCGGACGATTGGATGCGCTGCTCATGACTCCTCCGTCGGAAGCTTACTTCTTGGTAGGCTTGGCCGCCGGCTTGGCGGCGGGCGCGGGCGCGGGCGTCGGCGCCTCGTCGGCGTCCTTGCCCGACGGCTGCGGCTGGGCCTGCGGCTCGGGCGTGGCCGACGCCGCGGCCGCGATCGGCGGCGCGCTCCACTCGACGTGCAGGTGCTGCTTGACCGCCGGCTGCAGCGGCTGCCCGGTCGCGCCGGTCTCGGTCTGCGTCGAGCCGTCGAACGTGTTCGACAGCAATTTCCCCGCGTCGAGATCCAGCTTCAGCTCGTTCGAGCTCTTGCCCGCGAGGTGGAGCTGCACCGCGCCCTGCGTGCCCTTGCCGTCGAGCGTGCCCTCGCACGTGATGGTCGCGACCGTGCCGTCCTTGCCCTTGTACGTGTACTCGAACGCCACGTCGCCGGCGAGCCCGCTCGACGGCGGCAGCGGCGTCGAGCCCTTCCACGTGCCGCCGACGTCGATCGGATCGTCGGGGAACACCGGCCCGCGCCCGGCGGCGTAGATGGCGTTGAAGATGGCGCGCGCGGTCGCCTCCTCGAGCGGCTTGCGCAGCCCGCTGAAGATCAGCGCGCTCACCTCGCCGCGCGGCGACCGCTTGAACTGGATCTTCAGCTCGTCGAGCGCCAGCGCGAAGTCGTCGACCATGTCCTTCTTCGCGCCGGTGCCCGCGGTGCCGTCGGCGTCGACCAGCCGCGCCGAGATCTGCGCCGTGCCGTCGGGCGACACCACGTCCACGTGCTCCTCCTCGGAGAACATCACGGTGAACGCCACCTTCACCCCGCCGCCCTTCGCGCCCGGCTTACCCGCCTGCTCCTGTTCGACGATGAGCTTGACGTTGGCCTTGGGCGCCTCGCCCTCTTTGTATTTGAAGCGCAACAGGTCGCCCTTCGGCACCGGCTTCGGCTTGGGCGGCGGCGGAGGCGGCGGCTTCTTGTGCGCGCAGCCCGCGAACCCGAGCACCAGCAGGCAAATCAGGGCATGGCTCCCCCACCGAGATCGCATGGTCGAGACGGTAAACGACGCAGCGACAACGGTCAATTTCTGTGGTAACGAGCGCCGCATGGGTTTCGCATGCGGCATCGTCGGATTGCCCAACGTCGGCAAGTCGACGCTCTTCAACGCGCTCTCGGCCACGCAGCAGGCCGAGGCCGCCAACTATCCGTTCTGCACCATCGAGCCGAACATCGGCGTGGTCTCCGTCGCCGATCACCGCGTCGACGAATTGGCGCGCGTGATCAAGCCGAAGAAGGTCGTGCCGACGACGCTGCAGTTCGTCGACATCGCCGGCCTGGTGCGCGGCGCCTCGAAGGGCGAGGGCCTCGGCAACCAGTTCCTCGCCAACATCCGCGAGGTCGACGCCATCGCGCACGTGGTGCGCTGCTTCGAGGACTCGAACGTGGTGCACGTCGAGGGGCGGATCGATCCGGCGGGCGACGTGGCGACCATCGACACCGAGCTGGGCCTGAAAGATCTCGAGTCGATCGAGAAGCGCATGCAGCGCGCGCAGAAGGCGATGAAGGGCCCCGACGCCAAGACCGAGAAATTGGTTTACGAGTTATGCGCGCGTTTGATTAAAAGTTTAAATGACGGCCAGCCGGTGCGCGCGATGGCGCTCAGCGACGAGGATCGCGCGCTCATGGCCGACCTGCATTTGCTCACTAGCAAGAAGGTTTTTTACGTGGCAAACGTCGCCGAGAAGCAGCTGGCGAACGCGGCCGGCGATCCCTACGTGGCCGCGCTGCGCAAGGTGGCCGAGCGCGAGGGCGCGCCGGTGGTGGTGATCAGCGCCGCCGCCGAGGCGGAGATCTCGACGCTCGACAAGAGCGAGCAGCCGGAGTTCCTCGCCTCGCTCGGCCTCGACGAGCCCGGCCTCAATAAAGTGGTGCGCACCGGCTACGACCTGCTCGGGCTCATCACCTACTTCACCGCCGGCGAGACCGAGGTGCGCGCCTGGACGATCAAGAAGGGCACCAAGGCGCCGCAGGCCGCGGGCGTGATCCACACCGACTTCGAGAAGGGCTTCATCAAGGCCGAGATCATCTGGTGGGAGGATCTGGTCAAGTACGGCTCCGAGGCCGCGTGCCGCGCCGCCGCCAAGCTCAACATCGAAGGCAAGGATTACGTCATGCGCGACGGCGACACCGCCCACTTCCGCTTCAACGTCTGATACGCTGATTGGTTCATGCGCCTGCGTCTCGCCTGCGTCGCGGCTCTCGCGATCGCGCTCGCTCCGTCGCACGCGCGCGCGCGCACCGAGGCGGATCCGGTCTTGCGCGGCATGCTGTTCAGCCGCTTCACCACCGTCGACAAGCTGGGCCGCACCATCACCTATTACGTCGCCACGCCGCCGCGCGACGCCGCCGGGCCGCTGCCGCTCGCGGTGTTCGTGCAGGGCTCGGGCTGCGACTCGCAGTTCCGCATGAACGCCGGCGCGATCGAGGGCCGCATGCAGACGCTGCTCTTGCAAGCGGCGCACGGCCGCGCGCGCGTGATGGTGGTGGAGAAGCCCGGCGTCGAGTTCCTCGACGAGTCGCGCGCGAGCGGCACCGCCGAGGGCTGCTCCGAGGAGTTCCTGCGCGAGCACACGCTGCCCCGCTGGGCGGAGGCGGTGGGCGCGGCGGTGCGCGCCGCCGGCAAATTGCCGCAGATCGACGCGCGCCGCCTGCTGGTCGTCGGCCACTCCGAGGGCGGCATCGTCGCCGCGCGCGTCGCCGCCGAGAACCCGGCGATCACCCACGTGGCGTCGTTCGCCGGCGGCGGCCCGTCGCAGCTCTTCGACTTCGTCACCCTCGCCGGCGCGCGCGCCATCGAGGTCTGGCTGGCGTTCGCCGACGTGCAGCAGGATCCGGAGAGCACCACCAGGTTCTGGCGCGGCCACCCGTACCGCCGCTGGTCGAGCTTCTTCGCCTCGTCGGTGCTCGACGGGCTTTTGCACACCGACGCGCGCATCTTCATCGCCCACGGCACCGAGGACACGTCGGTGCCGGTGGTGAGCTTCGACGTGCTGCGCGCCGAGCTGGCCGCGCGCGGCAAGCAGGTCACCGCCGAGCGCCTCGACGGCGTCGGCCACCTGTTCTGCAAGAACGGCGAGCGCTCGCCCGACGGCATGCGCGCGCTGTTCGATCGCGCGCTCGCCTGGTTCCTGAAGTGATAGTTTCGCGCGCATGAGCTCCGCGCCGCCCGAAGAATCGATCGCCGGCTTTCGCCCGGTGCCGCGCACCGGCGTCATCTACGTCACCAGCGAGGCGGTCAAGCGCGGCTTTCACGCCGGCGATCCCGACTGGTGCAACCTCGGCCAGGGCCAGCCCGAGACCGGCGATCTGCCCGGCGCGCCGGCGCGCGTGCGCGAGGTGGCCTGCGCCGTCGACGATCAGGAGTACGCGCCGATCGCCGGCCTGATGGAGCTGCGCGCCGCCATCGCCGATTTATATAACGCGTTATATCGGCGTGGTTTGAAGTCGCAATATTCGGCCGAGAACGTCTGCGTCTCGGGCGGCGGGCGCGCCGCGCTCACCCGCGCGGCGGCCAGCCTCGGCCCGATCAACCTCGGCCACTTCCTCCCCGACTACACCGCCTACGAGGAGCTGCTCGACATCTTCAAGGCGTTCACCGCCATCCCGATTCTCCTCGACGGCGAGCGCGGCTACGCCTTCACCGCCGACGATCTGCGCCGCGAGATCCTCGGCCGCGGCCTGTCGGCGATCCTGATGTCGAACCCGTGCAACCCGACCGGCAAGCTGGTGGGCGGCGAGGAGCTCGAGCGCTGGGTCGCCGCCGCGCGCGATCTCGATTGCACGCTGTTATTCGACGAGTTTTATTCGCATTACGTTTATCGGGCGCGTCCCAATATGCTCCCCGTCGAGAGCGCCGCGCGTTACGTGGAAAATGTCGACAAAGACCCGATTGTGCTCTTTGACGGTTTCACCAAGAATTGGCGATATCCCGGCTGGCGCGTCACCTGGGCGATCGGGCCGCGCCAGGTGGCCGACACGCTGGCGTCGGCGGGCTCGTTCCTCGACGGCGGCGGCTCGCGCCCGCTGCAGCGCGCCGCCATTCCGCTGCTCTCCGAGGCGCACGTGATCGCCGAGACGCGCGCCATCCAGACCGCGTTCCGCGCCAAGCGCGATCGGCTGGTGCCGGCGCTGGAGAAGCTGGGCGTGCGCTTCGACCGCGTGCCCGACGGGACGTTCTACGCCTGGGGAAACGTGGCCGCGCTGCCGGCGCCGCTCTCCGACGGCATGGGCTTCTTTCGCGCGGCGCTCGAGCGCAAGGTGATCACGGTGCCGGGCGAGTTCTTCGACGTGAACCCGGGCAAGCGCCGCTCGCGAGGGCATGGAGCGCGCGCGTCGCGGTTCCGCGAGTACGTGCGCTTCTCGTTCGGGCCGCCGATGGCCACGCTCGAGACCGCGCTCGCGCGGCTGGAAGCGCTGGTCGCCGGCGCACCGGCCGCGCTATGATGCGCGCCATGCGAACGCTCGCCCTCGCGATCCTGCTCACCGGCTGCGCTCCGGCCACGTACACGTACAGCTTCGATCTCACCGATCCCGGCGCGCGCAACGTGCAGAAGCCGGGACAGCACGACGTCATCGAGGACGCCGACATCAAGAGCGAGCTGCTGATCGATCCGACGTCGTTCCAGGCGGTGATGCTCAAGGTCACCAACAAGACCGACGGCAACATCGAGATCAACTGGAGCGCGATCTCGATGCTGATGCCGGATCGCTCGCAGCAGCCGCTTCAGCCCGACGCCGGGCTGGGCGCCGTCGAGCCGGGCGCGACCCTGAGCGCGCGGCTGGTGCCGTTCCAGCTGCCGCAGATGGGCCCGGCGGCGGCGGCGTACGATCGGCAGCTCTTCGAGCTGGTGGTGCCGGTGGTGGTGCGAGGCGCGCCGCGCGAGCTGCGCTATCACCTGGTCGCGCGCGCGATCAAGCTCTGAGCGGCGTGGCGCGCGGGCGGTTCGCGCCGTCGCCGACAGGCGAGCTGCACCTCGGCGGCGCGCGCACGGCGCTCGTCGCCTGGCTGGCGGCGCGCGCGGCGGGCGGCGCGTTCGTGGTGCGCGTGGAGGACCTCGATCGGCCGCGCGTGGTAAAAGGCGCTGAATCGGCGATCCTCGACGATTTACGGTGGGTGGGGCTCGACTGGGACGAGGGGCCGGACCAAGGCGGCGCGTTCGGCCCGTATCGCCAGTCGGAGCGGGCGGCGCGCTTCGACGCGGCGGTCGAGCGGCTGCTCGCCGAGGGGCGCGCGTTTCCGTGCTTCTGCTCGCGCGCCGATCTCGCGCGCGCGAGCGTGGTGGCCGCGCCGCACGGCCCCGCCGACGACGGGCCGCGCTATCCCGGCACCTGCCGCGCGCTCGCGCCCGACGACATCGCCGCGCGCTCGCAGCAGCGCGCGCCGTCGGTGCGGCTGCGCGTCGACGACGAGGTGATCGAATGGCGCGACGGCGTGCACGGGCCGCGGCGCGATCGGCCGGCGGAGAGCGTCGGCGATTTCGTCCTGCGGCGCGCGGACGGCGTGGCGGCGTACCAGCTCGCGGTGGTGGTGGACGACGCGGCGATGCGGATGAGCGACGTGGTGCGCGGCGACGATCTGCTCGGCTCGACGGCGCGGCAGCTCCTGCTCTACCGCGCGCTCGGGCTCGAGGCGCCGCGCTTCGCGCACGTGCCGCTGGTGCTCGGCCCCGACGGCGCGCGCCTCTCGAAGCGCCACGGCGCCGTCTCGGTGCGCGCGCTGCGCGATCGAGGCCGCTCGCCCGAGCAGGTGATCGCGCTGCTCGCCTCCACGCTCAACCTCTGCCGCCCCGACGCCACGCTCGGCGCCCGCGACCTCATCGCCGATTTTTCGTTCGACCGCCTGCCGCGCGCCGCCACGGTGCTCGATCCCGCGACCCTGATTTGAAACGCCAAGACGCCAAGTCGCCAATCGGAAATTTATATATTTAAATATTTTTAAATATATAAACTGGCGCCTTTGCGTCTTGGCGTTTTCTGCTCTTCACACCAGCGAGCCGGCCAGCCACTCCGACAATTTCTCGACGGAGCCGACCAACTCGTTGGTGCGGCGCAGGCGGTGCGACAGCACGCGCACGATGGTGACCAGCACCAGGTTGAGCGCGATCGGATCGTCCTGCAGCAGATTGGCGAGCGAGAAGTGCGGCACGCGAAACACCTCGCACAGCTCGCTCGCGCGCACGGTCGCCGAACGGGTCGCCGGCTCGATCAGCGACATCTCGCCGAAGAACTCGCCCGGCTTGAGCGTCGCCAGCGGGCTGCCGCCCGAGTTGCCCGGCGCCTGCACCGACGCGGTGCCCGAGAGGATCAAGTAGAACGAATCGCCGAGCGTCCCCTCGACGACGATGTCCTCGCCCGGCTTGAACAGCTCCAGCTCGCCCGCCAGCGCGAACCGCTTGATCTGATCGGCCGTCAGCAGGCGCAAGAGCGGGTGCTGACGCAGTAGCTCGACGTTCGCCCCATCCATGACCACGACTCTACACGAACGCGAACGTGTCTATAATCGCCGACCATGCGCCGCGCTCTCGTCCTCGCCGCCCTCGTCGCCTCCGCCCACGCCCGCGCGCAGCCAATCCCCGCGGGCGAGCCGCCGACGTCGGGCGTCTACAATCCCACCGTCGGCGTCGCGGGCGACGGCGACGCGTCGTCGATCGAGAAGAACCCGGCGGGGCTCGGCTTCCTGCGCTCGTGGTCGGCGGTGTACCTGCACTCGGAGCTGGATCCCAACCAGCTCGTCGGCGGGCGCGGCGACGGGTTCTTCGCCGCCACGCCGCTGCCGTACCTGCACTCATTAATGGTAGGCGCGGGCGTGCAGAGCATCCGGCCGCCGATCTCGTTTCCGTTCGGCGACGAGGCCAAGCTCAGCCTGTCGTTCGCGTGGCGGCTGTTGCCGTCGCTGTCGCTCGGGCTCAGCTACGCGCACCTGTGGAGCGCGAAGGCGCCGGTAGCGGCGGGGCTCGACACGCTCGACCTGGCGATGTCGCTGCGGCTCGGCTCGCAGGTGGCGCTCGCGCTGGTGGTGCGCGACGTGCCCGGCCCGTCGGTGAACGGGATTCCGCTGCAGCGCGTGTACGAGCCGGAGCTGGCGTGGCGGCCGTTCGGGCGCGACGTGCTGGAGATCGCCGGCGGCGTGCGCGTCGGCGAGCGGCGCGCGGACGTCGATCCGCACTTTCGTCTCTGGGTGGCGCCGCACCGCGGGATGCTGCTCAAGTGCGATCTCGAGTGGAAGCGCGACGTCGATCTCGACGGCATCGCCGAGAACGACATCCGCGTGGCGATCGGCCTCGAGGTCAACCTCGAGCGCATCGGCGCGGGCGTGTACGGGCTGTTCGGCACCGACGAGGGCGTGACGCGCGGGCACGGCTTCACCGTCGCTGCGCGCGTGTCGGGCGAGCGCTACGCGGCGGTGTGGGACGGGCCGGTGCACCTGGCGAAGATCGAGCTCGGGCCGGGCACAGCCGGGCGCAAGCTGCTCGAGCTGCTGGTGCGCATGCGCCGCCTCGAGCGCGACTCGCAGACCGCCGGCGTGGTGATCGTGCTCGGCGATCTCGACGGCGGCTGGGCGACCGCCGAAGAATTGCGCTCGGCGCTCTTGCGATTGCGGCGCGCCAAGAAGCACGTGTTCGTCTATCAAGCCGAGTCGACCACGCGCGGCTACTACGTCGCGTCGGCCGCCGAGCGCATCTATCAAGATCCGGCGGGCGGCGTGCGACTCGTCGGGCTCGGCTCGAGCGTGCTGTTCTTCAAGGGCACCGCCGACCTCATCGGCGTGCAGGCCGACTTCGTCAAGATCGCCGAGTACAAGAGCGCGCCCGAGGCGTACACGCGCAAATCCTCGACGGAGCCGGCGCGCCAGCAGCGCGAGGCGCTGGTCGACGACACGTACCGCAACCTGGTGAGCGGCATCGCGGCGTCGCGGCACGTGACCGAGGCGCGCGTGCGCGAGTGGATCGATCGCGGCCCGTACACCGGCGACGAGGCGCAGCGCGCCGGGCTGGTCGACGAGCTGAAGGCGGGCGACGAGGTCGAGGGCGCGATCGCCGAACGGCTCGGGCGGCCGCTGGCGCTGCGCGATCTGCCGACGGCGCCGGAGCGCGGGCGCACGTGGCAGAAGCCGCAGATCGGCGTGCTCGTCGTCGAGGGCGACATCATCGACGGCAAGTCGGCGACCATCCCGTTCGTCGACATCAAGCTGGTGGGCTTGCAGACGCTGATCCCGGCGATCGCGCGGATGCGCGAAGATCCGCGCGTGCGCGCCATCGTGCTGCGCGTCGACAGCCCGGGCGGCTCGGCGCTGGCGTCGGATCTGATCGCGCGCGAGCTCGAGCGCACGCGCGCGGTCAAGCCGGTGGTGTGCTCGCTCGGCGACGTGGCGGCGTCGGGCGGCTACTTCATCGCCGCGCCGTGCGATCGCATCTTCGCCGCGCCGTCGACGGTCACCGGGTCGATCGGCATCTTCACCGGCAAGTTCGACGTCACCGGGCTGGCCGGCAAGCTGGGCGTGAGCGTGGAGCGCTACGAGCGCGGCGCGCACGCGTCGATCGAGTCGATGTGGCGGCCGTACACCGACGAGGAGCGCGCGCTGATGCTGGACAAGATGCGCTACTTCTACGGGCGGTTCGTGGCGCAGGTGGCGCGCGGGCGCGGGCTCACCGTCGAGCAGGTGGACGCGATCGCGCGCGGGCACGTGTGGTCGGGGCGCGCGGCGCAGGCGCGCGGGCTGGTCGACGAGTTCGGCAGCCTCGGCGACGCCATCGCCGAAGCCGAGCACCGCGCCGGGCTCGACGAGAAGGAGCCGGTGGAGGTGACGCTCGAGCCGCAGCAGCCGTCGGTGCTCGGGCAGCTGTTGCAGTTGCTCGGGTTCGAGAGCAGGGCGCAGGAGAGCGAGGCGGCGCTGCCGATTCCGGAGCCGCTCGTGCGGCTGCTCAAGGCGTTGCCGGCGTCGCTGGTGCTGGCGCCGTCGACGCCGCAGGCGCGCATGGACGAGCAGCCGATCGTGAACTGAGACTTTCGCTGACGGTTGTCAGTGAGTTTCGCTGACGTTCGTCAGCGAGTCGGCAGGCGGTCGAGGAAGGCGCGCAGGTCGGCGGGCAGCGGGCTCGACGCCGCGACCGGCTCGCCCGTCGACGGATGGGGAAATTCCAGCCCGGCGGCGTGCAGCGCGTGGCGCCGGAGCGGCAGCCGCTCGGCCACCGCGTCCCAGCCGCGATCCTGGTAGTCGACGAAGATGCGCGCGTCGGGATACAGCTTGTCGCCGGCGATGGGAAAGCCGATCGCGTCGAGGTGCGCGCGGATCTGGTGCTGCCGCCCGGTCTCGGGCGCGCACTCGACCAGCGTGTGGCCGGGAAATTTCTCCAGCGCGCGCCAGCGCGTGCGCGCCGGCAGCCCGCCGTCGTCCTCGGCGCGCACCGCCATCTTCACGCGCGTCAGCCCGCCGACGTCGAGGCCGAGCGGCCGATCGATCACGCCTTCGCCGTCGAGCTCGCCGCGCACGATCGCGAGGTAGCGCTTGCGCACCTTGCGGCGCGCGAACGCGCGCTTGAGCGCCACCGCCGCGTCGCGCGTGCGCGCGATCAGGAGCGCGCCCGAGGTCTCGAGATCGAGGCGGTGCGTGATCTGCAGCGGCTCGCCGGGAAAGCGCTCGCGCAGCACCGACGTCACCGTCGAGAAATGGAACTTCGCCGTCGGGTGCATGGCGATGCCCGCGGGTTTGTCGAGCACGTAGAACGCGTCGTCGGCGAGCAGCACCGGCAGCTCGCGCGGCGCGTCCGGCTCGATCGGCGCGGGGCGGCGGAACGTCACCACCTGGCCGGGCGCGACCACCTGGCTCGGCTTGGCGGGGCGGCCGTCGATCCAGCACTCGCCGCGGATCACGCGCTGCACGCGGGTGCGCGACAGGCGCGGGATCTTTTTCACCAGGAAACGATCGAGCCGCCAACCGTGGCACTCGCCCTCGACGACGAACGAGTGCTCGATCTCGGTGGGGCGCTCGGCCATCTCCCGCGTTTCTAGCACGAACCGCCCGCGCCGCCGTCGTTCAAAAATTGGGTTCAAAGTCCAAAACTTGAACGGATCGGCGGCTGCCAAATTCAATTGCTGCACTTTGATTTCAAACATTTATGAGCTGGCGTGTTGCCTGCTTAAGGGGGCTTACGAAAACAACGCATGGAGTCATGTCAATGCGCAAGCTCCTCGTGACGGCGATCGTGGGCGGGATGTTCTGGATGGGCGGGGTGAGCCTTCAGACATCAGTCGCGCGCGCGGACTCGCCGTACGTCGACTACGCGGGAAAAAATCTCTTCCTCGGCCTCGCGTACCACCGCTACGGCTGCCTCGACAACGGGCCGACGCTGACGAGCAACAACACGTATCAAGGCTTCACCGCGAACCAGTACTGCAGCAACGGGCAGGACTTCAACTCGTGGGTGAACGCGCAGGACACG
>DASREC010000389.1:0-11182 GCA_035652295.1 Polyangia bacterium
ATGCCCGAGGAGATCAACCGGCTCGTCACCGACGCGCTGGCGGAGCGGCTGTTCACGCACTCGCCCGAGGCGCGCGAGCACCTGCTGCTCGAAGGGCGGCCCGACAAGGCGATCCATTTCGTCGGCAACGTGATGGTCGACGCGCTCGACGCGCATATTGCGGCGGCGCGCGCGCGGCCGATCCTCGCCGACGCGGGCCTCGTGCGCGGGCGCTACGCGGTGCTGACGCTGCACCGGCCGTCGAACGTCGACGAGCCGGCGGCGCTGGCGCAGCTCTTGGCGATCCTCGAGCAGGTGACGGGCGAGCTGGACGTGATCTTTCCGGTGCACCCGCGCACGCAGGCGCGGCTCGAAGCGGCGCGGCAGAGCGGCGCGCGCATTCCGGAGCGGCTGCGCCTCCTGCCGCCGCTCGGCTACCTCGACTTCATCGCGCTGCTCGACGGCGCGAAGCTGGCGCTCACCGACTCGGGCGGCGTACAGGAGGAGACCACCGCGCTGTCGATCCCGTGCCTCACCTTGCGCGAGAACACCGAGCGGCCGATCACCTGCCGCGTCGGCTCCAACCAGCTCGTCGGGCGCGACCCGGCGAAGGTGCGCCGCGCGCTGGCCGCGATCCTCGCCGGCGATTTTCCGCGCGGCACGCGCCCGCCGCTGTGGGACGGCCATGCCGCCGAGCGCATCGTCGAGGTCTGGTCCCGCACGTAGCGGTAGCGACGAGAAGCGTAGTTCGTTATATTCACGCTTCGCATGAACACTCGACACGAACGCATCGCCATCATCGGCTCGGGTCCGGCCGGGCTCACCGCCGCCATCTACGCCGCGCGCGCCGCCATCCCGCCGCTGGTCATCGAAGGGCTTCAGCGCGGCGGTCCGCCGGGCGGGCAGCTGGTCAACACCACCGACGTGGAGAACTATCCCGGCTTCCCCAAGGGGATCCTCGGGCCCGATCTGATGCAGGCGTTTCGCGCGCAGGCCGAGCGCTTCGGTACCAGGTTCGTGCAGGGCGACGTCGAGAAGGTCGATCTGCAGAAGCGGCCGTTCACCATCACCGTCACCGGCGTCGAGGACGTCACCGTCACCTGCGACGCGCTGATCATCGCCACCGGCGCGGTGGCCAAGTGGCTCAACATCCCGACGGAGGAGAAGCTCAAGGGCTACGGCGTCTCCGCGTGCGCCACGTGCGACGGCTTCTTCTTTCGCAACCAGAACGTCCTCATCGTCGGCGGCGGCGACACGGCGATGGAGGAGGCCACGTACCTCACCAAGCACGCCGCCAAGGTCACCGTCATCCACCGCCGCGACGATCTGCGCGCGTCGAAGATCATGCAGGAGCGCGCGCGCGCCAATCCCAAGATCGAGTGGATGCTCTCGTCGGCGATCGAGGAGATCCTCGGCGAGCAGGGTCACGGCGGCGTCAAGGGCGCCAAGGTCCGCAACCTGAAGACGGGCGAGCTGGTGCACGTCGACTGCCAGGGCGTGTTCGTGGCCATCGGGCACCAGCCGAACACCGACCTGTTCAAGGGTCAGCTCGACATGGACGAGAACGGCTACTTGATCCTCGCCGGCAAGAAGAACGCGCAGACCGCGACCAAGGTGCCGGGCGTGTTCGCCGCCGGCGACGTCGCCGACAGCGTGTATCGCCAAGCGGTGTCGGCGGCCGGAAGCGGATGCATGGCGGCGATCGACGCCGAACGATTTCTTAGTCACTAGCAGGGACACGAAGTGGACCCTGCTATTCTGTTATCTGAGGGGGAAACGTGACGCCAGCCGAAGCGATCGATCTGCTCGGCAAGATCAAGTTCTTCGCCGGGCTGCCGGCGGCCTACCTGCGGCGCATCGCCGACATCGGCTCGGAGGAGGAGCACCCGGGCACGGCGACGATCTTTCAGGAGGGCGACAAGGGCGACAAGTTCTACCTGATCATCGACGGCGCGGTGCGCATCTCGCGCATGGTGCCGGGCATGGGCGAAGAGGCGCTCGCGGTCTTGCGGCCGGGCGCGTACTTCGGCGAGATGGCGCTGATCGACGACTTTCCGCGCTCGGCGCACGCCATCGTCCACGAGAAGTGCCGGCTGTTCGTGATCCGCAAAGAGGATCTCGAGGACCTCTTGTTCGTCGATCGCGATCTCGCGTACGAGCTGCTGTGGAACTTCGTGCGCACGCTCTCGGGGCGGCTGCGCGAGACCAACGACAAGATGACGTTCCTGTCGGTGACGAATAAGTTCTAGCGAACCACTTGGCGATCTTGGCGAAGAAGTCCTGCGCGTCCACACGCGCTACCTCGTCGAGGTCGTCGAAGCGTTCAACTTCTGCCCGTTCGCCGAGGGCGCGCGCAAGACCGCAGCGCTCGAGCGGCGCGTGATCCTCGACGAGGATCCGCTCGCCGCCGCGCTCGCCGCCGTCGACGAATTCGAGCCGCTCGCGCGCGTGGCGGTGGCGATCCTGATCTTTCCGCGCCACACGGCGGGCGCGGACGACTTCGAGCGGTTCGTCGGCGAGCTGCGCGACGCCGACGGCAAACGCCGCGCGCGCAAGCACGGGCCGTTCGCGTTCGCGCCGTTTCATCCCGACGCGCCGTGGGGGAGCGAGTCGCCCGAGCGGCTGGTGATGTTCCTGCGCCGCTCGCCC
This sequence comes from Polyangia bacterium, assembly GCA_035652295.1. Classification (GTDB taxonomy): domain Bacteria; phylum Myxococcota_A; class Polyangia; order Palsa-1104; family Palsa-1104; genus DASREC01. The sequence continues at coordinate 2,629 of DASREC010000389.1, forward strand.
GATCCGTCGGTGCAGCTGGTGCGCTTCTCGGCGCTCGACGCCGTGCGCTCGCCCGCGCCCGGCGGCAAGTTCCTGTTCGATGGGTCGGCGGCGGGGATGGCGGAGCTGGAGCGGCGCGCGCAGGCGGTGCCGATCTCGGAAAAGATCGCGCGCGACAACTTCGCCACCGTCGAGAAAAACGGGATCGAGAAAATTCAGGCGGTGCTGCGCGACATCAAAGAAGATCGCGCGCGCACGTATGCGCGGTTCGGATTGAAGTGAAGTGAAGCGAAGCGCTTCGGCTTAGTGAACTTTGCCGAGGAGCAGGAACGAGATGATCAGCGAGTAGATCACCAGCGACTCGATGAGCGCCAGGCCGATGATCATCGGCGTGAACAGCTTGTCGGCCGCGCCCGGGTTGCGCGCGATGCCGTCGAGCGCCGTCGAGGCCGCGCGGCCCTGCGAGAGCGCGCCGCCGAACGCCGCCAGCGCGATGCCGAAGCCCGCCGCCACGGCGATCCACTTGTCGCGATCGTTGAACGCCGCCGCGTCGGCCGTGCCCTCCGCGAACGCCGGCATGGCGACGAGCATGGCGGTCACCGCCGTCGAGAACCCGACCACAATCTTTCCGAACCGTTTCATCTCATTCCTCCGCAAAAAGGATTTAGTGGGCATGTGCCTGCTCGTGCGCGTGCTCGCCTGCGTGCTCGTCGCCGTGGCCTTCGTGCGCCACCGCGCCCTGGATGTACACCATCGCCAGGAGGCAAAACACCATCGTCTGGATGATGCAGACGAGCACGCCGAGGATCAGGAACGGCACCGGCACGAGCAGCGGCACCAGCGCGAAGAACGCCGACACGACCTTGTGGTCGGCGGCGATGTTGCCGAGCAGGCGCAGCGACAGCGACAGCGGACGCGCGACGTGGCTCACCAGCTCGATCGGCAGCATCAGCGGCGCCAGCCAGATGACCGGCCCGAGGAAATGTTTGAAGTAGGCGAGGCCGTGCTCGCGCACGCCGTAGTAGTGCGTCAACACGAACACCGACAGCGCCAGCGCCACGTTGGTCTTGAGCGTCGCCGTCGGCGGCGCGAACCCGGGCAGCAGCGCGAGGCAGTTCGAGAAGAAGATGAACGTCGCCAGCGTGCCGATGAGCGGGAAGAAGCGGCGCGCGTTCTTCTCGCCCATCACGCCCTCGGCCACGCCCAGCACCGCGTCGGCGAACATCTCGAACAGGTTGCGCAGGTTGAACTTCGACGGCGGGACGATGGCGTGCTCGCCGCCGCGCGCCATCGCGCGCTTGAAGGTGAACGCGCCGAGCGCGACGAACAGGAGCACCAGCGTCACCGAGAACACGTGCGTCATCGAGAACGCCGTCGGGAACTGCTGGAGCATCGCCTTGCGCTGGAAGTAGTGCTGCGCGAACAGCTCGAGGTTGCGCGTCCCCGGCAGCAGATCGAACCAGGTGGATTCCTCACCCATGGGTCTGGCCTTCGTCTCCGTTGGGCTCGGTCGGCTGAGCGAGTGAGTGGCGGATCGCGACGATGACGATCGCCACGGGGAAGATGGAAATTCCGACGACGAACGCGATCGGATCGACGTGCAGCCAGCGGATCGCCGCCCACACGAGCGCGATGAGCACGCCCATCTTCAGGTTGAACAGCAGCACCGCCGCGCCCGGCTTCTTGAAGGTCTTGAACGCGCGCTGCCCGATGCGGCGCAGCGCGTAGGCGTTGAGCGCCATCAGCCCGGCGCCGAGCGACGCGCCGAACGCCGCGCGCCGGCCGAGCACCAGGATCGCCGCGCCGATCACCACGGCGGCCAGCGCCAGGGTCCATTTCTCGACGGCGATGAGGTGCTTGGTCTCCATCAGCTCTTCTTTTCGTCCTCGAGCGCCCGCTTGCTCAATCTATAAAGTTCGCGAAACCCCGCCGCCACACCGACCAACAAGCCCGCCATGCTCAGCCACGGATCCGTGTGCCACCGACGGTCGAGCCAGCGGCCGCCGAAGAATCCGAGGACGACCGCGATGCCGAAGAACAGGCCGAGATAGGAATACCTCGAGGTCGCCTGGAGCATCTTTTTGTCGATCGGGCAGCCCTCCTTGGCCGAGGCGTGCGCGCTCTTAACACGCTGCGTTCACATGGTCAACTGCTGCGTGCACCGGGCGCGCGTCTAGAGCGCGCGGAAGGCGGCGCGCGCGGCGGTGAGCGTGCGGTCGAGCGCCGCGTCGTCGTGCGCCAGCGAGACGAACGCCGCCTCGAACTGCGACGGCGCGAGGTACACGCCCTGGTCGAGCATGGCGTGAAAGAATTTGCCGAAACGCGCGGTGTCCGATTTCTTGGCGCTCGCGTAGTCGAAGACCTCGTCGGCGGTGAAGAAGCCGGTGAACATCGACGCCACGCGGTTGGACGTGAGCGGCACCGAGGCCTCGCGCGCCAGCTCGGCGAGCCCGTCGACCAGCTTGGCCGACGCGCGCTCGAGCGCTTCGTAGGTGCCCGGCCGCTCGAGCAGCTCGAGCGTCTTCAGGCCGGCGGCGACGGCGAGCGGGTTGCCCGAGAGCGTGCCCGCCTGGTAGACGGCGCCGTCGGGGGCGATCTTGCGCATCAGGTCCTCGCGCCCGCCGTACGCCGCCGCCGGCAGCCCGCCGCCGATGATCTTGCCGAGGCACGTGAGGTCGGGCTCGATCGCGTAGCGCGCCTGCGCGCCGCCGAACGCGACGCGAAAGCCGGTCATCACCTCGTCGAAGATCAGGAGCGCGCCGAACTCGCGCGTCAGCGCGCGCACGCCCTCGAGGTAGCCGGCGCGCGGCGGCACGCAGCCCATGTTGCCGCAGACCGGCTCGATGATGACCGCTGCGATCGGCGAGCCCGCGTGCGGGCGAAACGCGGCGGCGAGCGCGTCGAGATCGTTCCACGCGACGGTGACCGTGTCGGCGGCGGTGCCGGGCGTGACGCCGGCCGAGCCGGGCAGCCCGAGCGTGGCCGCGCCCGAGCCGGCTTTGACCAGCAGGCAGTCGGCGTGGCCGTGATAGCCGCCGTCGATTTTGACGAAGCGATCGCGCCCGGTCGCGCCGCGCGCCAGCCGGAGCGCCGACATGGTGGCCTCGGTGCCCGACGACACCATGCGCACCACCTGCATCGACGGCACCGCGCGCGCGATCTTCTCCGCCAGCTCGACCTCGCGCTCGGTCGGCGCGCCGAAGCTGGTGCCGCCGGCCGCCGCCGCGTTCACCGCCTCGAGCACCTCCGGATGCGCGTGCCCGAGGATCATCGGGCCCCACGAGCCGACGTAGTCGACGTACTCGTTCCCGTCGACGTCCCACAGATACGCGCCGCGCGCGCGCGCCACGAACACCGGATCGCCGCCGACGCCGCGAAACGCGCGCACCGGCGAGTTCACGCCGCCGGGGATCACGCGCCGCGCGCGCGCGAACAGCTCTTTCGATCGCTCTCGCTTCATCGGCGCCTACTCGTCGCTCTCTTCGCCGTCGGTCTCGGTCTCGAACTCGACGGTGTCGTCGGCCTCCTCCGAGAGATCTTCCTCGCCCTCGATCACCTCGACGGGCGCGGCCTGCACCTCGCCGGCCTCCTCCTCGCGCTCGGCCAGGCTCTCGATCGCCACCACCTTCTCGCCCTCGTCGACGCGGATCAGCCGCACGCCTTGCGTGTTGCGCGCCATGGCGCGAATTCCGTCGACGGGCATGCGGATCAATTTTCCGCCCGAGGTGATGATCATCAGGTCCTGCCCGTCGGAGACCAGGCGGCAGCCGATGACCTTGCCGTTGCGCTCGGTGGTCTTGATGGTGATGACGCCGTAGCCGCCGCGTCCCTTGATCGGGTAGTCGGCCACCGGCGTGCGCTTGCCGTAGCCGTTCTCGCAGACGGTCATCAGCGTCGCCGGCGCGTTGCGCGGGAACGCCTCGCACGCGACCACCTCGTCGCTCTCGCGCAGCGCGATCCCCTTGACGCCGCGCGCGGTGCGTCCCATCGCGCGCACCTTCGTCTCGGGAAAACGGATCGCGCGCCCTTCGCGCGTCGCCAGGAGCACGTCGTGCTCGCCGTCGGTCATGCGCACCTCGACGAGCTTGTCGCCCTCGTCGATCGACAGCGCGATGATCCCCGTCGAGCGGATGTTGGAGAACGCGTCGAGCGCGGTCTTCTTGACCACGCCTTTCTGCGTCGCCATGAACACGAACTTGCCCTCTTCGAACTGCTTGAGCGGCAGCATCTCGACCACGCGCTCGCCCTCTTTCAGCTCGAGCACGTTGACCAGCGCCTTGCCGCGCGACGCGCGCGAGCCCTCGGGCAATTCGTAGACGCGCTTGACGTACGCGCGCCCCTGCGACGTGAACATCAGCAGGTGATCGTGCGTCGAGGCGACGAACAGCTGCGCCACGAAGTCTTCGTCTTTGGTCGACGCGCCGGTGATGCCGCGCCCGCCGCGCTTCTGCGCGCGGTAGGTCGACACCGAGTTGCGCTTGACGTAGCCGCCGTGCGAGACGGTGACCACCATGTCCTCTTCGGCGATCAGCTCCTCGACGGCGATCTCGCCTTCGTCGTCGACGATCACGGTGCGGCGCGGATCGCCGAACTGCGCCTTGAGCGCCTCCAGCTCGTCGATGATCACCTGGAGCAGCACGTCCGGATCCGACAGGATCCGCTCCAGCCGATCGATGGTCTCGCACAGCGCGCGGAACTCCTCGTCGAGCTTTTCGCGCTCGAGCCCGGTGAGCCGCTGGAGCCGCATGTCGAGGATCGCCTGCGCCTGCCGATCCGACAGCAGGTAGTCGCCGCGCTCGGTGCGCTTGTCGATCTCCGCCTGCGAGCGCCCCGCGCGCCGCAAGAACTCCTCGAGCCCCATGAACGGCTCGGCTAAAAGGTTCTGTTTCGCCTCTTCGGGGTCTTTCGCCGAGCGGATGATCTGGATGACGCGGTCGATGTTGTCGACGGCGATCACCAACCCCTCGACGATCTCCTGCCGCGCCTTCGCCTCTTTCAATTCGAACAGCGAGCGGCGCGTGACCACGTTGCGCCGGTGATCGATGAAGTGCTGGAGCGCGTCCTTGAGCGAGAGCAGGCGCGGCTGGTTGTCGACGATCGCCAGCATGATCACGCCGAACGACGACTGCAGCGGCGTCATCTTGTAGAGGTTGTTGAGCACCACCGCGCCCGGCGCGTCCTTCTTCAGATCGAAGACGATGCGCATGCCGTTGCGGTTCGACTCGTCGCGGATGTCGCTGATGCCCTCGAGCTTCTTCTCCTTGACCAGCTCGGCGACCTTCTCGATCAGGCGCGCCTTGATCACCATGTACGGGATCTCGGTGACCACGATCGAGCTGCGCCCGTTCTTGTGCTCCTCGAACTCCGCCTTGCCGCGCATCACGATCGAGCCGCGCCCGGTGTGGAACGCCAGGCGGATGCCCTGCCGCCCGTAGATCGATCCCGCCGTCGGAAAATCGGGGCCGGGGATGAACTGCATCAGGTCGTCGACGCTGAGCTGCGGATTGCGCGCGAGCGCGATGGCGCCGGTGACGATCTCGCCGAGGTTGTGCGGCGGGATGTTGGTGGCCATGCCGACGGCGATCCCTGCGGAGCCGTTGACCAGCAGGTTGGGCACCTTGGCCGGGAGGACGGTCGGCTCGTCCTCCTTGTCGTCGTAGTTGCGCGCCCAGTCGATGGTCTCTTTGTCGATGTCGACCAGCAGCTCGGAGGCGAGGCGCGTGAGGCGCACCTCGGTGTAGCGCATGGCCGCCGCCGGATCGTTGTCGATCGAGCCCCAGTTGCCCTGCCCGTCGGCGAGCGGATAGCGCATCGAAAAATCCTGCGCCATGCGCACCAGCGCGTCGTAGATCGACGCGTCGCCGTGCGGATGGAACTTGCCCATGCAGTCGCCGACGACGCGCGCCGATTTCAGGAACGGGCGGTTCCAGGTGTTGTTGAGGACGTGCTGCGTGTAGAGGATGCGGCGGTGGACCGGCTTGAGCCCGTCGCGCACGTCGGGCAGCGCGCGCGCGATGATGACGCTCATCGCGTAGTCCATGAAGCTGGACTTCATCTCCTCGTCGATCTGGCGCGGCTCGGGGACTAACGGCATGCGCGTTTTTCTAGCACAATATGAAGGTTCGCGGGATGAAGACGACCCACCTCTTGATCGTGCTCAATCTGCTCATCTACGCCGCGATGGTGGGGGTGACGGGCGGCGCTGAATTTCGCAATTTCTCGACGGGAACGCTGCTCGAGTTCGGCGCGCTCGACGTGCAGCTCGTGCGGCAGGGCGAGGCGTTCAGGCTGGTGACGGCGATGTTCATGCACCTCACGCCGCTGCACCTGGCGATGAACATGCTGGCGCTCTGGCAGGGCGGCGCGGGGCTGGAGCCGCGCTATGGGCGCGGGCGGTTCGTCGCGCTCTACGTGGTGGCCGGGCTGGCGGGCTGGGCGGCGACGTTGGCGTGGCACTGGAGGGAGGTCTTTCTTTCGGCGGGCGCGTCGGGGGCGATCAGCGGGCTCATCGGCGCGGGCGTGGTGGCGGGGCACCTGGCCGGAGGGGCGGAAGGCGTAAAGCTGCGCGATTCGATGATCCGCTGGGCTATAACGGTACTGGTCTTCGGGCTGGCGGTCGGCGCGGACAACGCGGCGCACGCGGGCGGCTTCGTCGCCGGCTGCGCGATCGCCTGGCTGCTCGATCGCGGCGGCGCGCGCGCGGCGCCGCGCGTCTCCTCGGCGGGCGTGGGGCTCGAATCGATCTTTTTGATCGGCCTCGTCGGCGGCGGGTTCGGGCTCGCCGGGCGCGCGCACCAGCGCGACACCGCGATCGAGGAGGCGGTGCGACGCGGCGTCGAGCACGGCACCGCCGGCCGCGTCGAGCAGGCGGCCGCCGAGTACCGCAAGGCGCTGGCGCTCGATCCGAAGAACGTGGTCGCGCACTTCGATCTCGGCCTGTCGCTCCTGCGCTTGAAAGATTACCCCGGCGCGATCGCCGAGGCGCGCGCGGCCATCGCGCTCGACGGAAAAATGGCCGATGCCTACTACGTGCTGGCGTTCGCGCTCGACGCGTCGGGCGACCGCGCGGGCGCCGACGACGCGCTGAAAAAGTACCTGGAACTGGGCGGCAAGCTCGACGCCGCCGACGGCGGCGCGAGAGACTAGCGCGGGACGTCTTTGCCGGACGCGACCTGCTCGCGGCGGTGCTCTTCGACCTTGGCGATGAACACCGACGTCAGCTCGGCATCGAACTGCGCGCCGGCGCAGCGCTCGAGCTCGGCGATCGACACGTCGTGCGGCAGCGCCTTGCGGTACGCGCGATCGGAGGTCATCGCGTCGTACGTGTCCGCGATCGCCACGATGCGCCCGAGCAGCGGAATGTTGTCGCCCATCAGCCCGCGCGGATAGCCCGAGCCGTCCCAGTTCTCGTGGTGGCACCACGCGCCCGGGATCAGCTCCGCCATCGACGGGATCGGCTCGAGGATGCGCTTGCCCTTGGCCGGGTGCGTGCGGAACATCGCCACTTCTTCCGGCGTGAGCTTGCCCGGCTTGTTGAGCTTCTCGTAGCGGATGCCGATCTTGCCGATGTCGTGCATCAGCCCGGCCTGCACCACGCGCTCGACCTCCGGCTCGGGCAAGGTCAGCCCGCGCGCCGTCAGCGACGAGTAGAACGCCACGCGCTCCGAGTGCCCGCGCGTGTACTTGTCCGATTCCTCGAGCGCGTGCGCGAACCCGATGATGGTCGCGCGGAAGTTCTCCGCCAGCGACTGGTTCACCTTGACCAGGTCCTGGTGCTTCGAGACCAGGTCTTCGTAGAGGCGCGCGTTCTCGATCGACACCGCGGCGCGCGACGCCAGCACCGAGAGCATCTTGCGCTGCCCCTCGGAGAACTTGTGGCCGCGCGTGTACGAGTAGGCGTTGAGCATGCCGATCACGCGATCCTGCACCTTGAGCGGGATCGAGCAGAACGACACCAGCCGGCGATCTTTCGGCGGCTCCTCGAAGAAGCGCAGCGCGCGCAGCCCGTGCGCCAGGATCGGCTTGTCGACGCGATAGTGGTCGAGCACCTCGGCGATGTTCACCGCGCCCGAGAAGCCGCCGGTCACGTTCGGCCCGTGCCGCTGCGTGCGCTCGACGAACAGGCCGGTGCCGGGATCCTTGAGCAGCAGCGACGCGACGTCGGCCTCCGCCTCGACCAGCATCGCGTCGAGGATCAGGTCGAGCACCGTGTCGAGCGACAGCGACTGCGCGATCGCCTCGGAGACCTTGTAGAGGCTCACCGCCTCCTTGAGCCGGATGTTCTCCGCCTGCAGCCGCTGCCGATCGAGCCCGCGCTCGACGACGTGCACCACCTCCTCGATCTTGAACGGCTTGAGGATGTAGTCGTAGGCGCCCTTCTTCATGGCCTCGATCGCCGTCTCGACGGTGCCGAAGCCGGTCATGATCACGGTGAGGACGTTGATCTTGAGCTCGGCGATCTTCTCCAACAGCTCGAGGCCCCCCATGCCGGGGTCCATCTTGAGATCGCTGATGACCAGGTTGTAGCTGCGGCGCTCGAGCTCGCGGAGGGCGCTCTCGCCGCTCTCGACGGTCC
>DASREC010000390.1:0-28947 GCA_035652295.1 Polyangia bacterium
GATCGATCGAGATGACCGACGTCGGGATCTCATCCTTGATCGACACCTGGCTGATGGTGCGCCAGACGGAGATCGCGGGCGAACGCAACCGGACGCTGCTGGTGCTCAAGTCGCGAGGGATGAGTCACTCCAATCAGGTGCGCGAATTCCTGCTGACGGGCCGCGGTATTCAACTGCGCGACGCCTACCTCGGCGAGCACGGCGTGCTGACCGGTTCGGCGCGCCTGGCGCAGGAGACCCGCGACCGGGAAGCGGAGCTGGTGCGGCGCGCCGAAGTGGCGCGGCGCGAGAGCCAGCTCGAGACGCGCCGCAAGATGCTCGCGGCGCAGTTGGCGGCGATCGAGAGCGAGCTGCGCGGCGTCGAGAACGAGCTCGGCCAGACCGCGACCGGCGAAGAGCGGCGCGCGGCCCGCGCGGACGAGGCGGAGCGCGCGATGGCCCGAAGCCGGCGCAACAAACCGAGCCCGCGGAAAGCGAGCAGGCGATGAGCCGCAAGCAGAGCAAACCCGCCGCCGAATACGAGCTCAGGCTCTACGTCGCCGGCCAGAACGCGCGATCGATCGCCGCGCTCGCAAATCTCAAGAAGGTCTGCGACACCCATCTCAACGGGCGCTATTCTGTAGAGGTAATCGATCTGCTGGAGAAACCGCAGCTCGCCAAGGGCGATCAGATCCTTGCGGTGCCGACGCTGGTGCGCAAACTTCCTGCGCCGCTGAAGAAGATCATCGGCGATCTATCGAACACCGAGCGCGTGCTGATCGGCCTCGACCTGAAGGCGCTCACTTGAGGACGGCGTCATGAAGCACGAGATCCAAATCGGGGAATTGACCGTCACGCTCGACGAGGCGGCGGAGACGTTGCGCGCGCTGCGCTTCGGGCAGCTCGACGCCGTCGTGGTGGCGGGACCGCAGGGCGGCGACGAGGTATTCACGTTCCGCGATCCCAGCCATCCGTATCGCCTGCTGGTCGAGGCGATGAACGAAGGCGCGGCGCTGACCACCACCGACGGGCTCGTCACCTATCACAACTCGTGCTTCGGCGCGCTGGCCGGCGCGGGCGGCGAGCTCTTGCGCGGGCGTACGCTCGCCGAGTTGGTGGCGGCCGGCGACCAGCCGCGCGTCGCCGAGCTGCTCGCGCGCGCCCACTCGCGCTCCGCGCGCGCCGAGGTCGAGCTGGCGACGGGCACGCCGGTGCAGCTCTCGGTGAGCAGTCTGTCGATCGGCGACCTCGCGCTCTTCTGTGTCATCGCAACCGATCTGCGCGGGCACCTCCAGCAGGAGGAGCTGCACCGCAAGGCGCGGACCGAGATCGAAGCGCGCGATCGGCGGTTCTCGATCGCCGCGCACGAGCTGCGCAATCCGCTCGCCACGCTCGAGTTTCAGATCCTGCTGTTGCGCCGCGCGCTGCAGAGCACGCCGCCCGCGCTCGAGCGGGCGCTCGCCTTGACCGCCAACATCGAGAAGCAGAAGCAGCAGCTCACCGATCTCGTCGGGAAGCTGCTCGACGTCGGCAGCATCGGCGGAGGCCGGCTCAGCCTCTCGTTCGAACAGGTCGACCTCGCCGACGTGGTGCGCGTGAGCGTGGAGCGCGCCGACGAACTCCTGCACCACAGCGGCTCGTCGGTCGAGCTCGAGCTCGAGCCGGTGTACGGGCGCTGGGATCGGGTCCGGCTCGAGCAGGTGGTCGCCAACTTGATCTCGAATGCGGCGAAGTACGGCCCCGGCGCTCCGATCCGCGTCGCGGTCGCGCGCCGGGGCTCGCTCGCGCTCCTCAGCGTCGAGGACGGCGGCAAGGGCATCCCGCTCGAGGCGCGCGAGCGCATCTTTCGCCCGTACGAGCGCATCGACCGCACGTCGACGCCGGGGCTCGGGCTCGGGCTCTACATCACCGCCGAGATCGTGAAGGCGCACGGCGGCGAGATTCGCGTCGAGGGCGAGCCGAGCCGCGGCGCGCGCTTCGTCGTCGAGCTGCCGGTCGAGGCGGACCGCTGACAGGCTCCGGGATTGCGACGATCGGCGGGCGGCTGTACCGTCGAGATGGTGGCACCATGAAGACGACGATCTTGCTGGTCGACGATCACGAGTTTCTGCGCGAGGGGCTCGCGGCCGAGCTCGCCCACTACGAAGATCTGCAGGTGGTGGGCATGGCGCGTGACGCGCGCGAGGCGTACCAGGTGGCGCGCGAGACCCAGCCGGCGCTCATCGTGCTCGACATGTCGCTCCCGGACACCAACGGGGTGGCGGCCATCCCGAGGCTCCTCGATGGGCACGAGGACGCGCGGATCTTGATTTTGTCGGGCTACGCGAGAAACGACTACGTCACGCGCGCATTCGCCGCCGGCGCGTCCGGCTTTGCGCTGAAGAGTCAACCGAAGGCGCAGATCGTGGAGGCGATCCGCCGCGTCGCGGCGGGCGGGCGCTATTGCGCGGAGGGTCTCGAACCCTCGCCCGCGCCGGCCGGCGTGCGCGCCGAAGGCGACGAAACGGCGCCGTTCGGGCGCCTCACGCCGCGCGAGCGCGAGGTGTTCGATCTGCTGGTGCGGGGACGCAGCAACGTCGAGATCGCCGAGGGGCTGGCGGTCGCCATCAAGACCGTCGAGACCCATCGCGCGCGCATTCTCCGAAAGCTCGGCGTGCACTCCGTCGCCGAGTTGGTTCGCCTCGCCGCGCTCGAGGGTGCCGCGCTCGAATAGTTCGTTGCCTCGGCGGTCCGCGCTCCGGATGACGAACCGAGCCTCGAGACTCCGATTTACTTCACGGCCTGCCGCGCTTGACCGCGGTCGCAAAGTCAGGTTGGACGCCAATCTGGGCGAACATGATGTTGAAGCTGGGATAGCAGTTGAATTCTTTGATCTTGCCGTTTTCGACATACCACAGGTCGGCGCACGGGATATCGATCTTGGCGCCGGTCGGCTGGATGACGCCTACGGGCGTCTCGAACGTCCCGGTGAAGGTGCCCCGAATCGACAGCTCGATCGCGACGAAGTTCCCGACGACGTGAACCTGGTGGAGCTCCCGGTGAATGTCGGGAGCCATCTTGGCCATGAAGACAACTGGCTCTCCCAGATGCTTGCCGCGGTAGCTACCCAGGCCCATGGCATTGAGCACGCCGTCATCGGCGAACAGATCCATGTACCCCTGCACGTCCATGACGTTTCCCTCAGCCGCGTGATACGCGCGGCGCACGACGGTCTCTGCATTGGTCATTGTCCTATCCTCCTCAATCACGGGCTGGAAGGTAGGGGCGGACCGAGTTGACAGTCGTCAAAAACGCGACAAATAGGACGCGACACGCAGCTACTACGCCCCAGTGATCTCTCGTGACGCGTGCATGAGCCGACGCGTGACGGTCTCGTCGAGAACGATGGGCGTACGGTGTTCGAAGTTCCCCGGCTTTTCCCAATAGGTCGCAGCGGCCCAATCGTCGCGTAAGCAGGCCTCGACGGCGTTGTGAGCCGACTCTGCAATCGAGTTGAAGAATATCGGGACCACAACGGTCGCAATCGCTCGCATGTACCACGGCATCGAGCGCAAGATGTCCGTCTTCGCGCTACCCGCATTGATGACACCAGCCAGGAGCCCAGGCTCGCTTCGCGAGAGATGGGCGGCATAGTGGTGATTGGCGACCTGAATCGGCAACCGCATGCGCCACAAGTCGAACGGCTCGAATCTGGGGAACTGTCGAACGTCGATCGGCGTCGAGACCGAGACGCTCGCGGTCATCATTACGACACGCGCTCGCTCGACACGGCGCAAGGCGGGCAAGAGGAGCTGCGTGAGGTGGTAACGGCTCAGGTAGTTGACTGCGAAGAAGAGATTGAGCCCGTCTACCGTTCGCACGTCTTCAGTCGTGAAGACGCCGGTCGAGTGGAGGACCGCGTCGAACGAGTCGTTCTCGGCGAGGACACGCTTCGCCGCCCCTCGAACACCTTCGTGTGTCGAGAGGTCGACGGCGATGAACGAGGCGCGGTTGCGCGCGTCACCCAGGGACTCGAGGGCCTCCTTACCCTTGTTCGGGTCGCGTCCGAGGAGAACGACGCGGTGGCTCGCGCGCACGAATTCCCGCGCGGCCGCGAGGCCGATGCCGCTGTTACCTCCGCTCACCAGGATCGAACTCATTTCTTCATAGTCAGGTCTCGAAGACCCCCGGGAAAGATCGCGATAGCGCTATTGATCGGGTTTCCGTATTCGACGAGGTGAACGATTTTTCCGTTCTTCGTTTCGCAGCGGGCCACATATGTTTGAATGTACATTCGGCCCGTCGATTTGATCTTTGCGGTAACGGAGTATTCGCCAAAAGCGCGGTCCGGATCGGCTGATGCCCAGATCTTGATGTCGTGGAATCTGAAGTTCTCTGTTTCGCTTTTGATGAACGGGGCAACTTGCTTGCGAATTGCCTCCTTTCCAGTCAGGTGGTCGCCAATTCCAATCGATTTGAAAAACGGAAACTCGAGAAGTGCGTCGTCGGAGAACAGGTCAAATACCTCGTCGACATGTTCTGGAGAGACGCGTCTGGTGTACTCCTGAAGAAGCTGAACGGCGTTCATTCGTGAAGTTGCCTCCGCGCGCGCAAGTGGTGATTCAATTGAAAGCGATACGGACACTACGGCCAATGCCACCAAGCTGTTTTTCAGCGTGGAGCTGACCTCGTCGATGACATTCGCCAGCAAGGGATGATCGGGAGCTACTTTTCAAACGCGCGCGCAGCAGCGAGCGTATCGCATGCCTCGCGCAGCAGCTTGATCTTGCCGCCCTCGGCCACCAGAAACCCAGCGTAGGTCTGTCGGTACACTTTGCCAGTCGACAGTACCTTGGCCTCCACAGAGTATTCGCCGAACGCTCGATCCGGCGTCTCGATCAAGATCCGGATGTCGTGGAAGCGAAAGTCCGGCACCTTCGTAAACAGGTCCGCGATGAAACGCTCGATCTCCGCCGGCCCTTGCGCGCGCAGGTTCAGCGTATACAGCTCGAGGACACCGTCGTCCGCGAACAGCGCAGCGACCGCGGCCGGCTCCCGGATCGTGGCGGTATAGGCTCTCATCAGCTCGGTTGCGGTTTTCATGGGTCTCCTCCTGTCACACCTGCGCTGCGCCACCGTCGACAAACAGCTCGACGCTGTCCTGGAACCTAGGCGGAGGCCGAGTTGACCTCCGTGAAAAACGCGACAAATTATTTCGCTTCGACGACTTTGCGCGCCTCGACCACGTCCGGAGCGTCCGTGCCGCCCGTGATGCGCGAGAGCGCTCGGGCGACGTCCGCGCGTGCACGCTTCTTCTTCGCTCCGGAGGTGATGGCGTGAAGGCTCAGCGCCGCGCGCAGCTCGAGGGACGTCGAGGACTGCTTGCGCGCGATCTCGAGCGCTGCTGCGATCGAGCGTTCCGCTTCCGCAGCGTCGTTCGACTGCAGAAGCTCTCCTCGAAGACGATGAAGCTCCGACTCGAGCCAACGCTCTTCGCTCGTCTCGATCGAGGCGAGCGCCTCTGAGACCACTTCCAGCGCTTCTTCCGTGCGACCCAAGCGGGCGTACGTGGCGGCGAGGAGCACGGAGGCCATCGTTCGGCCGTGCCAAAAGCCTTCCCACGGCTTTTCCACCTCACCGGCGCGCTCTTCCGAGAGCGGCGTACCGAGCACCGCCTCGGCCCAACGGAGCACGAGGTCCGCGCGCCGCGTCCACAGGCCGAACGTCCCCTGTCCAGCCAGCTCGAGGGAGCGCTGCGCGAGCTCTTTGGCCTTCGCCGGCTCGCGGCGCCACGCGTGCAGCGTGGCCCAGTCGCTCAGCACCGCCGCAAGCTCCCAGGGATCCTTCAGCGCGTCGGCAGCCTCGTAACCTCGACGCACCAACGTGACAGCCTGATCCGGTTTTCCCGCCAGCCACAGCGCATAGCCGCCCCACGCCATGGCGGCGATGCGCGCCTCCTCGGCCTCCGGCGCCGGTGCCCCCTCCGCCAGGCGGATGATCCCGATCGCCTCGAACCGCCGGCATGCGTCCTCGAGATCCCCGCGGATGAGCACCGTGAGCGCCTCGAACTCGTCGGCGAACGCGCGAAGCGCGTCGGGTAGATGCTCGAGCAGCGGGGCGGCCGCGCGCGCATGGCCGCTCGCCGCGCGCAGGTCCCCGCGCACCAGGCTCAGCACTTCGAGGCGGATCAGCGCATCTGCGAGCGACGCCTTGTCGTCGAGGCGTGCCGCGAGCGCTCTCGCCTTCTCCAGGAGCGGAAGCGCATCGTCCGTCAATCCGTCACGCCCATACAGCCGCCAACCGAGACCGAGCGCGGCGCGCATCCCAAGCGCGTCGCGCTCTCGACTCTCCGGCAAGCCGTCGGTGAGCGCGCGGACGCGCTGGTAGTGCGTGATCGACTCGTGCAATCCGCGATTCAGGCCTGCGCGGTCTCCCGCAGCGAGGTGATAGCGGGCGGCCTTCGCCGGTATCTGTCCGCTCTCGAAGTGCACGGCCAGCTCCGCGGCGACCTCTTCTTCTCGGTGCGCATAACCCGCCTCGAGCCGCTCCCCGAGTTTTCGATGCCACGCTCGGACCGTCGCCGACGTGCTCCGCATCCGCGCCGCGTGTTCGAACAGCGAGTGGCCGAATGCGTACCGCGATTGTATCGTGCCATCCGGCCAGGTCTCGGTCCCGACGTAGCGGAGGAGTCGTCGCTCGTTCGCGAGCGACTCACACGCCGAGTCGACGCCGTCGGCGTCGGCGTCGAGCGCGTAGGCGACCAGCCCGGCGGTGAAGGTCATGCCGGCGACCGCCGCTACCTCGATGATTCTCTGTTCGACCGCTGGCAATCGATCGATCTGCGTGTCGATCAGCCGGCGAATACTGTCGGGCCGCCGGGCCGCGACGTCTTGCACGCTCGTCGCAAGCTCCCACTGGCCGTCACGCTTGCGGAGGAGGCCCTGCGCTTCCAGATCGTCCACCAATGTCGTGAGGAAGAGAGGATTCCCGCCCGTCGATTGGTGGAGCGTTCCGGTGAACGCGGGCGGGAAGCGGTGGTTCGGGAAACGCTTCGCCAGGTAGGCGTCGACGGACTCGATGCCGAGACCGTCGAGCGCGATGGTCGACGCCTGCCGATGCGCGACGAGCTCGCCCGTGAGCTTCGAAACGGGGTGCCCGCGTGGCACCTCGGCGGGTCGATAGGTGCCGAGGATGAGCAATCGCGCTGGCTCGCGCCTGCTCGCCATGAACGCAAGGATCTCGGCCGTCGATGGGTCGGTCCAGTGGAGATCGTCGAAGACGAGGATCACTGGGGCGTGGGCGCTCAATGCAGTGAGCGCCTCCGCAAGCTCCTGGAGCGAGCGCGCCTGCGTGGCGCCGCTCGCACGGCGCTGCAGCTCGGCGAACCGAGCGGCGCTCACGAGCCCCGGCATCTGCGCGAGCCACGTGGGCGCGTGCTGGGTGAACACATCGATGGCGCGCGCACCGTCACGACCTCGGCATAACGTGCCGATTGCGTCGAGCACCGGGAGAAATGCCTGCGCCGTCCCGTATTGCTCGACGCACGCGCCACGACCGACGAGCGACGCCCGGGTGCCGGCGGTCTCGAGGAATGCGTCGACGAGCGTCGTCTTGCCGACGCCCGCCTCTCCCGTCACGAAGACAGTCGTGCGGCGATGGTCGCGGGCGGACCGCAGCGCGGCGAGAAGAGCTTCGATTTCTCGGTCTCGTCCGACGACGCGTTCGGCGATGGTCTCCGCCGGCGACTCCTGGTGGCCGACCGACGCACGGTCTTCGTACACCTGCTCGATGCCGGCTGCGAAGCGATAGCCGCGCCCCACAACGGTCTCGACGAAACCCTCACCAAGGGTGCCGCGCAGATCGCGAACATGGGTTCGGAGCAAGCTTTCGCTCATCGCGATCTTCCCCCACACGGCCTCCACGATCTCCGCTTGGGTCACCAGCCGTTGCGGGTTCTGGACGAGGTAGCGAAGGATCGCGAACGGCTTGCGACGAAGCTGAACCTCCTTGTCGTCGCGCCACAGACGCTCCGTGTCGAGATCCAGGCGAAATGGGGGGAACGACAGCAGGCGAGCCTCCTGAGCGTCGAGCGGGGAGCGTACACTCCGCCTCCGCCACGCTCAAGGCGAGGCTCTGCGAGGAGGGGCCAGTGACTCGACCGCGGAATGACAGGGGCGTCGGCACGGTTCAGGTGGAGCTTACAAGCTGGCCGCGTCGACGGGCGCTTCGATCACCCGAACTGCCGTCGTACGGAAAGCGCTTCGTGAGTGGCTCGACCGAATTCTCCATCGGAGGCAACTTGGGGCACTTTGGCCCGAACCAGGTCACCACCCTGACCGTGTAGCCGTTGACACAGCGAGGTCACGAGATAAACTCGGGTGTTTGACTAACTTGAGGACCAGGCTCGCTTGAAACGCTCCGTCGCCGTCACCATCGCCGGGCAACGCTTCACGCTGAAGAGCGATGCCGAAGAGGCCTACGTCCAGGGCCTGGCGACGCTCGTCGACGAGAAGATGCGCGAGGTGCAGCGGGGCGCCAAGACCGCCGCGCCGCACGCGGTGGCGGTGCTGGCGGCGCTGCAGCTCGCCGACGAGCTCGAGCGCGAGAAGCGCGGGCGGCGCGAGCTGCGCGCGCGCGTGCGGGACAAGTCGCGCGCCATCCGCGAGTTCCTCGACCGCGAGGTCAAATCGTGATCGGCCAATCATTCGCCGTCGGGCGAGTGTTCATCATAGATCCTGACTGTCATTCCCATGGGGCCCAGTACCCGGTGAAGATAGCGACGTGGATGGTGGAGCGCGGCGGATCGCCGCCGTAGCCCAGGGGAAGCAGCGGGGTCCGTGAGGACCTCACCGGCGGCCGGGAGCACGAGGTGCCGAAGGCCGTGGACGACGTACGCGCAAGAAAGGACGAGCTGAGAGCTCGGCTCAGAGCCGAACGGGCGGCGCTCGCCCCGGCCGAGGTGCGCGCGGCGTCTGCGGCAGTTTGCCGCTGGCTCGATCGGCTGCCCGTGCTCGACGGCGCGCAGCACGTGGCGGTGTACGCGGCGCGGCGCGGCGAGATCGATCCGGCGCAGACCGCCGAGCGGCTGCACGCGCGCGGCGCCCGCGTGGCCTATCCGCGCGTCGACGGCGAGCGGCTGGTGTTCCACGCCGCCCGCGTCGGCGAGCTGGCGCTGGGAACGTACGGCATTCCCGCGCCGCGGCCCGACGCGCCCGCGATCGCGCTCGACGCGTGCGAGGTCGTGCTCGTGCCCGGCGTAGCGTTCGATCGCGACGGGCACCGCCTCGGCCAGGGCGGCGGCTACTACGACCGCGCGCTCGCCGGCTCGCCGCGCACGCTGCGCATCGGTTTGGCTCATTCGTTCCAGTTGCTCGACGGGCTGCCGCGCCAGGAAGGCGACGAGCCGGTCGATTTGATCGTGACCCCCGACGGAGCCCGCCCGACCGGCGCGCGCTCCGCTCACGCACCCGGGGAGGTGCAGTCTTGAAGGTGCAGTCGTGACGATAGCGATCGGGATTGTCCTGTGCGCAGCGGCGCTGGTGGTCGGCGCGCTGCTCGGGACCAGGCTCCTCGCCGGCCCCAAGAGCGCCATGCCCGAGGCCGAGCGGCAAAAGCTCGTCGAGTCGGCGCGCGCCGAGGCGGCCGAGCTCAAACGCGCGGCCGCGCTCGAGGCGCAGGAGAAGGCGCTCGAGGCCACCGCGCAAGCCGAGCGCGAGGTGAAGGAGCGCCGCTCCGAATTGCAAAAGAGCGAAGAGGCGCTGCGCCGCCGCGAGGAGGAGCTGGCCAAGAAGTCGGGCACGCTCGCCGGCCGCGAGCAGGACTTCGAGCGCAAGGAGAAGACGGTCGCCGGCCGCGAGCAGGCGGCCGAGGCCACCGCCAAGCGCGCCGAGGAGCTACTCAACGAATCCAAGCAGCGCCTCGAGAAGCTCGCCGGCATGTCGGCGGAGGAGGCGCGCAAGGCGCTCGAGGCGCAGGTGATCGAGGAGGCGCGCAAGAGCGCCGCCGTCGAGATCAAGCGCATCGAAGACGCGGCCAAGAGCGAAGCCGAGGAGAAGTCGAAGCGCATCCTCGGCACCGCGATCCAGCGCTACGCCGGCGAGTACGTCACCGAGCGCACGGTCAGCGTGGTGCAGCTGCCGTCGGATGATCTCAAGGGGCGCATCATCGGGCGCGAGGGGCGCAACATCCGCGCGCTCGAGGCGGCCAC
The DNA here is from genome assembly GCA_035652295.1 of Polyangia bacterium. Classification (GTDB taxonomy): domain Bacteria; phylum Myxococcota_A; class Polyangia; order Palsa-1104; family Palsa-1104; genus DASREC01. The sequence goes on from DASREC010000390.1 coordinate 10,166, forward strand.
CGGGATCGATCTGATCATCGACGACACGCCGGAGGCGGTGATCATCTCGTGCTTCAACCCGGTGCGGCGCGAGATCGCCAAGCTGGCGCTGACGCGGCTGATCGCCGACGGGCGCATCCACCCGACGCGCATCGAGGAGGTGGTCGCCAAGTGCACCGACGAGGTCGAGGCGCAGGCGAAGGAGGCGGGCGAGCAGGCGGTGTTCGATCTCGGGCTGCACAAGGTGCATCCGGAGCTGGTGCGCGCGCTCGGACGGCTCAAGTGGCGCGCGTCGTACGCGCAGAACCTGCTGCAGCACTCGATCGAGGTCGGGCTGCTCGCCGGGATCATGGCCGGCGAGCTCGGGCTCAACGTCAAGCTGGCGCGACGCGCCGGGCTGCTCCACGACATCGGCAAAGGCGTCGATCACGAGGTCGAAGGGCCGCACGCCACCGTCGGCGCGCAGCTGGCGCGCAAGTTCAACGAGTCGCCGCAGGTGTGCGCCGCGATCGCGCAACATCACGGCGACGAGGCGCCGAGCTCGGTGCTGTCGCACATCGTCGACGCGGCCAACGTGCTCTCCGGCCAGCGCCCCGGCGCGCGCCAGGAGCTGCTCGCGTCCTACGTCACGCGCCTCGGCGATCTGGAGAAGCTGGCCGAAGGCTTCGCCGGCGTGCAGAAGGCGTTCGCCATCCAGGCCGGCCGCGAGGTGCGCGTGCTGGTCGAGAACTCGCAAGTCTCCGACGAGCAGTCGCTGCTCCTGGCCAAGGACATCGCCAAGCGCATCGAGGACGAGGCGGCGTATCCCGGCCAGGTCCGCGTGTGCGTGATCCGCGAGACGCGCTCGGTCGACTACGCCAAGTAATGCGCGTCCTCGGCATCGGGGACGTGATCGGGAAACCGGGGCGCGACGTGCTGCGCGCGCTCCTGCCCGAGGTCGTGCGCGAGCTGGCGGTGGACGTGGTGGTGGCCAACGCCGAGAACTCGGCCGGCGGGCTCGGCACCACGCCGGAGACCGCCGACGATCTGTTCGCCGTCGGCGCGCACGCGATCACCGGCGGCAATCACACCTGGAAGCACCGCGAGTACGGCGGCTACCTCGAGCGCGAGCCGCGCGCGCTCAGGCCGTACAACTATCCGGCGGGCGCGCCGGGGCGCGGGCTCGGCGTCTACACGCTCGCCGACGGCCGCTCGTTCGCGGTGGTGAACCTGATCGCGCGCACCTTCATGGAGGCGGTGGAGAATCCGTTCCACGCCGTCGAGCGGGCGCTCGGCGAGATCGGCGGCCGCGCGCGCGTCGTCCTGGTCGACGTGCACGGCGAGGCGTCGAGCGAAAAGCGCGCGATGGGCTGGCACCTCGACGGCCGCGTCAGCGCGGTGTGGGGCACGCATACGCACGTGCCGACCGCCGACGAGGAGATCCTGCCGCGGGGCACCGCGTACCTCACCGACGTCGGCATGACCGGGCCGTACGCGTCCGTGATCGGTATCGATCCGGAGTGCTCGGTGAAGAAGTTCGTCACCAACCGGCCGGTCGGGTACAAGCTCGCCGAGGGCAACTTGCAGCTGCGCGCGGTGCTGGTCGACGTCGACGACGAGAGCGGGCGGGCGCGCAGCATCGAGCGCGTCACGCGGCGCCTTCCGTGAGCGCGCTTCATCGCCGACGTTGAGCGGCGCAGCGCCGGCGACGCGCGGCTGAGCGAGGCGTGGCGTCGATCACGGCGCGCTCGCCGTTCGCTGAGCGCGCGCAACCGAGAATCCGCCGCGCGGGTCTCAGCAAGAGGTGCGCGGGGCGCTGTTCATCTGTGTTTCGGTGGCGGTGCACGCGGGCGTGTTGGCGATGCTGCGGCGCGAGCGGCCGGTCCGGCCGATCGAGATCGTCATTGAAAGTGGCACGCTGAAAACTCAAAGCGTCCCGCAAAGCAGGAGGCAAACCGAAACACAAACGGCTTCGCAAACAAAGACGCGCACCAGAGCCATGACGGCCGCCGCGTCGACGGCGCAAACCCGAATCGGGCCACGAGCGTCGAAAAGCGTGAATGAAAAACCGTTCGTTGGCGGCAGCGTAAGAGAAGACGTTGGCGGCCGCGTTAATGGCGGGTCGATCGAGCTGTTCCCGGAAGGAACGCTGCGCGCGCAGGCGGGAGTCGCCGCGCCGAATTGGGGCGGAAGGACGCGCCGCAGCGGGGACGGAACGGATCGCGAGCCGTCCGGCGACGAGGCGCGCACGGTGACGAGGCGAGTAGGGCAGTGGATGGCGGAGATCGGCGACGAGGAGAGAGCGCGCGCGAACGTGCCGCCCGAATGGCGCGACGTCGAGCGGCTGATCGACGGCGGCTTTCACCCGGCGCCGGCGGTGGTGACCGACGACTCGCGCGCCAAGACGCTGGCCAAACAGCTCGTGCGCGCGCAGCCATCGAGCGGGCCGACCGCGCGCACGTTCGATCCGTCGCTCGACGCCGATCGCCGCAGCTCGCAGTTTCGCGAGGCGCAGATCGCCGCCTGCCAGCAGGCGTACGCGCAGCCGGCCGACTGGCACCGCACGGAGATCGCGGTGGTGGTGGGCGCGGACGGGACGCTGCGCTCGGCGCGCGTGGCCGCTTCGTCGGGACGCGCGCCGCTGGATCGCGCGGCCCTCGAGGCGGTGCGGCGAGCCGTCGAGCGCCGGCCGATCCGCGACGTGTGCCGCGGCCGCGCGCCCGACTGCGCGGTCGAGGTGCGCTGGGCGGTCGAAGCCTCGGCGCGCGTCGAGCCGCCGACCGTGACGCCGCTGGTCGATCCCATCACCAACAAGGTACAGGGCGCGACCGTCGCGCTGTTCGGGCTGAGCTTCGACGAATCGTCGGGGCACGTCGCGTTCAACTATCCGTTTCGCCGCGACGTGCGCACGCGCGTCTCGCTCATCGCCATCGGCGCGCCGACGGTAACGTCCCCGGATACGCGCGCGCCGCAGTAACCGCCGCGGATACAGCGCGCGCCCCGTCGAGAAATCGATCTTTCGCCGGGCGTGCGCCGGGCGTGCGCCGGGCGCCGCGAGTATCCGCGCCGGTTACCCGGCCGCGCGTCCGATCGGCGGAACGCCGCGACTTGCGCGCGCTCGCGGCTTGGCCCCGCGCGTGCTTTGCGCACCCGCCATGTGCAACCGATCGCGCGCCTCCCGACTCGCCTCTTGTTTTGCCACGCTGGCCCTGCTCGCGGGCTGTTCGCCGCGCTCGCCGCTCGCCGGCGGGCTCGACGCGTCGGTCGACGCCTCCGGACCGCGCGAGGCCGCGCTCGAATCGGACGCCGCGCGCGCGCGCGTCGACGAGCTGGACGCGCGCTTCGGCCTCGCCGCGCACCAGGTCGAGCGCTTCGACACCGATGGGGAATGGCTCGATCCGCGGCGTGCGCCGTCGGAGCTGCCCGAGATCGAAGTGCGCTTGCCGCAGCTCGCGTCGAGCGCGTTCCGCGTGCGCGACCCCAGGTCCGGCGTCGCGATCGAGGTCGCGCTCGCCGGCGCGCGTCCCGCGGCCGCCGAGATCGGCCGCGGTTACGCGCTCTATCGCGGCGCGCACCCGAGCGGCGCCGACGTGCTCCAGCGCGTGACCCACGACGGCGCCGAGGACCTGATCGCGTTCGACGCCGCGCCCGCATCCGAAGGCGTCACCTACCAGCTCGCGCTCGGCGGAGACGCGGCCGGCTTGCGCCTGGTCGGCGCCGTGCTCGAGATCGTCGACGCCCACGGCGCGCCGCGCCTGCGCATGCAGCCGCCCTGGATCGCCGGCGCCGATCGCCGTCGCTACGCCGCGCGCGTCTCCGTCGAGGGCTGCGCGTTCGACGCCAACCCCGCCGCGCCGTGGGGCCGCCCGGTCACGCCGCCGGGCGCGCCGAGCTGCATCGTGCACGTCGACTGGAGCGGCGCCGGCGTCGCCTATCCGGCGCTGCTCGATCCGTCGTGGACCGCGACCGGCAACCTGATCACCGGCCGCGCGTATTTCCCGACCGTGCTGTTCACCGCCGCGCCGCTCGCCGGCAAGGTGCTCGTCGCCGGCGGGCAGGTCTACAGCTCGTCGATCCAGTTCTACGCCACGCCGTCCTCCGAGCTCTACGATCCGGTGAGCGGCACCTGGGCCGCCACCGGCTCGCTCACGCAGGCGCGCGATCATCACACCGCGACGCTGCTGCGCGACGGCCGCGTGCTCATCGCCGACGGCGCCATCGAGATCAACCCGTGCTATCCGGGCTGCGTCTGCGGCAACAACGGCTGCCCGCTCACCGAGATGGCGCGCTCCGAGATCTACAATCCCGCCACCGGAACCTTCACCGCCACCGCGGTGGCGCCGGCGATCGCCCGCTACGATCACACCGCCAGCCTGCTCGGTGACGGCACGGTGCTGGTCGCCGGCGGCTACAACGGCTCGAGCACCGCGCAGACCAGCGCCGAGATCTTCAACCCGACCACCGGCCTCTGGTCCGCGGCGCCGAGCATGGCCAACGCGCACATGCAGCACTCGGCGACGGTGCTGCAGAACGGCAAGGTCTTGATCGCCGGCGGCACCAGCTACACGGGCGGCCCCAACACCAGGTCGGCGGAGCTCTATGATCCGACGAGCGGCGCGTGGAGCGCCACCGGCAGCTTGAACGCCGCGCGCAACTCGCACAGCGCGACGCTCCTGCAGAGCGGCAAAGTGCTGGCCGCCGGCGGCGGTCAGGGAAACTTCTCGACGCCGTGGCAGAGCGCCGAGCTGTACGATCCGTCGGCCGGCACGTGGGTGTCGGCCGCCGGCATGAACGCGCCGCGCGTCGGCCACGGCGCCGCGCTCCTGCAGAACGGCAAGGTGATCGCGGTCAGCGGCAACACGTCGGAGATCTACGATCCGATCGCCAACAACTGGTCGTACACGAGCGGCAACCTGATCGCCTCGCACGCGTACTTCGGCTGCGTCGCGTTCTCGAACGGCCAGGTGCTCGCCGCCGGCGGCGCCGGCGATACCAACGTCGCTGAGCTGTTCGCGCTGTTCCCGAACGGCAACACGTGCCAGCGCAACGCCGAGTGTCTGAGCGGTCTGTGCGCGAACGGCGTGTGCTGCAACTCGGCGTGCAACGACGGCTGCGACGCGTGCAACGTGTCGGGCTCCGTCGGCACGTGCGCGCTGCTGCCGCAAGGCAACGGCGGCTCGTGCGGCGCGTACGTGTGCGACGGCGTGAACCCGAGCTGCCCGACGAGCTGCAGCTTCGACGGCGACTGCGCCGCGAACGACTACTGTAGCGGCGGCGTGTGCGCGCCCAAGATCGCGGTCGGCGGAAGCTGCGGCAGCGCCGGCTCGTGTCAGAGCGGCTTCTGCGTGAGCGGCGTCTGCTGCTCGACGGCGTGCAACGGCGGCGGCTGCAATCGCTGCGATCTCACGCGCGGCACCTGCACCATCGCGCCGTCGGGAAACAGCGGCAATCCGTCGTGCGCGCCGTACGCGTGCAACGGCATCGCCGCGTCGTGCCCGACCACCTGCTCGAGCGACGCCAACTGCTCGTCGGGAAACTACTGCGTGACCAACGCGTGCACACCCAAGCTCGCGAACGGCGGCGCGTGCACGCAGGCGCGGCAGTGCTCGTCGGGATTCTGCGTCGACGGAGTCTGCTGCAACAGCGCGTGCAACGGCCAGTGCCAGGCGTGCAATCTGCCGGCGAACAGCGGCGTCTGCTCGCCGGTGACGGGCGCGCCGGTCGCTCCGCGCGGCGCGTGCGCCGGCGACGGATCGGCGTGCAACGGATCGTGCGACGGCGCGAACGTCTCGAGCTGCAGCTATCCGAACGCCGCGACCGGGTGCCGCGCCGCCACGTGCTCAAACGGCGTCGCCACCGCCGCCGCGAGCTGCAACGGCAGCGGCTCGTGCCCGGCGCCGGTGACCACCAACTGCGGCGCGTACGTCTGCGGCGCGACGGCGTGCAAGACGTTCTGCCTCGCGACGTCCGACTGCATCGCCGCCGATTACTGCAACGGCACGGCCTGCGCGCCACGCGTCCCGAACGGCTCGGCATGCTCGCGCCCCGAGCAGTGCCAGAGCAACTACTGCATCGACGGCGTGTGCTGCAACAGCGCGTGCACCGGCCAGTGCCAGGCGTGCAACCTCACGCCAGGCACCTGCACGACGGTGACCGGCGCGCCCGTCGGCAGCCGGCCGAGCTGCGGCGGCACCGGGTTGTGCGCCGGCCGCTGCGACGGCTCGAGCGCCACGCAGTGCACCTTTCCGGGTTCTGCGACAAATTGCCGTAGCGCCTCGTGCGCGGGCGGCACCGCCACGCTGGCCGCGACCTGCGACGGCGCGGGAAATTGTCCGGCGGCGCAGACCGTCGCCTGCAGCCCGTACGCGTGCGGCGCCACCGCGTGCAAGTCGACGTGCTCCGCCGACACCGACTGCGCGTCCGGCGACTACTGCGCGAGCGGCGCGTGCGCGCCGAAGCTCGCGCTGGGCTCGACCTGCGCCGGCGCCAACCAGTGTGTCGCTGGCAACTGCGTCGACGGCGTGTGCTGCAACAGCGCGTGCAACGGCCAGTGCCAGGCGTGCAACCTGCCGGGCGCGGTCGGCACGTGCTCGTTCGTGAGCGGCGCGCCCGTCGGTGGGCGGACGGCGTGTACCGGATCGGGGACGTGCGGCGGGACGTGCAGCGGCGCGTCCGCGGCGTGCGTGTATCCGTCGGCGGCGACCAGCTGCCGCGCGGCCGCCTGCGCCGGCGGCGTCGAGACGTTCGCCGCGTCCTGCGACGGCGCCGGGCACTGCCCGGCGGCGACGACGCAGAGCTGCGGCGCGTACGTGTGCGGCGCCACCGCGTGCCGGACGTCGTGCGCGACCGACGGGGACTGCATCGGCGGCGACTACTGCGCGAGCGGGACGTGCAGCGGCAAATTGACGCTCGGCGCGGCGTGCGGCAGCGGCAACCAGTGCCAGTCGGGCAACTGCGTCGACGGCGTGTGCTGCAACAGCGCGTGCAACGGGCAGTGCCAGGCGTGCAATCTGCCGGCGCAGCTCGGCAACTGCTCGACGGTGAGCGGCGCGCCCGTCGGCGCGCGGCCGGCGTGCGTCGGCGCGGGCACGACGTGCGGCGGCGCTTGCGACGGCATCAACGCCAGCGTGTGCGCCTACCCGGGCGCGACGTCGAGCTGCCGCGGCGCGAGCTGCGCCGGCGGCGTCGAGACCTTCGCCGCTTCGTGCGACGGCGCCGGCCACTGCCCGGCGGCGGCGACGCAGAGCTGCGGGCCCTACGCGTGCGGTGCCACCGCGTGCAAAACCGGCTGCGCCGGCGACGGCGACTGCGTGAGCGGCGACTACTGCGCGAGCGGCGCGTGCGCAGCCAAACAGTCGAACGGCGCCTCGTGCGGCGGCGCGAACCAGTGCGCATCGGGCAACTGCGTCGACGGCGTGTGCTGCAACCAGGCGTGCGGCGGCCAGTGCGAAGCGTGCAACCTCGCCGGCGCGATCGGCGTGTGCTCGCCGGTGAGCGGCGCCCCCGTCGGGAGCCGGCCCGCGTGCACCGGCGCGGGCACGTCCTGCGGCGGAACCTGCGACGGAGTCGGCACCGCCACGTGCGCGTATCCGAGCGCGGCCACCGCGTGCCGCGCCGCGAGCTGCGCCGGCGGCGTCGAGACCGCGGCCGCGTCGTGCGACGGCGCCGGCCACTGCCCCGCGCCGGCGACGCTCGCCTGCGCGCCGTACCTGTGCGGCGGCGCTTCCTGCAAAACGACCTGCGCGGCCGACGCGGACTGCATCGCGGGCGGGTACTGCTCGGGCGGCGCGTGCACCGGCAAATTGCCGCTCGGCGCCGCGTGCTCGACGGGCAATCAGTGCGGCTCGAGCAACTGCGTCGACGGCGTGTGCTGCGACGGCGCGTGCAACGGCCAGTGCCAGGCGTGCAACCTGCCCGCGTCGCTCGGCACGTGCGCGACGGTGACCGGCGCGCCCGTCGGGACGCGCGCCGCGTGCGCGGGCGCCGGCACGACTTGCGGCGGCGCCTGCGACGGGGCGAACCCGAGCGCGTGCCGCTATCCGAGCGCCGCGCAGTCGTGCCGCAACCCGACCTGCGCCGGCGGCGTGGCCACCGCGGGCGCGTCGTGCGACGGCGCCGGCCACTGCCCCGCGCCGGTGACGCAGATCTGCGCGCCGCTCGTCTGCGGCACCACCGCGTGCCTTGGCAATTGCGGCGGCGACGCGGATTGCGTGGCGGGCGACTTCTGCAACAGCTTCGGTCAGTGCGCGCCCAAGCAGTCGCTCGGCTCGACGTGCGGCGGCGCGAGCCAGTGCGCTTCGGGCCAGTGCGTCGACGGCGTGTGCTGCGATCTCGCGTGCGACGGCCAGTGCCAGGCGTGCAATCTTCCCGGCGCGCTCGGCACCTGCTCGACGGTGACCGGCTCGCCCGTCGGGACGCGCGCGGCGTGCGCCGGCTCCGGCACGGCGTGCGGCGGCGCCTGCGACGGGGCGAATCCGCTCGCTTGCGCCTTCCCGCCGTCCTCGACGCTGTGCGCCCCCGCCTCGTGCGCCGGCAACGTGGCGCAGGCCGCCGCCTTCTGCGACGGCGCCGGAAGCTGCGCCCCCGGCATGCTCTCGAGCTGCGGCTTCGCCGGCTGCAACGGCGCGGTGTGCGCCACGCCTCCGCCCGACGGCGGCGCGGACGCGGGCGCGAACGGCGGCGACGGCGGCGCGCACCCCGGCGACGGCGGCTCGTCCCCGCTCGACGGCGGCAAGCCGATCGATCACGGCCTCGACGGCGGCAGCGGCCGCGCGCCGAGCGGCGGCTGCTCGTCGGCCGGCCGCGCGCCCGGTCGCGGCGGATTCCTGCTCGCGCTCGGGCTGCTCGCGCTGCTGTTCACGCGACGGAAATTGACGTGAGTGGCGAAGTTGCGGAAAGCTGCTCTCATGCAGCCGCTCAGCCGCGCCGGCCTCCTCGTCTGCTGCGCGTCCGTCGCCGGCTGCTTCAGCGTGCCGAACGAGTTCATCTGCCAGCACGATACCGAGTGCGCGCTCGCCGGCGTGACCACGCGCTGCGAGCTTTCGACCGGAGGCCACTGTAGCGCGCAGCAGACGGACTGCCCGAGCGGCTATCGCTACCTCGACAACGCCGGCCCGTACGCCGGGCTCTGCGTCGATTCCGGCGACGGCGGCGCGCTCGACGGCCCGCCCGCCGGCGACGGTCCGGCCTCCCTCGACGGCGGCGGCGATGGCGGCGGTGGGTCCTGCCCGCGCCCGTACCTGATGATCGCCGTCGAAGATCAAACCACGCCGCAGGCGAACGAGATCGGCCGGGTGTTGCGCTTTTCGCTCGATGCCGCCGGCGCCTTGCACTCGTGCACGACGCTCGACGGCTCTGGCTCGCTCGGCGGCCTGCCGCAGGCGGTCACCTTCGTTCCGCCGCGCTTCGTCGCCGTCGCCGCGCGCGACGCGACCTACGTCCTCGACGCCGACTCCGATCAGATCCAGTGGTCGTATCCGGTGCCCGGCATCGGCGGCACCACCGTGGCGATGGACATCGTCCCGCTCGTCGAGCCGACCAGCGGCGAGACGCGCATCGCGGTCGGCTTCTCGAACGGCTCGCCGACGATCGATCAGCTCTATCTCTACCGCGACGCGGTCACGACGCCGACCATCTGGGACGTCAACTCCGGCCTGGGCCTCGCGCTCAGCCTCGGCGGCATCACGCAGCAGCAGCCGCCCACGTCCAATTTCTGGGCGCTCAACGACGGCTACCAGGAGTCGATCGGCGACAACCCGTTCACCAAGGTCAAGACGCCGTACATCCCGGCGTTCGGCGGCTCCGATCAGATCACCACCATCTACGAGCTCGACGTGAGCGGCGTGCGTCGCACCGTCTGGGTCGACTCCACGGCCAACGGCCTGTTCCACGCCGACGACAGCGGCGGCGGCGCTCCGACGGTCCTCGGCCCCACGAAATGCACCGGCGGAGTCACGTGCACGTTCCGCCACGCGGTCCCCGATCCGACGACCGACGGCGCGTCCTTCGTCTTGTGCGCCGAGCCCTCGAGCACGTTCAACGACGCCAAGGTCGAGCGCCTCACCAGCACCGGCGCGTGCACCGTGCTCTACGACGGCAAGAGCGCGCTCGACGTCGACAAGCGCATGACCCATCTCGCCGTCGCCATGCCGTGAGTTGACTTGCACGGATCGCGGTGACAGGCTGCCGCTCGTCGCTGCATGCCCGAGCTTCCCGACATCGTCGTGTACATCGAGCGGCTGTCGGAGCGCGTGGCCGGCGAGCGTCTCGAGGCGGTGCGGCTCGCCAGCCCGTTCCTGCTCCGCACCGTCGAGCCGCCGCTCGGCGAGGTGGCCGGCAAACGCGTCCTCGGATTGCGACGCATGGGCAAGCGGATCGTCTTCGAGCTCGAGGACGATCTGTTCGTGATCCTCCACCTGATGGTCGCCGGCCGTCTGCGCTGGCTCGAGCGCGGCGCGAAGATCCCGGGGCGCGTCGGCCTGGCGGCGTTCGATTTCTCGTCGGGAACGCTGGTGCTCACCGAAGCCAGCTCGAAGAAGCGCGCCTCGCTGCACCTGGCGCGCGGCGCCGACGGGCTGCGCGCCTTCGAGCGCGGCGGGCTCGAGGTGCTCGACGCCGATCTGCCGGCCTTCCGCGCCGCGCTCACCGGCGAGAACCACACGCTCAAGCGCGCGCTCACCGATCCGCGGCTGCTGAGCGGCATCGGCAACGCCTACTCCGACGAGATCCTGCACCGCGCGCGACTGTCGCCGGTGCGGCTGTCGCAGCAGCTCGGCGACGAAGAGATCGCGCGGCTGTATCACGCCACGCGGCAGATCCTGACCGAGTGGACCGAGCGGCTGCGCCGGCAGTCCGACGGCGGCTTCCCCGAAAAGGTGACCGCGTTTCGCCCGGAGATGGCGGTGCACGGCCGCTATCGTCTGCCGTGTCCGGTGTGCGGCTCGCCGGTGCAGCGCATCCGCTACGCGGAGAACGAGACCAACTACTGCGCCGTGTGCCAGACCGGCGGAAAGCTGCTCGCCGATCGCGCGCTCTCGCGGCTGCTGCACGGCGACTGGCCGCGCACGCTCGAAGAGCTCGAGGAGCGCAAGGCCGAGCGCCGCGAGCCCGCGCCCGCCGCGCCCGCGTCCAAAGCGCCGGCGCCGCAACCCAAGACACCGGCGTCCAAGCCGCGCCGCCCGACGCGCAATCGCTAGCGCGAAGCGCGCCGCAAGCGATCGCGGATCGCGTGGCCCAGCCCGCGCTCGACGGTGCAGGGCTCGGCGAACAGCAGCGACGCCGCCGACTCGTCGAGCGCGCGCAGCCCCGCGAACAGGTTGCGCGCCGCCTCCTCGAGATTCCCCGTCGCGCTGAGCACGCGCGCCTCGACCTCGCGGCCGGTCGCGCGCGCGAAGCTCGCCGCCCGCTCCGCCGCGTCGCCCGACTGCGCCAGCAGCCCGACGCGCGCCGGCAGCTCGAGCCCGCGCAACGACGCGTCGCCGGGATCCCCCGCCGGCCCGCCGAGCAGGATCAGCCGCTTCGCCGGCGCGTAGTGGCCGGCGAGCATCCCCGGCGACGGCGGGGCGCCTTCCACCGGCGCGCGCGTGAGGATCGGCCGCGCGCCGGTAACGCGTTCGAGCTCCTCGATCGGCGTTCCACCCGGCCGCAAGAGCCGCAGCTCGCCGCCGGGCGCGATCGCCACCACCGTCGACTCCACGCCGATCGCGCACGGTCCCCCGTCGAGGATCAGCGCCAGCGCATCGCCGAGCTCCGCCTCCACGTCGCGCGCCGACGTCGGGCTGATGCGCCCGAAGCGGTTCGCGCTCGGCGCGGCCAGCGGCGTCTCGCGCTCGGCGAGCAGCGCCAGCGCCACCGGGTGGTGCGGCACGCGCACCGCCACCGTCGGCAAACCGCTGGTCACGAGATCGGGTACGCGCGCGTGGCGCGGCAGCACCAGCGTGAGCGGTCCGGGCCAGAACGCGCGCATCAACGCTTCGGCGCGCGCGCGCGCGGTCGCGTCGAGCGCCGCCGCGTCGATCACCTCGCGCGCCGCCAGCACGTCGATCGCGCTCTGCGCCGGCGGAATCGGCGCGACGTGGACGATCAATGGATCGAACGTCGGCCGCTCCTTGGCCGCGAAGATGCGCGCCACCGCCGTCGCATTGAACGCGTCGCCGGCCAGCCCATACACGGTCTCCGTCGGCAGGCCCACGAGCTCGCCGCGCGCCAGCAGCTCGGCGGCGCGCCGCAAATTCTCCGTCGTGGGCGGGACGATCATGCGCCCCAGCTCTAGCACACCTGCGGCGCACGCTCACGGGCTCACCGTCCCGCGCCGCGCCAGCTTGCCCCAGCCGAGCGGCACGCCGTCGAGCACGCGCGCGAGCGAGCGCGCCATCACCCCGAGCAGGATCGGGCGATAGACGAGCCGCGCGACCAGCAGCCAGCGCACGAGCGAGAGGCCGGAGCGCCGTCCCGAGCGCCGCTCGAACCAGCACGCCGCGACCGCTTGCACCAGCTCCGCCCCGAGCAGGATCGCCGACGCCTCGAGGGCCGGCCGCCAGTTGCCCGCGGCCGCGGCCACCAGCAGCGAGACGAGCGCCATCGGCGTCAGCAGCGGCACCACGATCTGAAACAGGATCATCGACGGCAACACCACCCGCCCGAACGCTCCCGCCCGCCGCTCGACGAGCGCGCGTCGATGCTTCCACAGCGCCTGCAACACGCCGAAGCTCCAGCGCACCCGCTGCTTGACGAGCGCGCGCAGCGTCGTCGGCGCTTCGGTGCGCGCGCGCGCCTCGGGCGCATACACGACGCGCCATCCCGCGCGGCACAACGCCATCGCCAGGTCGGCGTCCTCGGCCAACGTCTCCGACGAGAAACCGCCGAGCGCCGCCACCGCCGAGCGCCGCCACGCGCCGACCGCGCCGGGCACGACCGGGAGCGCCGCGAGCGCGTCCCACGCGCGCCGCTCGAGCTCCTGCTGCACCAGGTACTCGAGCGCCTGGCAGCGGGTGAGCGCGTTCTCGAGGTTGCCGACCTCCGCGGTGCCGGCCACCGCGGCGACGCGCGGATCGACGAACGGCTCGATCAGCCGCCGCACCGTCTCGGGCGCGAAGAGCGTATCGCCGTCGAGCGCCACCACCACCTCGCCGTCGGCCGCCGCGAATCCGGTGCGCAGCGCCGCCGACTTGCCGCCGTTCGGCTGCACGATCACGCGCACGCGCGCATCGTGCCGGAACTCGGCCGCCACCCACGCGCCTGTCGCGTCGGTCGAGCCGTCGTCGACGACGATCACCCGCACCGGCACGTCGCTGGCCAGCACCGACTCGACGGTGCGCGCGATCACCGCCCGCTCGTTGAACGCCGGGATCACCACGCTCACCGTCGGCAACTCTCCGAACGTGCGGCGGCGCCGGCGGCGCTCCGCGAGCGCGGCGCCGAGCACCACCAGGATCGATCGCAGGCCGACGATCACGAGGCCGATCGCCAGGCACACGCCCGCGCCGCCGATCATCGCCGAGCCGCCGCCGAACACCGCGCGGTCGCTCGCCGCCGCCGCCAGCGAACGCTCGACGGCCGGCGGCATCACCTCGTCGCGCGTGCGGCCGACGAGCCGGCTGAGCGGCACGATCTCGAGCCCGTGGCGATCGAGTCCGTCGAGGATCGCCGGAAGCGCCGCCAACGTCGTCGAGCGATCGCCGCCGCCGTCGTGCAGCAGGATCACGCCGCCGCCCTCGGCTTCGTCGAGCACGCGCTCGGCCAGCTCCTCGGCGGAGTGCGGCTCCCAATCGCGCGGATCGACGTCCGCGTCCACCACCAGGTAGCCGAGCGATCCGGCGCGCGCGAACGCGGCGGCGCCCGCGGCGGTGCGCGGCTCGATGTCGACCAGCGACGGCGGACGATACAAGAGCGGGCGCCGTCCGATGAGCGCCTCGACCAGCCGCGAGGTGGCTTCGAGCTCGACGCGCAGCCGCGTGTCGCTCACCCGATCGACGTCCGGATGCGTGAACGTGTGGTTGCCGATCTCGAAGCCGGCATCGAACGCGCGCCGCACGATCGCCGGCTCGCGCGCGACGTTGGCGCCGATGACGAAGAACGTCGCGGGGACGTGGTGGGCGCTCAGGAGTTCGAGGATCGCGGGCGTGAACCGCGGGTCGGGCCCGTCGTCGAAGGTGAGCGCGACCTTGCCCGGCACGATGCCCGCGCGCCGTACCAGGTACGGCGAAGGCGATCGCTCCCAGCGCTCGCCGGTCACGCGTCCATCCTCGACGGTGATCGCGCGCCGTCCCGCCTCCGGCGCCAGCGACAGCGACAGGAACGGCCCATCGCCGAGGTTCTGGACGCCGTCGTCGGGCGGCACCTCGTCGAGCGCGCCGCGCGGAGGCACGCCGCGCGCGCGCAACACGTCCCAGATGCCCGGGTCCTCGCCGCCGAGCCGCCACAGCGCCACCGCGCCCGCGTGCCGCCGCGCCGCGATCTGAAGTTGATCGGCGAGCGTCGCCGCGTCGGTCATCCACACCTCGTGCGCGCCGTCCTCGTCGGAGTAGTGAAACCGCAAGTTCCCCGTCGCGCGATCCCACAGCGGCGCGACGTGCGCCTCCTTGGCCGCCGCGTGCGCGTCGACGAACGACAGCGGATCGGCCGGCTCCTCCCCGATCCAGTCGTATCCATAGATCGCCAGCCCCGCGGTGAGGCGGCCGGGCGCGAGCACGCCGGCGGCGCCCAGCGCGTCGTCGACGAAGCGGCTCGACGCGATCGCGCCCGGCGGATCGTCCTCGTCGTGCTCGTCGTACGCCATCACCACCACGCGATCCGCGGCGCGGCCGAGACGCGCCAGCGTCGCCCCGTCGAGAAACGCCGGTACGTCGACCGCCACCTCGAGCCCGCGCGGCTTGAAACGCGCCGCCACGCGCTCGACCAACCGCGCGACGATCCGCCAATCGGAATCGTCGAGCTCTTCGAGATCGAGGTGCACGCCGGCGAGCTCGTGATCGGCGCACGCGCGCTCGAGCGCGGACGCCAGCCGCGTCGCCGCCGCCGGATCGCGGCCGAGCGCGCGCACGCGATCGGGACGCCAGGTGCCTGCGCGCTCGTCGAGGTTCTGCACCAGCACCGCCACCGGCAGCCCGTGCGAGCGCGCCACGTCGAGCAGCGCCGGATCCACACGATCGACGATCGCGCCGCGCTCTCCTATTAATAGGCCGGTCGCCGCGACCGAGGTGAGCGCGTCCGCGTGGCGATCGAGCGAGACCAGCGCGCCGCTCGCCGATGGATCGACGAACGCGATCACGTCGAGCGATCGACTGGCGCCGCCGTTTTCAGCGGGCGGCGCGACGCGCGCAGGAGCGGCGATTCGTCCGGTAATCGGACGTCGTCCGCGTAATGGACCGCGTCTGGACGCCGCGAGCGCTTTCCGCGGCGAGGGCAACGACGGCGCTTCGCGATTTTCCGCGCGCAGGCCGCGCGCGAAAAACGCCGCCGTTCCGACGGTGAAGAGCAGGAGAAACGCGAGGCACGCCCGCACGATGCGCGCGCGACGCAGAGTCGGATCGATGAGCACGGTAGTCATGACCGCGAGCGCAAAGCACGCCGCGGGCCACTCTTCGCCGCGCGCTGGCCCGCAACGTGCTGAGCGAACGAGTCGATGCGTTTCGTCGCGATCGTTTTTGCGTTGGCGTGCGCGCTACCGCTCCGCGCGCGCGCGTTCGAGGTCACGAGCGATCTCTCGATCGGTCCCGGCTTCCTTTATCGAACGACCGACGTGGAGGGAGAGCTATGCGGCGGGCGGCTGGCGCTCGGCGGCGGCTATACGATGGTGAGCGACTTTCACGACGTGCGCTTCGGGGGGCAGGCGATGATCGCGGCGCGCGGCTCGTGGCTGTCCGGGACGCTGGCCGGATCGTGGGGACCGAGCCAGCAGGGCCGCGGTTGGGCGACGCTGGCGCCGTCGGGCGCGCTGCACTTCGAGCACGGACGGGTCACGCTCGACGGAGAATTCGAGATCACGCTGCGGCGCGCCGACGCGAAGACGCGGCGGTCGATCGTGTCGATCGATCAGCTGCAGCTGCGCGCGCAGGTGGCGATCCTCGTCGACGCGCGCTGGCGGGCCGAGCTGACCGGGCTGCGATCGTTCTACGATCCCGATCTCGCCGATCGCGGGCTCACGCGCGCGGACGCCGGGCTTATGGTCAGCGTGGCCGGCCGTCCGGAGCGTTGGGCGATCGACGGGCGCGTCGGGCGATCGCTGCCGAAGAAGCTGGGCGTAGAGGGTGGGCTGGGTTGGGTGATCTACGCCGACGGCCGCGGCAGCGCGCTCACGCCGCGCGTGGCGATCCGCGCCGGGCCGTGGCGCGGATTCTCCGTCGAGACTTCGGGCGAGGTGATCGTCGGCGTGGAGCGCGCGGCGCGCGATCCGGTGCGCGGGCTGGCTGGCCTCAAGCTGAGCTACGAGCGGTGAGAGGCGAGCGGATCAGCGGCGGACGAACTTGTAGATCGTGCCTTCGAGCGAGACCAGGTACAGCTCGCCCGACGCGTCCTCGGCGAACGTGGAGAGCTGCGCCAGCTTGAACGACGGATCGAGCGCCGGCCGCCACTCCCACGAGTCCTCGACGTGGCCGCCGCGGAAACGAAAGCTGCGCACAATGGCGGTGCAGAAGTCGGTGTAGAAGTAGAGACCGTCGAGCTCCGGGATCGCCGGGCCTCGATAGACGTAGCCGCCGGTGATCGAGCAGCCCGTCTTGTGGCTGTACTCGAGCACCGGCGCCACCAGGCCGGGTTTGGAGCAGAAGGAGCCGCGAAAGCAATGCAGGCCTTCGACCAGGTTCCAACCGAAGTTCTGACCGCCGAGCGTGCCGGCGGGGACCACGTCGACCTCTTCCCACTTGTCCTGGCCGACGTCGGCAATGTAGAGGTCGCCGGTCTTGCGATCGAACGAGAAGCGCCACGGGTTGCGCAGGCCGATGGCGACGACCTCGGGCGCGGGATGCTCGGCGTCGACGTCGAGGCGCAACAGCTTGGCGAGCAGCGTCTTCGGGTTCTGCCCGTTGTAGTTGGGATCGCCGTGGAAGCCGCCGTCGCCGGGACCGAGGTAGAGCTTGCCGTCGGGCCCGAACAGGAGCTCGCCGCCGTTGTGGTTCGAATACGTGGAGTGCTTGATGGTGAGCAGCTCGCGCTCGCTCGCCGGATCGACGCGCGCCGCGCCGGCCGGCAGGCGCAGCTCGGCGAGGTGGATGTCGCCCGCGCGATCATTGTAGTAGATGAAGAGGCGGCGGTTCTCGGTGAACTTGGGATGGAACGCGAGGCCGAGGAGGCCCTGCTCGTTGCCGCGCGACAGGCGCGCGGCGATGTCGAGGATCGGCTGGTCGTCGACGCGGCCGTCGGCGTGCAGGACTCGGATGCGGCCGCGCTGCTCGACGACGAACAGCCGCGACTCGGGATCGCCCGGCGGAAACGCGATCGCGACCGGGCGCTCGAGCCCCTTGGCGAACTCGACCAGCGCGACGTGTTTGGCGATCGACGCGGGCGGCGGCGGCGGAACCGGATCGGCGGCGCGCGCGACCGTCGCGAGCGACAGCACGAGCGCGGCCGCGAGCCGCGACGGCGAGCGAACGGACATGCGCACACTATGCGGGCCGCGCGGCCGCGAGGGAAGAGGAGCGTGACATGGGCCTGGTGAGCGATCTGGCCGAGCAGCTTTGGACCGGCGCGCGCTCGACGGTGGAGCAGAGCCCGTTCGCGCCCGTCCCGGCGATCGAGGAGGTGGCGGAGCGCGCGGCGTTCGTGTCGAGCTTCGCCAACGTGACCGCGGTCGACACCGACGATGGGCTGGTGCTGATCGACGCGGGCGGGTTTCTCGTCGGGGCGAGCGTGTTCGGCATGCTGCGCACGTGGTCGGCGCGCCGGCTGAACGCGGCGGTGTACACGCACGGGCACGTCGATCACGTGTTCGGCGTCGAGCGCTTCGACGCCGAGTCGCGCGAGCGCGGCTGGCCGAAGGTGCGCGTGCTGGCGCACGAGGGCGTGCCGGCGCGCTTCGAGCGCTATCGGCTGACGGGCGGCTACAACGCGTGCATCAACTCGCGCCAGTTCGGGATCGCGGTGAAGTGGCCCGAGCAGTTTCGTTTCCCCGACGAGACCTATCGCGCCGAGACGCGGCTCGACGTCGGCGGCGAGCGCTTCGAGCTGCACCCGGCGCGCGGCGAGACCGACGATCACACGTGGGTGTGGTTGCCGCGGCGCAAGCTGTTGTGCACCGGCGACCTGTTCATCTGGGCGACGCCGAACGCGGGCAATCCGCAGAAGGTGCAGCGCTACCCGCGCGAGTGGGCGCAGGCGCTACGGCAGATGGCGGCGCTCGGCGCGGAGGTGCTGTGTCCCGGGCACGGGCTGCCGATCTTCGGCGCGGCGCGCATCCGCCAGGCGCTCGACGACACCGCCGAGCTGCTGGAGATCCTCGTCGAGGAGACGCTCGCGCGCATGAACGCCGGCCTGGCGCTCGACGTCATCCTGCGCGAGGTGAAGGCGCCCGAGCGGCTGCTCGAACGGCCGTACCTGCGGCCGATCTACGACGATCCCCAGTTCATCGTGCGCAACGTGTGGCGGCAGTTCGGCGGCTGGTGGGACGGCAATCCCGCGCGGCTCAAGCCACCGCCCGACGGCAAGTTGGCCGGCGAGGTGGCGGCGCTGGCGGGCGGCGCGGCGCGGCTCATCGAGCGGGCGCAGGCGATCGCGGACGCGGGGGACCTGGCGCTCGCGTGCCAGCTCGCCGAATGGGCGGCGCAGGCGGCGCCGAACGATGCGGCAATGTGCCGCACCCGCGCCGCGCTCTACCGCCGGCGCGCGGGCGA
>DASREC010000391.1:0-10698 GCA_035652295.1 Polyangia bacterium
GCACGCCCGACACGCCGGTCATGGTGAACAGCGGCAGGAACGCGACCGCGATGATCAGGGTGGAGAAGAACATCGGCCCGCCCACCTCGGCGGCGGCCTTGCCGATGCGGTCGTAGATGGTCCCGGTCCCGTGCGGACCGAGGTGACGGAAGATGTTCTCCATCATGATCACCGTCGAGTCGATGACGATCCCGAAGTCGACGGCGCCGAGCGAGATCAGATTCGCCGGCGTCCCCGAGCCGACCATTCCGCAGAACGCGATCAAGAGCGCGATGGGAATGTTGACGGCGGTGATGATGGCCGCGCGCGTGTTGCCGAGAAACAGGAACAGCACGATCGTCACGAGCCCCATGCCGACGAGCAGGTTCTCCATCACCGTGTGCGTCGTCAGCTCGACGAGCTTGCCGCGATCGTAATAGGGCTCGAGGTCCATGCCCGGCGGCAGCAGGTGGAACTTGCGGATGTAGTCGATGCGATCGTAGATGCCCGCCAGCGTCTTCGGCGTCTCGCCGCCATAGCGCATGAGGATGATGCCCTGCACCACGTCTGGCTGATCCGACGCGTCGCACGGCTCGCGGTTGTGCACGCCGCGCGCGCGGTCGCGCTCCTCGTCGAATTGATCGTTGCAGCCGAACTTGCCGACGATGCCGAGCCGCGGCGCGTAGCCGATGAGCACGTTGGCCACGTCGCGCACGCGGATCGGCGTGCCGGTGGCGCTGCCGTCGGCGCGGTGCGCCTCCATCACCACGATCTCGCCGATGTCGCGCAGTGACTTGATGAGCCCGATGCCGCGCACGTTGAACGACTGCTCGCCGATCGCCAGCCGCTGCCCGCCGACGTTGACGTTGGCGTTGCCGATCGCTTGGACGATCTGCGGCAGCGTCACGCCCTGCCCGCGCAGCCGATAGGGATCGATCTCGACGTGGTACTGCTTGGTCTCGCCGCCGTAGCTCACCACGTCGATCACGCCCGGCACCTGCTTGAACTGCCGCTCGAGGATCCAGTCCTCGGCGGTCTTGAGATCTTTGAGCGTGTAGCCTTTGCCTTTGACCGTGTAGCGAAACACTTCGCCGATGGCGTTCCACGGCGAGAGCTGCGCCTGGATGCCGTTCGGCAGCGACACGAACTGCAGGCGGTTGATCACCTCCTGCCGCGCCTTGTCGTAGTCGACGCCCCACTTGAAGTAGCACTTCACGTCGGAGAGCCCGAACAGCGACTGCGAGCGCACGTGATCGAGCCCGACCATTCCGGCCAGGCCGATCTCCAGCGGAATGGTCACCTGCCGCTCGACCTCCTCCGGGCTCCAGCCGTCGGGCTGCGTGATCACCTCGACGAGCGGCGGCACCGGATTCGGATACGCCTCGATGTCGAGCTGCCGGTAGGCGAACAGCCCGGCGGCGATCAGGAACACGACCAGCGCACCGACGATCACGGGCGCGCGCAGCGCCAGCGAAACCAAACGAGCGATCATGGACGACCGAGGCTAGCGGGCGGCGCGACGAAGATCCTTGCGCGGAAATTACATTCGCGTAATACGCACCGTCGGTGACACCCGCGCCAACATTACATTTGCGTAAGACTGAAGCGCCCGCGCCGCCGCTCCACTATCGTATGGACGCAGTGAAGATCCTGGTCGCAGAGGACGACCGCAAGCTGGCGCGCTTTCTCCAGCGCGTGCTCGGCGAGGAGGGCTATGCAGTCGACGTCTGCTCCGAAGGTCCGGACGCGCTCGAGCGCGCGCGCTCGGGGATCTACAATTTGCTGCTGCTCGACTGGATGCTGCCGGGCCTCGACGGGCTGGAGCTGTGCCGCCGGCTGCGCGCCGGCGGCTCGACGATCCCGATCCTGATGCTGACCGCGCGCGGCGAATTGCGCGAGCGCGTGCTCGGGCTCGACTCGGGCGCCGACGACTACATGGTCAAGCCGTTCGAAGTCGACGAGCTGGTGGCGCGCATCAGCTCGCTCCTGCGGCGGGCGAGCGGCGCGCACCGCGTACAGCTGGGGCCGCTGTCGATCGATCGCATCGAGCGGCGCGCGCTGCTCGATGGCAAACCGGTCGAGCTCACCACGCGCGAGCTGGCGCTGCTGCTGCACCTCGCGCTCAAGCACGACAAGGTGGTGACGCGCTCAGAGCTGCTCACGCAGGTCTGGTCGACGCAGTTCGATCCCGAGTCGAACGTGGTCGAGGTGCACGTCAGCCGGCTGCGCGACAAGCTCGGCGCGCACGCGTGGATGATCGACACCGTGCGCGGGCGCGGCTACCGGCTGCGCACGCGGAGGGCGCCGTGAAGTTTCGCCGCCGCATGATCGGCACGATCACCGCGATCACCGTCGGCACGCTCGGGCTCGCGTTCGCGGTGGTGTCGCACGTGGTGAACGCCAGCCAGGAGCGCCAGCTCGACGAGGCGCTGCTCGCCGAGGCGCGCCAGGAGGCGGGCGAGGCGGCGCAGATCGGCGGGCACGAGCTGGCCATCTCGAGCGGGCCGGGGCCGTCGGCGGACGACGTCGGGCCGCTCACCAAGTACGGCGCGATCTTCGACGAGCGCGGCAAGGTGGTGGCGGCGACGCCGACGTTCAACGGACATCCGCCGCGCTTTGAGTCGGTGCGCCATCCGCCCGAGACGTGCTTCAACACCTGGTTCGGGCGCGAGCACCTGCGCGCGGTGCTCGAGCCGGTGCCCGGCTATCCGGGGACGCTGCTGATGCTGGCGGCGCCGCGCCTCGATCTCGACGGCGACGCGACGTTCCTCAAGCGCGCGATGCTGCTGGCGCTGCTCGCCGCGCTGGCGTGGACCGGGCTGATCTTGAGCTGGGTGGTGCGGCGGCTGACGCGCGGACACGAGGCGATCGCGCTCGCGGCGCGGCGCGTGGCCGACGGCGATTTCAGCGCGCGCGTGGGCGCGCCCGCCGGCGACGAGGAGGTGGCGCAGCTCGGCCGCGACGTCGACCACATGATCGATCGGCTGTCGACGCTGGTGACGGCGCAGCAGGAGTTCATCGTCCACGCCGCGCACGAGCTGCGCTCGCCGCTGACGACGCTGTACGGCGAGCTCTCGCACGCGCTGCGCCGCTCGCGCGACGGCGAGGCCTACCGCCGCGCCATCGAAGAGTCGCTCGACTCGGCGCGCCGGCTCAAGGAGCTGGCCGAGGATCTGCTGGCGCTGGCGCGCGTCGGCGCGTCGACGGAGGCGCCGGCCGAGATCATCGATCCGCGCAACCTGGTCGAGCGCGCGGCGCGCACG
Organism: Polyangia bacterium; assembly: GCA_035652295.1. GTDB lineage: Bacteria > Myxococcota_A > Polyangia > Palsa-1104 > Palsa-1104 > DASREC01. The sequence goes on from DASREC010000391.1 coordinate 3,243, forward strand.
GTGAGCGGCGAGGCGGCGGCGCGCGGCGTCGACGTGGTGATCGGCGGCGACTCGACGCCGGTGAGCGGCCGCCCGCACGATCTCGAGCGGCTGTTCCGCAACCTGCTGGAGAACGCCATCCGCCACTCGCCCGCCGGCGGCCGCGTCGACGTGCGCGTCGCGCGCCAGAACGGCGCGGCGGTGGTCAGCGTCAGCGACGAGGGCGCCGGCGTGGCGGAGCAGGATCGCGAGCGCATCTTCGAGCCGTTCTACCGCGGGCCGCGCGAGAGCGTCGACGATCTGTCGGGCGCCGGCCTCGGCCTCGCCATCGCCCGAAAGATCGCGCGCTCGCACGGCGGCGATCTCGAGCTGGCGCAGCGGCGCGGCCCCGGCGCCGAGTTCGTGGTCCGCCTGCCGAGCTGATTCGCGCGCGGAGATTTCACCAAAAAGTCACATCTCGCGTTTGCGATCGCGTTAGGCTGCGGGGCATGGGCGAAGCGCGCAAAGTGGTGTTGATCGTCGACGACGAGCCCGATCTGCGCGCGCTGCTCGACTTCAATCTGAAGCAGGGCGGCTATCAAACGGCGCAGGCGTCGAGCGGGGCCGAGGCGCTCACGCGCGCGCGCTCGCTGCGGCCGAGCGTCATCCTGCTCGATCTGAACCTGCCGGACGTCTCGGGCACCGACGTTTGCCGGCTGCTCAAGAGCGACGAGCAGACGCGCGCGATTCCGATCCTGATGTTGACCGCGCGCGGCGCCGAGGCCGATCGCATTCTCGGTTTGGAGCTGGGCGCGGACGATTACGTGACCAAGCCGTTCAGCGTCCGCGAAGTGGTGCTGCGCGTCGACGCGGTCTGCCGCCGCCACCTGCCGCCCGGCGCCGGCGGCCGCCCGCAATCCGACGCCAGCCGCATGCTCAAGGCCGGCCCGATCGAGCTCGACCTCGACGCGTACCTGGCGCGCATCGGCGGCGAGGAGATCCCGCTCACGCTGCTCGAGTTCCGCCTGCTGGCCTATCTCGTCGAGGGCAAGGGCCGCGTGCGCACGCGCGAAGGGCTGCTCTCCGACGTGTGGAACACCTCGCCCGAGATCGAGACGCGCACCGTCGACACGCACGTCAAGCGCGTGCGCGACAAGCTCGGCGCCGCCGGCGAGCTGATCGAAACCGTGCGCGGCCTCGGCTATCGAATTCGCCAGCCGGGTGATTGACACGTGAGCGGCGCGTGAACGAATTCACCAAACTGTTTCACAATCGCAGCCAATAAGACGTTTTCGACTGATATGCGGGGAGGCATGTCCATGCGATCGATTGCCGTCCTGACGTTCTCGCTGATGTGCTGCACCGCCGCCGCGCAGGAGAGCGCGCCGCTCGCGGGCTACGCGAACGGATCGTTCTTCCTGCGCGATCCGCACGATTGGTTCGTGCTGTTTCCCAAGGGGCGATTGCAGGTCGATTGGTACAACTTCCTCAATCGCGGCGACGCCAAGCCGACGGTCGATCCCAACTCGTCCGGCGATCCGCGCCCGAAGAACACGCTGTTCGTGCGCCGCGCGCGCGCCGAGCTCCAGGGCACGATCTTCAAGCACTTCGATTTCCACATCGCCGGCGAGTTCGCCTCGGTGCCCGGTGCCGGCGCGTACGGGACCGTCGCCGACGCGTACATCGTCGTCAACTACTTCGACTTCCTCCAGCTCGAGGCGGGACAGTTCGACGCGCCGTTCACGCTCGAGAACCGGACGTCGGATAAATATTTCGACTTCATGGAGCGCTCGGTGATCGTGCGCGCCTTCGGCATTCCGCAGAACAAAGAGAACGGCGCGTTCCTGTTCGGCTGGCTGCCCAAGCGCGTCGCCTATTACTCGTTAGGCCTGGCCAACGGCGATGGGCAGAACTTCAAAGATCAATCGAACGGCATCGCCGTCATGGGCCGCGCCTTCATCGCGCCGCTCGCGCCGTTCGCGCACGGCCGCCGCTGGATGGAGGACATCTGGGCGGGCGGCAGCTTCTGGTATCAGCACGACACCAACGAGGGCGGCGTGGTCGGATCGAACTTCGCCAACCTCAGCGGCGCGACGCAAAACGATCTGGCCGGCATGAGCACGCAGGGCGGCTTCGGCTTCTTCAGCTCGAACTACAACAACGGCAAAGACACCGCGGGCAACAACATCCGCGAGCACCTCGCGCCGTGGGGCAACACCTATCGCGCCGCCGCCGAGCTGAACGTGCCGATCAAGAAGCTCGGCCTGCGCGCCGAGTACGTGTGGCAGCAGGTCGATCTCGCGGCGTACTTCGATCAAGCCAACGCCACCGGCACCACGCGCACGATTCAGCACGGCGCGCAATTGAACGGCCAGGGTTATTACGTCGAGGTCTACGGCTGGATCCTCGGCGACGTGAACTTCCTCGAGACGCCGGGCCTCGAGCCGATGCCGCACATCAAGAAGTTCGCGGCCGCGCCCGAGCCGAAGTGGGGCTTGATGGTGGCCGGCAAGTACGAGTTCCTGTCGTTCGACCTGAACGGCCTCGCCGCCAACGATCCGGGCAAGGGCAACTACCAGATCCACGTCGCCGAGCTGGGGGTCAACGGCTGGGCGACCAAGCACGTGCGCCTGACCGCCAACTACGTGATGAACTACATCACCTCGAGCGCGGGCACGCAGGCGCCGGCGAACTTGCAGAAGAACCTCTATTACAACCGCGCCGAGCACGAGCTCCTCTTCCGTCTCGCCATCGCGCTCTAGCGACGCAAAGTTCGCCAAAACGTCACATTCGGGTGACGCCCGATCGCTTAGCTTCACCGTCATGACGACCATCTTGATGGCGCTGCTCATCAACGGCGCCGGAGCGACGTTTCCGTTTCCGCTCTATTCGAAGTGGTTCAACGAGTACAACAAGCAGCACGCCGATCTGCAGTTCAACTATCAATCGATCGGCTCGGGCGGCGGCATCAAGCAGATCACCGAGCGCACGGTCGACTTCGGCGCCACCGACGCGCCGATGAGCGAAGCCGAGCTGGCGAAAGCGCCGGGCATCCTGCACGTGCCGATGGTGCTCGGCGCCGTCGCCGTGGTGTCGAACGGCGTGCCCGACGGAGTCAAGCTCGGCGGCGACGTGCTCGCCGATATTTTCCTCGGCAAGATCTCGAAGTGGAACGACCCGCGCATCGCCGCGCTCAACCCCGGCGTGAAGCTGCCCGACACCGCGATCGCCGTCGCACACCGCTCGGACGGCTCGGGCACGACCGCCGTGTTCACCGACTACCTCGCGAAAGTTTCGCCCGAGTGGAAGAGCGGCGTCGGCGCCGGCAAGAGCGTCAAGTGGCCGGTCGGTCTCGGCGGCAAGGGCAATGAAGGCGTCACCGGTTTGGTGAAGTCGACGCCCGGCGCGATCGGCTACGTCGAGCTGGCGTACGCCAAGCAGAACGCGCTGCCGATGGTGGCGCTCAAGAACGCCGACGGGCAGTTCGTCAAGCCGAGCATCGAGTCCACGTCGGAAGCCGCCGCCGGCGTCGAGATGCCCGCCGACTACCGCGTGTCGATCACCAACGCCAAAGGCAAGGGCGCCTATCCGATCTCGTCGTTCACCTACCTGCTGGTCTACAAAGATCAGGGCGACGCCGAGAAGGGAAAGGCGCTGCAGGGATTTTTGTGGTGGGCGATCCACGACGGCCAGAAGCTCGCCGCGCCGCTCGACTACGCGCCGCTGCCGAAGGCGGTGGTCGCGAAAGTGGAAGGCACGGTGAAGTCGATCACCGTCAAAGGCGCGAAGAGCGACCTTGCGACGGCGAAATGATCCATCCGCCGGCGGCCACGCCGGCGACCAGGTGTTCGCCGGCTCGCTGACGCTCTTCGGCGGCGGCGTGTTGGTGGTGTTCGGCCTGATCGTCCTCGTGTGCGTGCAGCTCTCGCGGCCGGCGTTCGCCAAGATCGGCTTCTTTCATTTTCTCGCCGGCAGCGACTGGAATCCCGTCGAGGATTCGTTCGGCGCGCTGCCGTTCATCTACGGCACGCTGGTCACCGCCGCGATCGCGATCGTGGTCGCGGTGCCGGTGTCGATCGGCCTGGCGCTGTTCCTCACCGAGATGGCGCCCGCGCGCGTGCGCCGCGTGGTCGGCTTCTTCGTCGAGCTCCTGGCGGGAATTCCCAGCGTCGTGTACGGGCTGTGGGGCCTGATGGTGCTGGTGCCGCTCCTGCGCTCGTCGGTCCAGCCGGCGCTCGGCAAGGCGTTCGGCTTCGTGCCGCTGTTCTCCGGCCCGCCGCTCGGCCTCGGCTATCTCGCCGCCGGCTTGATCCTCGCCATCATGATCCTGCCGACCATCGCCTCGGTCTCCGTCGAGGTGCTGCGCACCATGCCGTCGTCGCTGCGCGAAGGCGCGCTGGCGCTCGGCGCGACGCGCTGGGAGGCGATCCGCATGGCGGTGCTGCCGTACGCGCGCCGCGGAATGCTCGGCGCGGTGATGCTCGGCCTCGGCCGCGCGCTCGGCGAGACCATGGCGGTGACGATGCTGATCGGCAATCAGCCGGAGATCCACGCGTCGCTGTTCGCGCCCGGCTACTCGCTGGCGTCGGTGATCGCCAACGAGTACGCCGAGGCCACCGGCGCGATCCATCCGGGCGCGCTCACCGGCCTGGCGCTGGTGCTGTTCGGCGTCACGCTGCTGCTCTCGGCGAGCGCGCGCCTGCTGGTGCGGCTCTCGACGGGCCAGCTGCGGAGCGCCGCGTGAAGGAGCAGGCCGACCCCATGGCCGCCGAAATGCCGCGCGCCGTCGCCCGCCGCACGCCGTCGCCGTATCGCTGGCGCCGCGCCACCAACGCGATCATGACCGGCCTGTGCGCGCTGATGGTCGCGATCGCGGTCGTGCCGCTGATCTCGATCTTGTATCTGGTGATCTCGCGCGGCATCGGCTCCTTGTCGCTCACGTTCTTCACGCACCTGCCGGCGCCCGTCGGCGAGACCGGCGGCGGCATCGGCAACGCGCTGGTGGGCACGCTCTACATCGTCGGGCTGGCGTGCTTCATCGGCTTGCCGTTCGGTATCGGCGCGGGCGTGTTCCTCGCCGAGCGCGGCGACGGCAAGCTCGGCCACGCGGTGCGCTTCACCGCCGAGGTCTTGAGCGGCGTGCCGTCGGTGATCATCGGCGTCGTCGCCTACGGCCTGGTGGTGATGCCGATGCACCGCTTCTCGGCGATCGCCGGCGCGGTGGCGCTCGGCATATTAATGGTGCCGACGCTGGCGCGCTCGACGGAAGAAATGGTGCGCCTGGTGCCACGCAGCTTGCGCGAGGCGTCGCTCGCGCTCGGCGTGCCGGCGTGGAAGACCAGCCTGTTCGTCGTCCTGCGCACCTCGCTCGGCGGCCTGGTGAACGCCGCGCTGCTCTCGGTGGCGCGCGCCGCCGGCGAGACCGCGCCGCTGCTGTTCACCGCGCTCAACAATCAATATTGGAATTTCCGCCCCGATCAACCGACCGCGTCGCTCACCGTGCAGATCTACAACTACGCGATCAGTCCGTACGAGGACTGGCACCAGAAGGCGTGGGGCGCGGCGCTCTGCCTGCTGCTCTTGGTCGGCCTGCTCTCGCTCACCGCGCGCGCGCTCGCCGGCCGCCGGCAAACCGGTCCCGCATGACCGCCGCGCGCCCGAAGCTCGAGGTCGAGAAGCTCAACGCGTGGTTCGGCACCACCCGCGCGCTCAAGGACATCTCGCTCGGCGTGCAGGCGCGCAGCGTGCTCGCCATCATCGGCCCGTCGGGCTGCGGCAAGTCGACGTTCGTGCGCTGCTTGAACCGCATGCACGAGCTGACGCCCGGCGCTCGCTCGGAGGGCACCGTGCTGCTCGACGGCGAAGATCTTTTCTCCGGCGGCATGGACCCGGTGCGCCTGCGCCGCCGCGTCGGCATGGTCTTCCAGCGGCCGAACGTCTTCCCGACCATGTCGATCCGCGAGAACGTGCTCGCCGGCCTCAAGCTCAACGGCGTGCGCGGCGACTACGAAACCATCGTGCAGAAGACGTTGCAGCAGACCGCGCTGTGGGACGAGGTCAAAGACCGCCTCGGTGAGAGCGGCATGCGGCTGTCGGGCGGCCAGCAGCAGCGGCTCTGCATCGCGCGCGCGCTCGCCGTCGAGCCCGAGGTGCTGCTCATGGACGAGCCGGCCTCCGCGCTCGATCCGATCGCCACCGCCAAAGTCGAAGAATTGATTGACGAGCTCAAAGAGCACTACACTATCGTCATCGTCACCCACAACATGCAGCAGGCGATTCGCGTCTCCGAGTACACGGCGTTCTTTTACATGGGTGAGCTGATCGAGTACGGGACGACGAAAAAGATATTCACGCATCCGGAGCGGCGGCAGACCGAGGACTACGTAACCGGGAAGTTCGGGTAGGAGCGGCGGTGGAGAAGGCGCATCACACGAGTCGGGAGTTCGAGCGGGAGCTGCGCACCTTGCGCGACCGGCTCCTCTCGATGGCCGGGCGGGCGGAGCAGCAGATCGCGCGCGCGCTCGAGTCGATCTCGAATCGCGACGACGAGCTGGCGGCGACGGTGATCGCCGAGGACGTCAAGATCGACCAGGACGAGCTGGAGATCGACGAGCAGGCGTTCTTGATTTTGGCGCGGCGGCAGCCGGTGGCGTCGGATCTGCGCTTCCTGATGCTGGCGCTCAAGATCGTCACCGACCTCGAGCGCATCGGCGACTTGGCGGTGAACATCGCCAAGCGCGAGCGCGACCTCAAGCGCTACGCGCCGGCGCCGGCGTCGCGGCGCATCGAGCTGCTCGGGCAGAAGGTGCTCACGGCGCTGCAGCAGACGCTCGACGCCTTCGTGGCCGAGGACGCGGACGCCGCCGAGCAGGTGATCGCCAACGACACCGAGATCGACGCGCTCAACATGCACCTGATCGCGGACGTGATCTCCGACGAGAACCAGAGCGCGCAGGACGTGGCGCGCTCGCTGGCGCTGTCGTCGGTGTCGCGCTACCTCGAGCGCATCGGCGACCACACCACCAACATCGCCGAGATGATCATCTACTACGTGCGCGGCCGCGACGTGCGCCACCACGGCCCGCCGCGCAAGGCGCAGTAGCCCGTCAGCGGTCGTCGGCGGGGATGACCAGCTTTTCGGCGGTGTGGCTGGGCGAGAAGGCGACCACCTTGACGTCGACCAGGCCGGCGGCGCGCGCGGCGCCGAGCACGGCCGACTCGCTCACCGTCGCCGACGCGCCCTTCTTGCGCAGGATCCACAGCGCGCCGTTCGGCTTGAGCGCGCCCTTGAGCGTCCCGAGCCGCGCCAGCTCGTCGGGCGCCTCGACGGCGAAGAACACCAGGTCGCTCGCCTTGGCAGCCTTGCCCTCGCACAGCTCGGCCACGCGCGCGCGCAGCTCGTCGCGGAACGCCGGCTCGACCGGCCCCACCAGCGAGACGCGGTGCTCCGCTTTGACGCCCAGTTTGTCGTTTCGATTGCGCGGATTTTTGATCTTCT
>DASREC010000392.1:0-10722 GCA_035652295.1 Polyangia bacterium
CGTCGCCCGGCGCAAAGCCCTTCACCTGGTCGCCGACCGCCACGACCACGCCCGCCAGATCGCTCCCTTCGCCCGAGGGAAAGTGCGCCGGCCAGATCTTTTCGAACGCGCCCCGCCGGACCATCGTCTCGCCCGGATTGATTCCGGCCGCCCGGACCTCGACGACGACTCGATCCGGATCCGGCCGTGGCGTCGGCACCTCCACGACCTCGAGCACGTTCACGTCGCCATACTGGTCGAATCGTACCGCTCGCATCGCGCACCTCCCGATTGCTCGCCTGAAGCCAATGGTAGGTCGGCCCACCGCCACGATCGAAAGCAACGTCTCCGCAAACCTCGCGACACGTTTCGTTCACTGGTTATCGCGGCTTTGAATCGAGTTTCGTGACGAACGAATGACTCGACGGGAAAGGTTTCGCGAAGCGGGCGAATGTCGTTGCCCACCATTTCTCCGACGGGATATTGCGTCAATTCGAAATTCAAAGCGGAGGTCGCAATGTCCATTCGCAATATCGGAGTCGTATTAATCGGATTAATCGGGATCGCGATTGATGCCGGCCGCGCGGGCGCGCAGACCATGCCGGCGTGCAGCGCGCTCGGCAACGATCCGGTCACCGGCAACGCGCTGCCGCCGCCGCTCTACATCTCGGGCTCGACCGCGCTCGAGCCGATGCTCAAGTCGATCGGCCCCAAGCTCGCCGGCCTCGCCTCGGGCGGCTACACGCTGGTCTACATCAAAGACGGCTCCTGCTCGGGCGTGAACCGCATCATCTCCGACGGGCTCATCAAGACCAACGCGTTCTACATCCCGGCCAGCTACAACCCGGCGACCACGCCCACGCCGCCGCAGTGCACGATCCCGTCGACGGGCACGCTCGGCGACCTCGTGCTCTCCGACGTCGATCCGGCGCTGTGCCCCGGCGTCACCGTCCCGGCGAACCTCAAAGACTATCCCGGCCCGGTGAACAACATGGTGTTCGTCGTCCCGTCGTCGTCGACGCAGAAGGCGATCAGCTACGAGATGGCCTACCTGGTGTTCGGCCTCGGCGCGTCGGGCGGCGTCTCGCCGTGGATCGATCCGATGTTCTACTTCATCCGCACGCCCGACTCGGGCACGCGCGCGCTCATCACCGCCAACATCGGCACCACCACGCACAACTGGCAGGGCCTCTCGGCCGACCCGGTCACCGGCAAGGCGTTCGGCTCGGGTGACATCGTCACCCACGTCTCGCAGCAGACCACCGCCGCGGAGAAGACCATCGGCATCGTCGGCGCCGACGTCTACGACTCGGGCAACAACCGCTCGACGATCAAGGCGCTGGCGTTCCGCGCCAAGGGGCAGCGCTACGCGTACTGGCCCGACTCGACGCTCAGCTCGAAAGACAAACGCAACGTGCGCGAAGGCCGCTACGGCATCTGGAGCCACCTCCACATGCTGCTCACCACCAGCGGCGGCACGCCCGTGAGCGTCCCCGGCAAGTTCTTCGTCGACCTGATCCAGGGCACGCTCGCCGCTCCGCCGACCACGTTCGACGCCACCGACGCGATCGTCGACGCGCACCTCGTCCCCGACTGCGCGATGAAGGTGCAGCACTCGGCCGAGAGCTCGAACACCGGCCTGCCGATGTCGTTCTACGACAACCCGGCGCCGTGCGGCTGCTACTTCGACAACCGCGCCACCGGCGTCGCGCCGTCGAGCTGCACCGCGTGCACCACCACGTGCGCGACCGGCGTGTGCCGCCGCGGCTTCTGCGAGGCCAAGTAGAGGAGATGACCATGCTCAAAAAAATAATGACGGCCTCGGCCTCGCTCGCGCTCCTCGCCGTGGTCGGCTGCACCGACGACAGCGGGATGATGAACCCCGGGCAGGACGGGATGATGCAGCAGAACACCCCCGACCTCTCGCAGCCGCAGTCGTCGCCGGACATGGCGTTCGTGTGCTCCGCGAACCCGATGACCAACGACGAGCTGCTCAATTCCTGCGCTCCCGCCTCGGTCGACCACGTCGACATCACGCCGTTCTATCCGGCGATGGCGCCGAACGGCGTCCTCCCGTCGCTGCCGTAGTCCCCTCGCAAACCCCGAGATGACGCGACCACCACGCATGACCGCACCGACGCTCGCGCGAGTGGTGGCCGCGTCGTTCTTGGTTGCGGCATTTTGCCGCACGGCGATCGCGCAGCCGGCGCCCGCGGACGCGTTCGGTCCCGAGGCGCCGGCGTTTCCGCGCGACCTCGAGCGGCTGCGCGCCGAGCTCAAGGCGGCGAGCGACGCGCAGGCGCAGAAGATCGCCGAGCAGGCGGCGGAGATCCGCAAGCTCTCGGGCGCGCTCGACGCCGAGCGGACGCGGCGCGAGGCCGAGCGCGCCGAGTCGCGCGCCGAGCTCGACTCCACGCGCGACGCGATCGATCGCGCGCAGACCTGGCGCGCCGGGCGCCTCGGCGTCTCGCTCGGCGGCTTCGTGCAGGCCGACGCGGTGGCGTGGAACCAGCGCTCGCAGGATCAGCTCGATCCCTCGACGGGCGCGCCGATCAACCTGACGCGCTTCCTCATCCGCCGCGCGCGGCTGCGCGCCGAGGTCGACTACCGCTGGGTCTCGGGCGCGCTCGAATTCGACGGCAACACGGTGAACGGCCCGCTGGCGCGCATCATCGGCGCCGAGGCGTCGTTCAAGTGGCGCAACCCCGATCCCGCCGCGCCGCCGTACCTGATGCTGACGCTCGGCCTCTTCAAGACGCCGTTCGGTTTCGAGATCCAGCAGAGCGACAAGGACCGGCTGTTCCTCGAGCGCTCGAACCTCGAGCAGGCGCTGTTCCCCGGCGAGTACGATCTCGGCGCGCGCGCGCAGGGCGGCTGGCGCTTCTTGCGCTGGCAGCTGGCGGCGATGAACGGCGATCCGATCGGCGAGAAGGCGTTCCCCGGGCGCGATCCCAACCAGAGCAAAGACTTCGTCGGGCGCATCGGCGTCGACTCACGGCTGTTCGGCCGCGTGCAGCTCGCCGCCGGCTTCTCCGCCGACTACGGCCAGGGGTTTCACAAGGGCGCGGCCGCGTCCAAGGACACGCTGGTGTGGCGCGACGCCAACGAGGACGGCGTGGTGCAGCTCTCCGAGATCAGCGTCATCCGCGGGCAGACCGCCGCGCCGTCGATGAATTTCTCGCGCTACGCGGTCGGCGGCGATCTCGAATTGTCGCTGCAGGTGCCGCGCGTGGGCGAATTGGTCGTCTACGGCGAGATCGTAAGCGCGACCAATCTGGACCGCGCTACGCAGATCGCTGACCCGATCGTAAAGGCGCGCGATCTGCGCGAGCTCGGCTTCTACATCGCCGTCACGCAGGAGCTGACGCGGTGGGCGATGGTCGGCTTTCGCTACGACCGCTACGATCCCGATCGCGACTCGAACGACCTGCGCGGCGGCGTCGAGGTCCCGCGCGACTCCTCGTTCTCGACGGTGGCGGTGGCCGCCGCCGCGCGCTTCCCCGGCTACGGCCGCCTGGTCCTCGAATACGACCACAACACCAATCCGCTCGGCCGCCGCGCCGACGGCACGCCGACCACGCTCGCCTCCGACGCGCTCACCTTCCGCGGCCAGGTGCAGTTTTGACGAAAACTTTGACTGAAGTTTTGAATTATTTTTTGCCTGGTTCTTTGGCGTTCTGCGGCGCCTTGGCGGTTCTCTGCTCCGGCTGCTCCGCCGCCACGAATGATCCCGGCTTGGGCGCGCTCCTGCGCGTGAGCTCCAAGGACACGACGGGCAACAGCGCGCAGTTCTACCGCGGCGCGCCGCCGGCCTCGACCGACGGCCCGGCGATCTCGTCCTTCAACAACTCCTCGAACGTCATCATCCCCGGCCAGATCTCGAAGCCGCTGTCGGGCATCGTGCCGCCGAACACCGGCGCCGTCGCCGTCTACCTCGAAGGCGACAGCGGCTACTGGCTGATCCTCCCCGGCGCCGCCGACGCCACCGCGCTCGACCAGCTCGGCTTCAGCGCGTCGCTTTCTTTTTCGCCGTTACTTCCCTTTGGCAAGTACAAGCTGATCGGCCGCGCCGTCGGCCTCGACGGCAAGTTCGGCCCGCCGGCGGAGGCCGATCTCTCGACCGCCGACGAGGCGCCCGCCGGCGCGCTGGCGATCTCGCTGCGCTGGGACGTCAACGCCGATCTCGACCTGCACGTGATCGATCCCGCGGGCGTCGAGCTCTCGCCCAAGCACATCGCCGACTCGGGCGGCGTGCTCGACTTCGACTCCAACTCGAGCTGCGCCATCGACGGGCGGCGGCAGGAGGACGCGGTGTGGATGGCCGCGCCGCCGCCCGGCCACTACGTGGTGCGCGTCGACACGTTCTCGCTCTGCGGCGAGGCGATCGCCGACTGGACCGTCGGCGTCACGCTGAACGGCGCGGTGATCGCCGCCGCCGAGGGCGAGGGCCGCGACTCGGACGCGGCGCTCTATTCGCACGAACAAGGCGCCGGCGTGACGGCGCTCGCTTTCGACGTTCCTCAATAGGAGACGACCATGCTGGTGCAAAAGCTACTCTCGATCGCGCAGGTGGGCGGGCAGGCGGTGCTCTACGTGCTGCTCGCGCTCTCGGTGCTTTCGATCGGCCTGGTGATCGAGCGCTGGTGGTACTTCCGCAAGCGGCGCATCGACGCGGCCGCGCTCGGGCGCAAGCTGGTCGAGCACCTGCGCAAGGACGACATCGCCGGCGCGCAGGAGCTCCTCAAGCGCACGCCCGGCGTCGAGGCGGAGGTGCTGCGCGAGGCGCTCGATTGGTATCCCGACGGGTACGAGGCGGTCGAGCAGGTGATCGCCGGCGGCGTCAAAGAGCGGCGCAAGGGCTACGAGGCGGGGCTCTTGTTCCTCGGCACGCTCGGCAACAACGCGCCGTTCATCGGGCTGTTCGGCACCGTGCTCGGCATCGTCACCGCGTTCCGCGAGCTGGCGGGCGCGGCGGGCAACTCGGCCGGCATGAACAACGTGATGGGCGGCATCGCCGAGGCGCTGGTCGCCACCGCCGTCGGCATCCTGGTCGCGCTGCCCGCGGTCATCGCCTACAACATCTTTCAGAAGAAGACGCAGGACCTCGAGGAGAACGTCCAGTCGATCGGCGGTCTCATCCTGGCGCAGATGAAGTCGCACCGCGACGGCTTCCACACCAAGTTCCCGCCGGCGCGCGCGGCGCAGAACAAAAGGGTCGAGGCGTAGCGTGGCCGGCACGCTGGGAGGCGGCGGCAAGCGCGCGGGCGTGATCAGCGGCATCAACGTCACGCCGCTGGTCGACGTGGTGCTGGTGCTGCTCATCATCTTGATGGTCTCGTCGACGTACATCGTCGCGCAGTCGCTCAAGGTGCAGTTGCCGAAGTCGCACGCCACCGACGGCACGGCGGAGAAGCCGGCGACGGTGACGCTGCTCAAGAACGGCGGCTTGCGCTTCAACGATCAGGAGGCGAGCGAGCAGTTCATCTCCGGTGAGCTCAAGAAGGCGGTCGAGGCGGATCCGGAAACCAACCTGGTGGTGAGCGCCGACAAAGAGGTGCAGCACGGGCGCGTGGTGCACATCCTCGATCTCGCCAAGCTCGCGGGCATCACCAAGTTCGCCATCAACGTCCAGGCGGACTGATGCGCGGGCGCACCGTCGTCATCTCGATCGCGCTGCACGTGCTCGTCTTCGCGCTGGCGATGACGGTGGCCAAGTCGCGCGCGTCGCGCCGCGCGACCTCGGTGGCGGTGGTCGGCGAAAAGAAAAAGGCGGAGAAGAAAGAGGAGAAGCCGAAGCCCAAGCCGAAGCCGCTCGTCGCGTCGGCGCGGCCGGAGCCGGCGAAGGCGAACGCGGCGCCGAAGATCGTGCCGACGCACGCGCCCGAGCCGGCGCGCGAGACCGCGGCGCCCGTCGATACCAACATCACGATGGGGAACGACGACGGGCCGGGCATCGACGTCGGCGGGCCGGCGATCGCGCCCAAGCAGAACGCGCAGGCGCAGCAGCAAAACAAGAGCGCGCAGAAGAACGCGCCGGCGGTGAAGAAGGAAAAGGTGATCGCGCCGCGCGACAACCCCGAGGAGGACAACTGCACCGAGGCGCCGTCGAAGCCCGCGCCGGTGCAGCGCGCGACCGAGATCGAGTACACGCAAGAGGCGCGCGCGAACGGCGTCGAGGGGCGGCTGGTCTTGAAGATCACCGTCAACGCCGACGGATCGGTGGCGTCGGTCGACGTGGTGTCGAGCGTGGACGCGGCGCTCGACGCGGCGGCGGTCGCGGCGGTCAAGACGTGGGTGTTCAAGCCGGCCATGCGCTGCGGCAAGCCGCTCGGTGGCGCGACCTTCACGCTCGCGCGCCGCTTCGAGCTGGGGGACTGATTGCGCCTTCGCCTCGCCGCCGCGCTCGCCGCGCTGGTGCTCGCCGTCGCTTCGCCGTCGCTCGCGCAGGAAGACGCGCCCGAGGGAGAACCGGCCGAGCAACCGGAGAAGGCGCCCGTGGTGACCAAGGCGCCGCGGCTCACGCACTTCGTCGAGGCGGAGTATCCGCCGGCGCGCAAGGCGGCGGGCGAGACCGCGCAGGTGCTGCTCACGATCGAGATCGGCGCGGACGGGCGCGTGGGCAACGTGACGATCGCGAAGAGCGTCGCGCCCGACTGGGACGCGGCGGCGATCGCGGCCGCGCGCCAGTTCATCTTCGAGCCCGCCGAGGTCGACGGCAAACCGGCGCCGGTGAAGATCGACTACAAGTACACGTTCGCCATCAAGACCGAGATGGTGAAGCTCGGCCCGCAGGTGAACTTCGAGGGCGTGGTGCTCGAGCGCTTCACCAAGAAGCCGATGCGCGGCGTCACCGTCACGCTGAAAGAGAGCGGCGCGGCGCAGGTCACCGACGAGCGCGGCCGCTTCGAGTTCGTCGACGTGCCGCTCGGCGCGCACAAGGTCGAGCTGTCGGCGCCGCAGCTCATCACGGTGATGACCGACGAGACGCTGGAGAAAGACGTCAAGAAGTCGGTGAAGTATTTCGTCGAGGCGAAGCAGGAGGGCATCGACGAGGAGACGGTGGTGCGCGCGGCGCGCATCAAGAAGGAGTCGGTGCAGACGGTGATCCGCACCGAGGAGGCGCGGCGCGTCCCCGGCACGCAGGGCGACACGCTCAAGGTGGTGCAGAACCTGCCGGGCGTGGCGCGCTCCGCGTTCGGCTCGGGCGCGCTGGTGGTGTGGGGCTCGGCGCCGAAGGACACGCGCGTGAACGTCGACGGCGTGGAGGTGCCGGCGCTATACCACGTCGGCGGTTTGCGCTCGACGGTGAACAGCGATCTGGTGAAGTCGATCGACCTCACGCCGGGCGGCTACGGCGCCGACTACGGGCGCGGGCTCGGCGGACTCGTGCGCGTCGAGACGCGGCCGCTGCCGTCGAAGGGCGTGCACGGCTACGTCGCCGCCGACGTGCTCGACGCCTCGGCGATGGTGACCGCCGCCGTCGGCAAGAAGCTGCGCGTCGGCGTGGCCGGCCGCTACAGCTACCTCGACGCGATCCTCGGCGCGCTCACGTCGCAGGACGTCGGCGAGCTGTTCCCGATTCCGCGCTACGACGACTACCAGGCGATCGCGAGTCTTCAGCTCGGCAAAGATGAAGAGCTGACGGCGCTGTTTCTCGCCTCGGACGATCACCTGCGCCGCTCGATCGCGTCGGCCGATCCGGCGGCGGTGCGCACCGAGAACGACGACTCCAGCTTCTACCGCTTGATCCTGCGCTACACGCGCATCTTCGCCGACGGCGCCAGCCTGGTGGTCACGCCGTCGTTCGGCTACGACACCGCGTCGTCGACGACCAAGTTCGGCGCCACGCCGACCACCAGCGCGTCGAGCGGCTTCCGCTACGGCTTGCGCGCGTCGTATCGCCGGCGCCTCGCGCGCTGGGCGACGCTGTCGGCCGGCCTCGACGCGCAGGGCTCGGTGACCGACTCGCGCCGCTCGGGCTCGCTCGACATCCCGCCGCGCGAGGGCGACATCTTCGTCTTCGGCCGCCCGCCCGGCGACGACGTCAACGCCGACGCGTGGTCGACGCACATCGCCGACGTCGCGCCCTACGTGTTCGCCGAATTCTCCGTCGGCAAATTGACCGTCACGCCCGGCCTGCGCCTCGACGCGTTCCTGCTCGAAGGCAGCCAGTCGATCCCGAGCATCATCGGCCTCACGCCGGTCGGCTTCTCGCGCCTGGAGTGGGGTGTCGATCCGCGCCTGGCGATCAACTACAAGCCGCACAAGCGCATCACGCTCAACGCCGCCGTCGGCCTCTATCACCAATCGCCCGAGCCCGACGAGCTGAGCGCCGTCTTCGGCAATCCGACGCTCGGCCTGTCGCGCGCGCTGCACGCGCTCGCCGGCGCCGCGGTCAAGATCACCGGCACGCTCTCGTGCGAGGTGGTCGGCTTCTACAAGCAGCTCGATCAGCTCATCTCGCGCAACCAGGCGCCGACGCCGCCGCTGGCGCGCGCGCTCACGCAAGACGGCGCGGGCCGCAGCTACGGCGGGCAGGTGCTGTTGCGCCAGGAGCTGTACAAGGGGTTCTTCGGCTGGATCAGCTATTCGCTCAGCCGCTCGGAGCGGCAGGATCACCCGTGCGCGAACGGCGCCGCGCCGCTCGCGTGGTGCCCCGATCGCCCGTGGCGCCTGTTCGACTTCGATCAGACGCACGTGCTCGGCGTGGTCGCCAGCTACGAGTACAAAGGCTGGGTCGCCGGCGTTCGCTTCCGCTACACGACGGGCGTCCCGCGCACGCCGGTCACCGGCGCGTTCTACGACGGGCGCGGCGATCAGTACCAGCCGGTGTTCGGCAAGCAGAACTCGATCCGCATCCCCGACTTCGTGCAGCTCGACGTGCGGCTGGAGAAGACGTTCACGTTCCGCCGCGGCTTGTCGCTCAACGTCTACGTCGACGTGCAGAACGTGACCAATCGCGCGAACCCGGAGGAGATCGTCTACAACTTCGACTTCACCAGGCGCGCGTACATCACCGGCTTGCCGACGCTGGCGGTGCTCGGCGCGAGGTTGCAGTTTTGAGGCGCGCGCCGATCACGACCGCTGCGGCGCTCGCCGCGGCGCTGCTCGTCGCCGGGTGCAAGCCCGACTTCGGCCAGCCGCCGTCGCTGGTGAGCGGCCCGCGCCTGCTCGCGTTCAAAGGCGAGCCGGCCGAGGTGCGCCCCGGCGACACGGTGGCGGTGACGCCGCTCGCCGTTTCGCCGATGGGCACCGACGCGCAGCCGATGATCGACTGGGCGCTGTGCCTCACGCCCAAGCCGCTCGACGAGAACAACGTGGTGGCCGGCGACTGCCTGGCGGACGGCGACGGCGTGATGCCGATCGGCTCCGGCCCGACGGTGAGCGCGGAGGTGCCGCTCGACGCGTGCGCGCTGTTCGGCCCCGATCCGCCGCCGCAGCCGCCGGGCGAGCCGCCGCTGCGCCCGCGCGATCCCGACGTCTCCGGCGGCTACTACCAGCCGGTGCGCGCGCGCGACGCCGGGCTCACCGGCTTCGGCCTCGAGCGCGTGACGTGCAACCTGGCGCAGGCCGGCGCGCAGATCTCGGTCGACTTCGCCATGCGCTACCACGCCAACGCGAACCCGACGCTCCTGCCGCTGGCGGCGTCGATCGGCGGCCAGCCGGTGTCGCTCGGCGCGATCCCGATCAACGCGAAAGTCGATTTCAACGCATCCTGGCCTAGCGAATCGGCCGAGACGTACCCGGTCTACGACATCGTCGGGCAACAGCTCGTCGATCACCGCGAGTCCTTGCGCGTGTCGTGGTTCGCCACCGCCGGCAGCTTCGAGCACGACACCTCGGGGCGCGACGAGAACGACGCCGCGACCTCGACCGATGACGTGTGGACCGCGCCCGCGACGCCCGGGCTCGTGCACTTGTGGTTGGTGCTGCGCGACAGCCGCGGCGGCGTCGACTTCGCTTCGTACGACGTGATGGTCGAGTGATGGGAGACGAGACATGAACGACGCGTTGGTGCTGATCGTCGACGATGAAAAAGATCTGCGCAGCCTGCTCGACTTCAACTTGCGGCAGTCGGGCTACCGCACCGTGCAGGCGTCGAACGGCGCCGAGGCGGTGGCGCGCGTGGCCAGCCATCGGCCCGATCTGATCCTGCTCGACTTGAATTTGCCGGACGTGTCGGGCACCGAGGTGTGCCGGCAGCTCAAGGCCGATCCGGAGACCGAGGCGATCCCGATCGTGATGCTGACCGCGCGCGGCGGCGAGGCGGATCGGATCGCCGGGTTCGAGCTGGGCGCCGACGACTACGTGGCCAAGCCGTTCAGCGTGCGCGAGCTGATCCTGCGGCTCGAGGTCGTGCGCCGCCACATGGCGCCGGCGATCGGGCGCACCGGCGGGCCGCGCCGCGTGCTGCGCGCCGGGCCGATCGAGGTCGACACCGAGATGTACCAGGCGCGCGTCGGCGAGCGCGAATTGGGGCTGACGCTGATCGAGTATCGCCTGCTGACGTTCCTGCTCGAGGGCGGCGGGCGCGTGCGCACGCGCGACGAGCTGCTCAAGAAGGTGTGGGACTATCCGATCGGCTCGGGCACGCGCACGATCGAGACGCACGTGAAGCGCCTCAGGGCCAAGCTCGGCGAAGCGGGGGACTTGATCGAGACCGTGCGCTCGGTCGGCTATCGGCTGCGGGTCGAGGAGGCGGTGGCCGAGAGCGGCGGCTGAACGTCGGCGATCGCGGCGCGA
>DASREC010000393.1:0-9706 GCA_035652295.1 Polyangia bacterium
GGCGGAAGTTCTCGTCTTCGGTCGAGGCGGTGCGCGAGATCAGCGGCGCGGCGGTGCGCAGCTCGGGATAGGGCTCGCTCATCATCTCGATCACCTGCACGCAGAGCTGCGCGAACCGCTCCTGCTCGAGGCCGAGGCGCACGCCGTGGCGGATCGCGCGGCGCATGATGCGGCGGAGCACGTAGCCGCGGCCTTCGTTCGAGGGCGAGACGCCGTCGGCGATCAGGAACGCGGAGGCGCGCGCGTGATCGGCGAGCACGCGCATCGAGACGTCGTCGTCGCTCATCGACGCGCCGTATTTCTTCTTCGCCATCGCGCCGGCCAGCTCGACGATCGGGCGCAGGAGATCGGTGTCGTAGTTGGAGGTCACGCCCTGCACGACGGCGGTGACGCGCTCGAGGCCGGCGCCGGTGTCGATCGACGGGCGCGGCAGCGGCGTGAGCGGCGCGTCCTTGGCCTTGCGCTCGAACTGCATGAAGACCAGGTTCCAGATCTCGGTCCAGCCGACGCCGTCGGGGCCGGGCTCGTCGGTGAGCTTGCCGGGGTCGGCGTGCTTCGCGTCGCCGAAGTAGTAGTAGATCTCCGAGCACGGCCCCTGCGGCCCGGTGTCGCCCATCATCCAGAAGTTGTCCTTCATGCCGAGCCCGCGGATGCGCTCGTCGGAGAAGCCGGTCACCTTCTTCCAGATCGCGCGCGCCTCGTCGTCGGGGCCGAGCCCGAGCGCGGCGTCGCCGCCGAACACCGTAATCACCAGCCGATCGCGATCGAGCGCCAGCTCGCGCGTGAGCCACTCCCACGCATACGCGATCGCCTGCTCCTTGAAATAGTCGCCGAACGAAAAGTTGCCGAGCATCTCGAAGAACGTCTGGTGGCGCGCGGTGCGGCCGACGTTCTCGAGGTCGTTGTGCTTGCCGCCGGCGCGCACGCACTTCTGCGACGACGTGGCGCGGCTGTACGGCCGCGACTCGCGCCCGGTGAAGACGTCCTTGAACTGCACCATGCCGGCGTTGGTGAACAAGAGCGTCGGATCGTCGGCGGGCACCAGCGGCGACGAGCGCACCGCCTCGTGGCCGTGCTTGCGAAAGTAGTCGAGGAAGCTCGAGCGAACCTGGCTACTACTCTTCATGCGGAGGTTCTAGCACAGCTATAGCTCGTAGCCGACAGCGAGGATGCCGCCGAAATATTGATCGGCCGCGCTGTTGGCGATGCCGCGCATGCCCTGCGCGGTGAACGTGATCGCGAACCGCTGGTAGAAGCCGAGCCCGCTCACCTTGAGGCCGCGCCACACGAAGAAGTCGAGCCCGCCGTCGACGCGGATGCCGAACACCGAGCCGGGCCCGTACTCGTCGGTGGTGGTGACCGCGCCCGGATCGATCACGAGCTGATATTGAAAGCCGGCGAAGATGCGCGCCCACTCGGCGAAGTGCAGCCGCACCGTGCCGCCGAACGCGACGTAGGTGTACGCGACGTCGGGCGGGCCGACGTCGGTGACCATGCCGGTGGTGGCGTCGGTCATCTTGGCGATCGAGAACGAGTGCAGGCCGCCGAGCACCGACAGCACCAGCTCGGGGCGCGGCACCGGCTTGTAGAGCACGAAGCGCCAGCGCAATCCGCCGGCGACGCGCAGCTCGCTCGTCGAGTACGGCACGTGGTTGGGATCGGTCTTGGCCGTCGACGCCGGCCAGAACGGCTTGTCGAGCACCGCGCCGAAGCCGAGCCCCGCGAGCGCGCCGCCGGCGACGCGCCAGAAGCCGGCCAGCGGGTAGATGGTGAGATCGAGGTGCAGGCCGCCGACGACGCCGGAGCTGAAGTGCGGCAGCGTCGTGGGCGCGAAGTCGAAGCCGCGGCCGGAGATGCTCACGCCCGCCGAGACGTCGAGGTAGGGCGCCCAGCGCGGGCGGCCTTGCGGCGCCGGTTTCTCGACGGCGATCGGCGTTTTCTCCGTCGGCGGCGGAGGCGGCGGCGGATTCTCCGACGTCGGCGCGAGCGGCGGCGCCTCGTCTTCGCTCTTGGCGATGCGCGTGCCTTTCTTGGTCTTGCCTTTCGCCTCGGGCGGAGGAGGCGGCGGGTTTTTCTCGACGGGCGGCGGCGGCGGCGGCGGATTTTTTTTCGCGATCGGCGCCGGCTCGCTGTCGTCGTCGCCGCCGCCGATCAGCGCCGCGCTGAGCGCGTGCTCGAACGCGAGACTCACCTCGTCGGCGAGCAGCGCTAAAGTCTTCGGCGTGATGCGCGGCCCCTTGAGCGGATACTTGAGCTTGTCGCGGCTGTGCCCGCTCTCGCCGTCGCGCACGCTGACCGCGAGCTGCCACGCGCGCCCGTCGCGCTTGACCACGCCGGTGATGACCACCTTGGCGCCGACGTCGGCCGCCACCGACGCCACGTCGTCGGGCGAGTGGGTGTGCGCGAACAGCTTGGCCGCCGACGCCTTCCAGCGCGCGGGCGGCACGAGGCGCGCTTTCTTGCGCAGCGCGCGCACCACCGCCGCCTCGGCGCTCTTGGCCTGCGGCCCGGTGAACGGCACCACCGCGATGAGCGGCTTCTCGGCGCGCGCGGCCGCCGCCCACGCGGCGAGCAGCGCCACTGACACGAGGCGCGCGATGTTACCGTCTCCCGGGCCGATCGATCTCGAGCGGCGCATCGGCCGCGTCGGTGCGCGCGGGCGCCGCCGGAGCCGGCCCGCCCGACTGCACCTGCTCGGACGATTTCGCGACGCCGCGGAAGTAGAGCGCGAAGTCGTCCGGCGTCGTCGACGACGAGAGCGCCTGCTCGTAGGTGATGAGCTTGCGGTGCACCAGATCGGTCAGGCACTGATCGAACGTCATCATGCCGTACGGGTTGCGCCCGCCGGCGATGGCGTCGCGGATCTCGCGCGTGCGCTTGGGATCCTCGAGCAGCTCGCGGATGCGCGCGGTCATCACCAGGATCTCGACGGCGGGCACCATGCCCTTGCCGTCGGCGCGCGGCACCAGGCGCTGCGAGATCACGCCGCGCAGCACGGCGGCGAGGCCGAGGCGGATCTGCTGCTGCTGGTGCGGCGGGAACATGCCGATGGTGCGGTTGACCGTCTCCACCGCGTCGAGCGTGTGCAGCGTCGACATCACCAGGTGGCCGGTCTCGGCGGCGTGCAGCGCGGTCTCGATCGTTTCTTCATCGCGCATTTCGCCGACGAGGATGACGTCGGGATCCTGGCGCAGCGACGCGCGCAGCGCTTTCGAAAAGCCGCTGGCGTCGAAGCCGATCTCGCGCTGGTTGATCACCGAGCGGCGATCCTTGTGCACGAACTCGATCGGATCTTCGATCGTCACCACGTGACACGCGCGCGTGCGGTTGATGTGATCGATCATGGCCGCGAGCGTGGTCGACTTGCCCGAGCCGGTGATGCCGGTGACCAGGATCAGGCCGCGCTCCTCGTCGGAGAGCCGCTTGACCGCCGGCGGCAGGTTGAGCGCGTCGAAGCTCGGCACGTCGGGGGGGATGATGCGCAGCACCATGCCGGTGAGGCCGCGCTGCTGAAAAATGTTCACGCGGTAGCGCACGCCGTCGGGCGTGTTGTAGGCGAGGTCGACGTCGTGCACCTCGTCGAAAATTTTTCGCTGCCGATCGTTCATCAGGTTTACCGCGAAGGTGCCGATCACTTCGGCGGTGAGCGGTGGCGTGTCGCGCAGCGTGCGTAGATCGCCTTTGATGCGGAACACCGGCGGCAGGCCCGCCTTGAGATGCACGTCGGAGGCGCCGAGCTGCCGGGCCGCGCCGAGGACGTGATCCAAGATTTGGTTCATGGCCGAACTGTATCATTAACATGCTACGATCCTCCAACATGGCCGGCGCGCGCTGCCCTCACTGCCAGGCACCTCTGCCCGAGGCAGCGACCTTCTGCGCGACGTGCGGCCGTCGCATCGCCGGGTGGAGCACGCTGCCCGACGGATCGCAGTCGCCCGACGGGGACGCGCTGCCGGGCGGCGAAGAGCGGACGCGGCAGATGGAGCCGACGCCGAGCCTGCTGCGCGCGGCGGCGGTGGCGAAAGAGAAGCGCAAGGCGAAGGCGTCGGGCGAAAAGTCGGCGGAGAAGCCGACGGCGGAGCGGAGAGCGCCGGCGGCGTCGGGGCCGGTCGAGACCGACAGCGCGCTGATGCGGGCGGTGCGTCACCGGCGGGCGCCGCTGGTGATCGCGCTGACGCTGATCGGCGCGGGCGCGGCGGCGGCTGCGTTCGTGCTGGTGAAGCGCGCGACGTCGAAGCTCGCGCCGCCGCCGTCGTCGTCGTCGCCCGCGCCCGTCGCCGTTGCGCCGCCGATTGCCGCCAAGCCGGTGAAGGTCGCGCACGCGAAGAAGGCGCCGCATCGCATCGAGCCCGTCGACGTTCCGTCGCCGCGGCTGAAAAAAGAAAAGCCCGGCGCGCTGCCGCACAAAAAAGTCGCCGCCGAGTCGACGCCGATCGCGCCGCCGAAAAACGCGCCCGCTGCGAGCGCGCCGGCCGCCAGCGCGCCGCCGAAAACTGCGCCGGCGGCGAGCGCGCCCGTCGCTGCCGAGGCGCCGAAGCCGAAAGCCACCGAGCCCGCCGCGCCGCCGCCCGAAGATCTGCCGAGCGACTCCACGCCGATGACCGAAGAGGAGCAGGCCGGCCAGGACGAGGCCTCGATCGACGCCGACCAGGTCCGCTTCGTCGTCAAGTCGCACCTGCCGCAGGTGCACGCGTGCTACGAGCGCGCCTTCAAGGCCGCGTCGCCGGGCGGCAAGGTCGAGATCGCGTTCGCCATCAAGACCGACGGGCGCGCGGCGAAGGTTCGCACCGAGACCAACACCACCGACTCCGACATGCTCGCCCGCTGCCTGGAGTCGTGCGTGAAGGAATGGAAGTTTCCGCGCCCCTCCGGCGGCGAGTATGAGCTAATCTATCCGTTCGTATTCTCGCCGGGGAGCTAACCGCAGCGCATGAGCCAGGCCGACGGACAGGAGGTGCTCGTCGTCGACGGCGACGAGAAGGTGCAGCGGGGGCTCGGTCAACTCCTCGGCGCCAACAACCTCGTCCCGACGGTGCTGTCGGATCCCGAGCGCGCGCGCACGCTGGTCAAAGAAAAATTTTTCGCCGCCGCGCTGGTCGATCTCGACACGCCCGAGCCGGGCGCCGGGCTCGAGCTGGTGCGCTTCATGAAAGCGGAGGCGCCGACCACCGCGCTGTTCGTGATGGCGTCGCGCAAGGTGTTCGAGGCGGCGGTCGAGGCGTTCCGCGCCGGCGCGCTCGACGTGGTGATCAAGGCGCCCGATCAGGTCGAGTACCTCAAGCGGCGCGTGATCGAGGCCTGCATCGGCGTACAGAACCGCGCCTCGGACGATCGGCTGATCCACGAGGTCCTGCAGGTGCACGAGGACTTCTTGAAGCGGCTGATGGACACGTCGCGCCGCGCGGCGGAGATGGAGGAGCGGCTCGGCGGCGGCGCGCAGACGGCGGATAACGACGGGATCTGCTCGGTGCTGGTGGTCGAGTCGATCGACGATCCGTGGCTCGGGCAGATGCTCGCCGAGGTCTTGAAGGGACCGTACGACCTGCGCTTCGCCGGCTCGGGCGGCGAGGGCATCGACGTGGCGACGGGCGGGCGCTTCCAGATCGCGCTGGTGCGCGACACGCTGCCCGATCTGCCGGGCTCGATGGTGGTGAGCGCGCTCAAGGGGCAGTCGCCCGAGACGATCACGATCCTGTACTCGAAGCCGGGCGTGAAGCCGGGACGCGCCGAGGTGATCGAGGGCTCGCGCGCGATCGTGCTGGTGCCCGAGTTCTCGAACGTCAAGCAGCTCTCGGAGCGGCTCGACGAGCTGCGCGCGGCGTTCACCGCCAAGAGCCGCGAGCGGCGCTACCTGGCGGCGTTCCGCCAGCAGAACTACGAGCTGCTCAAGCGCTACGCCGAGCTGAAGCAGAAGCTGGTCCGCTCGGCCAAGTAGAATTAATTAGCCGGTTGATTAATTCCGGCTACTCCAGCACGCCGATGAACGGCAGGTTGCGGTAGCGCTGCGCGTAGTCGAGGCCGTAGCCGACCACGAACAGATCGGGGATGGTGAAGCCGAGGTAGTCGATGGCGATCTCTTTTTTCTGGCGGCTCGGCTTGTGGAGCAGCGAGCACAGCTTGACCGACGCCGGGTGGCGCGTGCGCAGGTTGTCCATCAGGTAGTCCATCGTCAGGCCGGTGTCGACGATGTCCTCGACCACCAGCACGTGCTGGCCGTCGACGGGCTTGGTGAGGTCGCTGGTGATCTGCACGACGCCCGACGAGCGGGTCTCGTCGCCGTACGACGCCAGGCCGAGGAACTCGATGCGCACCTCCGTCGAGGGAATGGCGCGCGCCAGGTCGGCGAGGAAGCAGAAGCTGCCCTTGAGCACGCCCACCAGCACCAGCTCGCGCTCGCCGTAGTCGCGCGCGATCTCGACGCCCAGCTCGCGGATGCGCGCGGCGATCTTCTCGGCGGAGAGCAGCTCACGAATTTTCTTTTCCACGTTCCCCCCGTTCACACGAAGCTGTTGTTGATGATCTCGCCGAGCCCGCCGCCCCCCGGCACGATGTAGTGGTGATCGGTGAGCCCGCGCTCGTCGGCCCAGCGCTCGCCCGGCACCGTCGCCAGCACGTCGGCGGGCGAGAGGCCGCGGTCGAGGCGCAGCGCGTAGACGATCACGTCGGGGTGGCGCGCGCGCACGTGGCGCAGGTACTCGGGCGTGATGATCAGGTGCACGGCGATGACTTTTTGCGGGCGGCCGTAGACGTCGGTGGGGTACTGCTCGACGACCTTGGAGACCGTCGAGCCGGTGGCGCCCATCGGGTCGGGGATCATCATCACCGCGCCGTCGACAGGGCCGCCGATCTTGGACGCGTACAGGCCGGCGCCGGTGACGCCGCCTTTCTCGTCGACGGTGCGCGCGAGCGCCAGGTGATCCTGCCGCACGCCCTCGGGCTGCAGCACCTGGTTCAAGAAGTCGAACGTGCTCTGCGATGGGAGCAGGCCGGCGCGCGCGACCGCGACCACCACCGCGGGCGTCGACGTCGCGATGGTGTCGCCGCGCCACACGCCGCGCGGGGTCACGTCGATCATGCGCGTCGGCTGCGCGATCGCCTGGCGCGGAAACTCCGCCGCCACCACCTCGTGCACCAGCATGCGGTACAGCTCACCGACGAGGCGGTTGACCTCCGGCTGCACCGTGCCCTTGGCGCACAGGCGCGCCAGCATGGTGAGCGAGAGCGGATCGGCGAGGATGTGGACGCGATCGCCGTAGCGGTGCGCGATCTCGCAGGGGCGGTAGGGCAGGCTGGCGAATTGGGCGTCGGCGAACGGCGCTTCCTGCGGCATGGCGGCGGATGCTATCACTGCTCGGCGGCATCGAACAGCGCCGGATCGAGCGGCCCGTCGAGCCGCTGCGACTGCGAGTCGATGGCCACACGGTAGCCGCGCGCGCGGTTGTCGATCTCGACGTGCGCCGGCCAGATGCGCACCTCGCGCTCGGCGTCGCGCGCCACGCGGTGATCGCCTTCGCGCAAAAAAGCACGAACGTTCGTGCTTTTTTCGCCCAGGCCGCCAAGTCCATAGACGGCCTGCACGTCGCCGGCGAGCGACTCGAGGATCGCGTGCATGGTCGGGTTCGCAGGATCGCGCAGCGACTCGAGCACCGAGATCTTTCCGCCGCGGCCGACGAGGTCGAACAGCGTGATGCCGCCCGGGCCCATCGCCCGCAGGCGAAACTTGTCCGGCCGCTCGACGGCGATCACGCAGCGGAGCGTGCGGTGCTCGCGCTTCCCGCCGGCGCGCGGGGCGTCGATGGTCACGCGCTGCTCGGCCTCGAGCGTCTTCCACGTCTCCCAGCCGTCGTCGAGCGGCAGCGGCTGGAGCGCGCGCGCGGGCGGGCGGCAGGCGGCGGTCAGCAGAAAAAAAAGCACGATCGTGCTTTTTTTCATTCGCGCGCCTCGACGCGCCTCCACAGCGGCGAGAGGAACACCAGCCGCATGATGCGCAGCGTGTCCTGAAAGCCGCGGAAGTGGCTGCCGGCGCGCCCGCCGTTTCCGCCGCCGCGCCCGACTCGATAGATGGTGCGGATGGGCACCTCGACGAGCGGCAGCGACATCTTCGCCGCGTAGAGCACCAGCTCGCTCTCGGTCTCGAAGCGGCGCGAGCGCAGCGGCGCCGACGCGTAGAGCACGCGCGGGTAGACGCGGAAGCCCGACTGCGTGTCGCGGTGCGGGCGGCCGGCGTAGCGCGAGATCCAGTAGGTCGAGATGCGGTTGCCGATGCGGCTCCACGTCGGCATGGCGTCGGGCGCGAAGCTGCGCACGCCGATCACCAGCGCGCGCGGGTTGGCGCGGTGCGCGGCGATCAGCGACTCGAGGTCGGCGGGATCGTGCTGCCCGTCGGCGTCGAGCGTGGCGATGGCGGTGGCGCCGCGCGACTCGGCCCACGCGAAGCCGGTCTGTAGCGCGGCGCCCTTGCCGTGATTCGCCGGGTGGCGCAGCACCACCGCGCCGGCGGCTTCGGCGGCCGCGGCCGAGCCGTCGCGCGAGCCGTCGTCGACCACCGCCACCGGCCAGCCGCCCGCGCGCGCGCCACGCACCACGTCGCCGATCGTCGCCTCGGCCTCGAAGCACGGGATGACGACGTGCAGCTTCATGTCACTTGGACTCGGCGCGCAGGGAAAAAGTCAGCTCGCCGCGCGCGACCAGCCGCCCGTCGACGGTGGCCTCGCCGGAGAAGCGGTGGAGCGCGCCGAGCTGCGCGATCTCGACGGCGCTGAGCGACAGCGTGTCGCCGGCGCGCGCCGCCTCGGCGAACTCGAAGCCGCTGGCCGCGACCAGATAGCCGAGCCGCGCGCCCTCGCGCTCGCCGCGCAGGCAGGCCGC
Source organism: Polyangia bacterium (assembly GCA_035652295.1). Classification (GTDB taxonomy): domain Bacteria; phylum Myxococcota_A; class Polyangia; order Palsa-1104; family Palsa-1104; genus DASREC01. Next base: position 8,869 of record DASREC010000393.1, read on the forward strand.
CGCCTGCGCCAGCGCCTCGACCACCAGCAGCTCGGGCAGGCGCCCGCCGTCGAGCAGCGGATCGTTCGCCGCCAGCCGCTTCTCGGCGCGCACGCGATCGCGGCCGAGCTCGACCACGCGGTCGACGAGCTGCCACGGGCGGCGGTGCGGAATCAGATCCTCGACGGGCGCCATGCGTGGAACTAGATAAGCGGAAAGCGGGTGCGCATGCTACAACCAAACGGCTGGGCCCCGGCGCGCAGCGCAGGGCAGCGAGCAAAGCGAGGCTCTATGGTCGAGATCGCGGTCCGCTCGACTCGGCGCGAGGAGATGATCGACGTCACCGACGAGGTGGCGCGGCTCGCGCGCGGTGTTCGCGAGGGCGTGGTGTGGCTGCACTGCCCGCACACGACGGCGGCGCTGACGATCCAGGAGAACGCCGATCCCGACCTGCGCGACGACTACCTGCGCCACCTGGCGAAGCTGGTGCCGCAGCCGGGCTTCAAGCACTCGGAGGGGAACGCGGACGCGCACATCAAGGCGTCGCTGATCGGCTCGACGCAGCCGGTGCTCGTCGAGGACGGGCGGCTGGTGCTGGGTAGGTGGCAGGCGGTCTATTTCGTCGAGCTCGACGGGCCGCGGGCGCGAAAGCTGCTCGCGCGGGTGAGCGCGTCGTGAGAAAAAAAGAACGAACGTTCGTGCTTTTTTTCGCCGCGCTCTCGGTCGCCGGCGGCTGCGCGCACACGGCGAAGACGGGCGAGCAGCACGTGACCATGGAGACGATGGTGTTCGAGGCCCATCCGTCGACGGGGAAGGTGGAGCTGGTCGACGCGGAGGGGCTGTTCGAGCGCGCGGGCGC
>DASREC010000394.1:0-8771 GCA_035652295.1 Polyangia bacterium
AGCGACGAGTAGCCGGTGCCGAAGTCGTCGAGGTGGATGCGCACGCCGAGCGCGCGCAACCCTTCGAGGCGCGCCTGCATCACCGCGCCGGTCTCCATCAGCACGGTCTCGGTCAGCTCGACGATCAGCGACGCCGGATCCGCGCCGCTCTCCGCCAGCGCCTGCTCCACCTCGGCGACGAAGCCGGCGCGCGCGAACTGCTTGCCCGAGACGTTGACCGCCACCGACACCGGCCGCCCGGCGACGCGCCGCCACTCGGCGAGCTGCGCGCACGCGCGGCGCAGCACCCAGCTCCCGAGCGGGACGATCAGCCCGGTCTCCTCGGCCACCGGGATGAACTCGCCCGGCGGCACCATCCCGCGCTGCGGGTGCTGCCAGCGCACCAGCGCCTCGAGCTGCGACACCGCGCGCCCGTCGAGCGAGACGATCGGCTGGTAGTGCAGGCACAGCTCGTCGCGCTCGAGCGCGTGGCGCAGCTCGTTCTCGGTCTGCCAGCGGTTCATCGCGGTGAGGTGCATGGCGCGATCGAACACCTCGTAGCGGCCGCGGCCGGCCGACTTGGCCTGGTAGAGCGCGGTGTCGGCGTCGCGCAGCACCTCCTCGGGGCTGGCGTAGTCGGGCCGGCTCAGCGCCACGCCGACGGAGAACGCGCTGAAGATCTCGTGCCCGTCGATGTTGAACGGCTGGCTCATGGTGTCGAGCAGCCGCTCGGCCACGCGCAGCGCGTCCTCGGGCTCGCGCAGCCCGTCGAGCAGCAGCACGAACTCGTCGCCGCCGATGCGCGCCAGGCTGTGGTGATCGATCTTCATCACCGTGTCGGTGGCGCGCACGCAGCCGGTGAGGCGCTGCGCGATCTCGAGCAGCAGCTTGTCGCCGGTCAAATGGCCGAGGCTGTCGTTGATCAGCTTGAAGCGATCGAGATCGAGGAACAGCACCGCGAAGGTGAGCGACGGATCGCGCTTGAGGCGCGCCAGGCAGCGCTCGAGGCGGTCGCTGAGCAGCGCGCGGTTGGCGAGGCCGGTGAGCGTGTCGTGGAACGCGTCGTGGCGCAGCTGCTCCTCGGCCACGCGCCGCTCGGTGATGTCGGTCTGCGAGCCGGCCATGCGCACCACGCGTCCGGCGGCGTCGCGCACGCCGAGGCCGCGCCACAGCATCCAGCGGTACTGGCCGTCCTTGTGGCGCAGGCGGCACTCGGCGCGAAACGCCTCGACCCGGCCGGTCAGGTGGGCGTCGAGCTCGGCGCGCACCGGGACGCGATCGTCCGGGTGCAGCCGGTCGATCCACTCGGTCAAAGCGCTGCCGATCTCCGATTCGACGAAGCCGAGCATCGCCTTCCAGCGCGGCGAGTAGTAGACCGTGTCGCCCAAGAGATCCCAGTCCCACAGCCCGTCGTTGGCGGCGGCGGCGGCGATGGTGTAGCGCTCCTCGCTCGCGCGCAGCGACTGCGCGAGCTGCTGCAGGTCGCGCGTCTGCTCGTCGACCATCGCGCGCAGTTGGTTGAGCTTGAGGTGCGCGCGGCGCGCCAGGCGCCACTTCTCGGTCAGCGCGCACGCGAGCTGGCAGACCTCGGCGGTGTCGAACGGCTTCTTGAGGATCAGCAGGCGATCGACCTCGCCGAACTTGCCGAGCAGATCCTCCCACGAGCAGTCGGAGTAGGCGGTGCAGATCACCACTTGAATGTCGGGATCCACCTTCCACAACCGCTCGAGCGTCTCGACGCCGTTCCAGCCGGGCGGCATGCGCATGTCGAGGAACACCAGCGCGTAGCGCTCGCCCTCCGCGAGCCTTCGCTCGACCAGAGCCACGCCCTCCTGCCCTTGATAGGCGGAGTCGACGAGATACGACGTGACCGCCGCGGCCGGCGCCGGCTCGCCGAACAGGCTCGACTCGAGCGCGTCGAGGTGCGAGGTGTCCTCGCGCACCAGGATCTTGCGGAAGTCGTCGTGGATGGCGCGGTTGTCGTCGATGATCAGGATGCGGCGATTTTTTTCGGTGGGCATACCGCTGGAATCGGCGGAAGCGCGCAGGACTTGAATCGTCACTAAAGGGCAAGCCGTCGCAGCCGATGACGAGACATGCCCCCGCCGCGCGCGCCTTCGAGCTTTCGCCTGATCGCGACGCTCACCGGGTTCATCGTGCTGCTCTTGGCCGGCATCACCGGCATGACGTTCCGGCTGGTCACCGGGGTCTTCGATCGCGTGCTGCCGTCGATCCTCGAGGACCTCAAGTGGAAGAGCGAGCGCGGCGCCGTCGAGGTGGCGCAGTCGGCCGACTTCGGCATCCTCGTGCGCGACACCGGCGCCATCGAGATCGCGCTCGGCGACTTCGCCACGAGCGCGGACGTGCTGGCGGTGGTGGTGACCGACGACGGCGGCGCGCCGCTGCTGATTCACGGCCGTACACCCGAGCCGATCGCGAACCTGCTGAGCGGCCCGGAGCACGCCGCGCGCGCGCAAGCGGGCTACCTGGTGGCGTGGGCGCCGTCGCTGGTCGAAGGGCGCATCGTCGGCAAGGTGGCGCTGGTGGTGTCGACCGCGCGCGTCGACAACCTGGCGCAGCTCAAGCGCCACATCCTCGAGACCGCGCTGGTCGGCTGCGTGCTGGCGCTGTTCTTGAGCCTGTTCTTCGTCAGCTTCCACCTGCGGCCGATCATCCAGCTCTCGGAGCGCACGCTCGAGCGGCTCACCCGGTTCAACGCCGCGCTGGAGGCGCGCGTCGCCGAGCGCACGCTCGAGCTCAAGACCAGCCTCGACGCGCTCGGCTCGGCGCAGCGCATGCTCATCGACGCCTCGCGCAAGACCGGCATGGCCGAGGTGGCGACCGCGGTCCTGCACAACGTCGGCAACGTGCTCAACAGCATCAACGTCTCGGCGAGCGTGGTGTCGACGGTGATGCACACGTCCAAGACCGACGGCGTGATCAAGCTGGCGCGGCTGCTCGCCGAGCAGCAGGACCCGCTCGCGTTCCTGACCGGCGACGAGCGCGGGCGGCGGCTGCCGGAGTACCTGCGGCTGCTCGGCCCGGCGATCGAGGCCGAGCGGGCGCGGATCGGCGACGAGCTGAAGTCGCTCGTCAAGAACGTCGAGCACGTCAAGGTCATCATCAGCATGCAGCAGACCAACGCCAAGAGCGGCGGCGTGGTCGAGGAGCTGGCGCTGGCCGAGCTGTGCGACGACACCATCAAGCTCAACGCGGCGTCGTTCGAGAAGCACCAGGTCACCGTGCAGCGCGACTACGCCGAGCTGCCGCCGCTCTCGGTCGATCGCCACAAGCTGGTGCAGATCGTGATGAACCTCCTCTCGAACGCGCGCCACGCGATCAAGGCGCGGCCGGACGGCGACGCGATCATCACCGTGCGCACCCGGCGCGCCGACGACGGGCGCGTGGCCATCGAGATCGCCGACTCGGGCTGCGGCATTTCGCCGGAGCACCTGACGCGCATCTTCAACTACGGCTTCACCACCAAGCAGGACGGCCACGGCTTCGGCCTGCACTCGAGCGCCAACGCCGCCGCCGAGATGGGCGGCACGCTGACCGCGCACTCCGACGGTCCCGGCCGCGGCGCCCGCTTCACCTTGACCATCCCCGCCGCCGGCGTCGCGCGGCAGAAAGCGGCCTGACCCATGAACGCCGGCGAGGAGGAGCGCTTCATCGAAGGCTCGATCGGGCTGACGTGGTTTCACGCCGCCGCGGCCACCGGCATCTGGCTGCTCTCGGCGCTGGCGGCGTGGGGCGACTGGTGGCTGGTGGGGCTGGCGATCGGGCTCAACCTGCTGTCGGTGCCGTTCAACGTCTTGATCAACTCGCTGGTGGTCAAGCGCTACGGCGTCGCGCGCACCGAGGCGGTGCGCACCATCGGGAACCTGGTCGCGATCCTCTGGTACTGCCACGTGGCGCACTGGCCGGTGGTGGTGTGGCTGTGGCTGCCGTTCCTGGCGCTGGCGTTCTATCACTCGGGCGCGGTGCGGCTGGTCGCGATCCCGGCGTTCTTCTGCCTCGCGTTCGACGGGCTGGCGCTGCGCGACGGCGTCGCGTGGATCCATCCGCTGATGTTCACCGCGCTGGCGATCCACGCGTGGTGGATCTCGCGGCGGCGCCACCAGGCGCTGCACCGGCTCTGGGTGCGCAGCGAGGAGCAGCGCGCCGGCGCGGCGGCGATGCAGGAGGAGCTGCTCGAGATGTCGCGAGAGGCGGGCATGGCCGAGCTGGCGACCACGGTGCTGCACAACGTCGGCAACGTGCTCAACAGCATCAACGTCTCGGCGAGCGTGGTCGCGGCGGCGGTGCAGTCGTCGAAGAACGAGGGCGTGGTGAAGGTGGCGCGGCTGCTCGCCGAGCAGCCCGATCCGCTGGCGTTCCTCACCGGTGACGAGCGCGGGCGGCGGCTGCCGGAGTACCTGCGGCTGCTCGGCCCGGCGATCGAGAGCGAGCGCGCGCTGGTGGCCGAGGAGCTGCGCTCGCTCGCCAAGAACGTCGAGCACGTCAAGGCGATCATCGGCATGCAGCAGGCGCAGGCGTGCAGCCGCGGCGGCGTCGAGACGCTGTCGCTCGGCGAGCTGCTCGACGACGCGCTCAAGCTCAGCGCCGCGTCGTTCGAGAAGCTGCACGTCGCGGTCGCGCGCGACTACGTCGAGCTGCCGCCGCTGGTGGTCGATCGCCACCGGCTGCTGCAGATCGTGATGAACCTGCTGGCCAACGCGCGGCAGGCGATGCGCGAGCAGCCGGGCGAGCCGCTCATCACCGTGCGCACGCGGCGCGCCGACGGCGGGCACGTCGCCATCGAGGTGGCCGACAACGGGTGCGGCATTTCGCCGCAGAACCTGGCGCGGCTGTTCCAGTACGGCTTCACCACCAAGCGCGACGGCCACGGCTTCGGGCTGCACTCGAGCGCCGGCGCCGCCGCCGAGCTGGGCGGCACGCTCACCGCGCACTCGGACGGACCGGGCCGCGGCGCGTGCTTCACGCTGCGGATCCCGACGTGCGCGCTCGCGGCCGCGAAGCGCGCCGCATAGACCAATGATCGCGCGACTGTCAGACGTCGGGCATTTTGCCGCGCCATTGACCGGGCCCCTGTGAGACATTCGAGCCGCGATAGGTGAGGGGGGGGAGCGCGGTGCGGGTCGATCACGAGCTGTTCGATCAGCTTCCGGACGCGATCGATCTCTACGATCTCGACGGGCGCTGGCTGTTCGCCAACCTCGCGAGCGAGCGCCGCGTGGGCGTGCCGCGCGCGGGCCTCGTCGGCGTGGTGGTGTGGGAGCGCCATCCGGAGCTGCTCGGCCAGCCGTTTCATCGCGCGTTCGAGCGCGTCGCCGCCGGCGGTGCCGCCGAGCGCTTCGAGACCACCTCGGTCCTCGGGCCGCGCTGGCTCGAGGTGCAGCTCTCGCGCGTGGGCGCGGGCGTCCTCTCGGTGGCGCGCGACGTCACCGAGGCGCGCGAGGCGGCGCGCGCGCTGCGCGTGAGCCAGGAGCGCTTCACGCGGCTCCTCTCGTCGGGGATCGTCGGCATCGTCATCTCCGACACGAGCGGCGTCATCCGCGAGGTCAACGACGCGTTCGTCGAGCTGATCGGCTACTCGCGCGAGGAGCTGCTCGCCGGCGTGGTGCCGTCGGCCGACTTCACGCCGCCCGAGTGGCGCGAGGTCGATCGGAAGGCGCGCGCGCAGCTCGAGGCGCAGGGCGTCGCGCGCCCGTGGGAGAAGGAGCTCCAGCGCAAGGACGGCCGCCGCGTGCCGGTGCTGATCGGCGTCACGCTGATCGATCCGCCGAACTGCATCGCGGTGGTCCTCGACATCTCGGATCGCAAACGCGCCGAGGCGCGGGCGGCCGAGGCGGCGGCGATCCAGCGCGCCGAGGAGAAGTTTCGCGGGCTGCTCGAGGCCGCGCCCGACGCCATGGTGATCGTCGGCCGCGACGGGCGGATCGTGCTCGCCAACGCGCAGACCGAGGAGCTGTTCGGCCACGGCCGCAGCGAGCTGCTCGGCCGCCCCGTCGAGATCCTGATCCCCGAGCGCTACCGCGACAAGCACCCCGGCCACCGCGCCGGCTTCTTCGGCGCGCCCAAGGTGCGCTCGATGGGCTCGGGGCTCGAGCTGTACGGGCTGCGCAAGGACGGCACCGAGTTCCCCATCGAGATCAGCTTGAGCCCGATCGAGACCGACGACGGCCTCCTGGTGTCGAGCGCGATCCGCGACATCACCGACCGCAAGAAGGCCGAGGAGAAGTTCCGCGGCCTGCTCGAGGCGGCGCCCGACGCCATGGTGATCGTCGGCCGCGACGGCCGGATCGTGCTGGTCAACGCGCAGACCGAGAAGCTGTTCGGCCACGCCAAGAGCGAGCTGCTCGGCCACCCCGTCGAGATCCTGATCCCCGAGCGCTACCGCGACAAGCACCCGGGACATCGCACGGGCTTCTTCGGCGCGCCCAAGGTGCGCTCGATGGGCTCGGGGCTCGAGCTGTTCGGGCTGCGCAAAGACGGCACCGAGTTCCCCATCGAGATCAGCTTGAGCCCGATCGAGACCGACGACGGCCTCTTGGTGTCGAGCGCGATCCGCGACATCAGCGAGCGCACCGAGCTGAACCGCGCCCTCGCGCGGCGCGCCACCGAGCTGGAGGTGCTGAACAAGGAGCTCGAGTCGTTCTCCTACTCGGTGTCGCACGACCTGCGCGGGCCGCTGCGCGCGCTCGACGGCTTCAGCAAGTCGGTGCTCGATCGCTACGGCGACCAGCTCGACGAGCGCGGGCAGGATCACCTGCGGCGCATCCGCGGCGCGTCGCAGCGCATGGGGCGGCTGATCGACGATCTCTTGCGGCTGTCGCGCCTCACGCGCGTCGACATGCAGCGGCGCGCGATCGATCTCAGCGCGCTCGCCGGCCGGATCGTCAAGGAGCTGCGCGACGCCCAGCCGGAGCGCGACGCGTCGGTCACCATCGCCGCCGCCATGACCGCCCACGCCGATCCGCAGCTCATCGAAGTGGCGCTGCGCAACCTGATCGGCAACGCCTGGAAGTTCACCTCCCGCCGCGCGTCGACGGTGATCGAGATCGGCGCCGGCGATCGCGACGGCCGGCGCACGTTCTTCGTGCGCGACAACGGCGCCGGCTTCGACATGGCCTACGCCGATCAGCTCTTCGGCGCCTTTCAGCGGCTGCACGCGGCGACCGAGTTCGAAGGCACCGGCATCGGCCTCGCCACCGTGCAGCGCGTGATCGCCCGGCACGGCGGGCGCGTGTGGGCCGAGGCCGCGGTCGATCGCGGCGCGACCTTCTACTTCACCTTGTGAGAACGGAGCCCGGCATGGCGAGCGCGAAGAACAAGGTGGTGCTGCTGGTCGAGGACAACCCCGACGACGAGGAACTGACCAAGCTGGCGTTCGAGGCCAGCCACGTGATGAACGAGATCATCGTCGCGCGCGACGGCGTCGAGGCGCTCGACTTCCTGTTCGTGCGCGGCCGGCACGCGCACCGCGACCCGACGATCGTGCCGCAGGTGGTGCTGCTCGATCTCAAGATCCCCAAGGTGAGCGGCCTCGAGGTCCTGCGGCAAGTGCGCGCCAATCCGGCCACCGCGCTGATCCCGGTGGTGGTGCTGACGTCGTCGAAAGAGGACGAGGATTTGATCCGCAGCTACCAGCTCGGCGCCAACGCCTACGTGCGCAAGCCGGTCGACTTCGGCGAGTTCTCCGAGGCGGCCAAGCAGCTCGGCATGTTCTGGCTGCTGATGAACGAGACGGCGCCGTCGCCGGTGCCGACGCCGGCGAAATGAGCGCGCCGCGCATCCTCCTCGTCGAAGACTCGGATGACGACGCGCTCCTGGTGCGCCAGGAGATCGAGCGCGCGTTCGGCGAGGTGGAGTGCGCGCGCGTGGAGACGGCCGAGGCGTTCCTGGCGGCGCTGCGCGAGCGCGAGCTCGAGCTGATCGTCTGCGATCACCGGCTGCCGACGTTCAGCTCGACGCAGGCGCTGGCGCTGCTCGCCGCCAGCGGGCTCGACGTGCCGCTCATCATCGTGTCGGGCTCGATCGGCGAGGAGCGGGCGGTGCGCGCGATGCGCAGCGGCGCCGCCGACTACATCCTCAAGAACAACCTGGCGCGGCTCGGGCCGGCGATCGAGCGCGAGCTGCGCGACGCCGCCGAGCGGCGCGAGCGGCGGCGCGTCGAGGCGGCGCTGCGCGCCGAGCAGGAGCGCTTCCGGCGCATCATCGAGACCTCGCACGAGGGCATCTGGACCGTCGACGCCGAGGCGCGCACCACGTTCGTCAACGCGCGCATGGCGGAGATGATCGGCCATACGCCGGCGGAGCTGATCGGCCGGCCGGTCTACGACTTCCTCGACCAGCAGGAGATCGCGCTGGCCATGAGCAGCCTGGATCGGACGCGGCTCGGCACCGCGTGGTCGGCCGAGTTCAAGCTGCGGCGCAAGGACGGCGAGCCGCGCTACACCGCGGTCACCGCCACGCCGATCCTCGAGGACGGCCGGTTCGTCGGCGCGTTCGCCATGGTCGCCGACGTCACCGAGCAGAAGAAGCTGATGTCGCAGCTCATGGTGAGCGATCGCATGGCGTCGGTGGGCACGCTGGCCGCCGGCGTGGCGCACGAGATCAACAACCCGCTGGCGGTGGTGATCGGCAACCTCGAGCTGATGGCCGCCGATCTCACCGACCTCGCGGGCGGCGCCGAGTCGCCCGATCGCGCGCGGCTGCACGACGAGCTGGCGCAGTCGCTCGAGGACGCGCGCGAGGCCGCCGAGCGCGTGCGGCTGATCGTGCGCGAC
>DASREC010000395.1:0-8819 GCA_035652295.1 Polyangia bacterium
CGTCGAGGCAGAGGCATCGCGCATTGTCTCGATGGCTCGTGCACTACAATCGCGAACGACCGCACGGTAGTCTAGGCGGCAGACCACCGATCTCCAGACTGAACCGGAAGAGTGAACAACGTGCTTAGAAACGACAGCTAGCTCGTCAATAGTGCGAGCAGGTCGCCAGGTAGCAGCTCTGGTCGCCGCCCGACTCGGAGTAGCAGCGGTCGAGCGCCTCGTCCTCCACGATCGTCATCTCCGTCAGCCCGAATCCCGGCGCCGTCGTCTGCGTCACCGGATATTGATCGCCGTACGAATCCTCCGCGACGCACGACACGCTGTGAATCGCCGCCCAGTCCCAGTAATAGACGGGGCGCGCGAACTCCGGATGCTCCCAGTGGCGCCACTGGTGCTCGCCGCGCTTGATGACTCGCGCGCCCATCACGCGCACCGGGTGCGGCCGCACGATCGGCCCGTGCGGATGCGCGCCCGGCGGGTGCGGCTGAAAACGTGCCGGCGCCGGACGCGGCGCGTACGCCCGCGTCTCCTGGTGCGCCTCGCGCGCCTCTCCGCGGCCTTCGCCGCGCCCTTCGCCTCGGCCTTCGCGCGGCTGCGCGACGGCGAGCGAAGACACGCTCAGTGAAAAGATTGCAACCGCTGTGATCAACTCGGCTCTGCTCTTCATTCGACTCTCCTTTGGGCGAAGCGCGGTGAAGAGGGTCGGCGAAGCAATGGTGATGCCGGATCCGCGGCGCGAGCTTTCGCGCCGTTGCGCGCGCGCGCCTGCAAAGAATCGTTACAGCTGTTCGCGCGCGTTACACGTGAGACGCGCGCAATGTAAAGAAGAGTAAAACGCGCGGGCGACGGGAACTCCGTGCACTACGACTCCGGTCTAATGGCGCGCATGGACCGTCGAGCCGGACTGCTCGCCACCGCCGGCTACGCGACGGCCGTGGTGCTGCTCGTGATCATGGCGGTCTTGGTGCGCGGTTATCTCGCGCGGCTCGACGCGCTCGGCGCCTCGGTCCGCCACACCAACGACGTGATCGAGCGGCTCAACGACGCGACCTCGAGCCTGCTCGATCTGCGCACCGCGGAGCGGGCGTTCCTCGCCACGGGAAATCCGGCGTACCGCGCGCAATACGACGACGCCGCGCGCGCGGTCTCCGAGCGCTATCGCGAGGTCGGCGAGCTCACGGCCGACAACCCGAGTCAGCACGAGCGCGCCGCCCGCGTGCTCGCGCTCTCGCAGAAGCTCTTGCGCTACACCGCCGACGCGGTGGCCGCGCGCGCGCCGCGCGATCAACGCCGGCGCGCGCTGCGCGACGAGGAGCGCGAGTCGATGCGCGAGCTGATCGCGCTCACGCGCGAGATGACGGTCGAGGAGAACCAGCTCCTCGGCGAGCGGCGGCTGCAGGCGCGCGGCGCGCTTCGCCAGACGATCACGACGGTGCTGCTGGCGCTCGGGCTCGCGCTCGCGCTGGTGATCGTGGCGACGTGGGCGACGTCGACCAACATCGCGCGGCGCAAGCGCGCGCTCCAGGAGCAGGCGCGGCTGCAGCAGCTCGTCGAGCTACAGGCGGCGCGCGAGGAGAACGCGCGCTTGCAAGAGCGGTTCATGGGCATTCTCGGCCACGACCTGCGCAATCCGCTGAGCGCGATCCTGATGGGCGTCACCATGCTCCAGGGCGTGCTGCCCGAGGGCGATCCGCGCGTGCTGGCGCGCATCGGCTCGAGCGCCGAGCGCATGGCGCGCATGATCGATCAGCTGCTCGATCTCACGCGCAGCCGCCACGGCGGCGGAATTCCCGTCGAGCCGCGGCCGCTCGAGCTGGCCGACGTCGTGCGCCGCGTGGTCGAGGAGCTGGAGCTGGCCAACCCCGATCGCACGCTCACCGTCGGCGTCGAAGGCGAGACGTGGGGCGAGTGGGATCCCGATCGGCTGGCGCAGGTGGTGTCGAACCTGGTGGGAAACGCCATCCGCCACGGCGACGGCGAGCGGCCCGTCGAGGTGCGCGTGCGCGGCGAAGGCGGCGAGGTCGCGCTGGCGGTTCACAACCACGGCGCGCCGATCGCGGGCGAGCTGGTGCCGATCCTGTTCGATCCGTTTCATCGCGCCAAGGGGAGCAGCCCGAGCGGGCTCGGCCTCGGGCTGTTCATCGCGCGGCAGATCGTGCTCGCGCACGGCGGCGAGATCGGCGTGGCCTCGACGGCGGAGGAGGGGACCACGTTCACGGTGCGGCTGCCGCGGCGCTCCAAGGCGCTGCGCCTCGCCGGCCCCGAGAACCTCACGCTGCAATAGCTCAGTACCGTTCGCGGAACCAGGAGTTGTTCATCTCCGCGCCCGGCTCGACCTCGCTGTTCGCGCCCTCTTTGAAGAGGATGTACCAGGTGTTTCCGCTCGACGAATAGAACACCGCGCGAAACGTGCCGCGCTTGCGCCCGCGCTTGCTGGCGGGATGCTGGTAGATCGGATCGGACTCCCACTCGCCGTCGAGCACGTCGGGCTTCGCCAGGCGGAAGTTGTAGAGGTGGCGCGGATCGCTCCACGGCCCGCTGGTGCGGATGCGCCCGTCGAGCCGGCCGTTCGGCGCCGCCAGCGTGAGCACGTAGGCCTCGTCGCCCCAGCGGTAGTAGAGCGTGCCGAGCCACGCCGGGTTGATCTCGAACGCCGCGCCCGGCGGCGCTTGCGGCGGCTCGGGCGGTATGAACGGCGCGCCCGCGTGCTGATAGACGCTGTTGCGCCAATTGCCGCCGCAGAGCTGCGCCTGGTTGCCGGAGCAGCGCATGTTGCAGTCGCCGTCGGCGGCCTGGCCATATCGGCCGTACCGGTTTCCGCAAAAACATTGATTGCCGTATTGCACGCCGAAATAGCGCTCATTGCGGCAATGCTCGGCGCAGCGCTCGACGCTCATGTTGCCGTCCATGAACGCGTCGGGGAGATCGCGATCGTCTTGATCGACGAAGCAGCCGACGTAGGCGGCGCGCGCCGGGCCCGGCGGTTGCGGCGGCACCGACGGTGGGCCCGCGTGCTGATAGACGCTGTTGCGCCAATTGCCGCCGCAGAGCTGCGCCTGGTTGCCGGAGCAGCGCATGTTGCAGTCGGCGTCCGTGGCCTGGCCATATCGGCCGTACCGGTTTCCGCAAAAACATTGATTGCCGTATTGCACGCCGAAATAGCGCGCATTGCGGCAATGCTCGGCGCAGCGGCCGATGCTCATGTTGCCGTCCATGAACGCGTCGGGAAGATCGCGATCGTCTTGATCGACGAAGCAGCCGACGTAGGAAGCGCGCGCGCCCGGCGGCATCGCTGTCGGCTGCTCGGGAGGCAGCGGCTGGATCGGAGGCAGCGGCTGCGCGGGAGGCAGCGGACGCACGGGCGGGAGCTGCGGCTCGGGCGCGAGCGGCGGCGCGCCCGGCGGCTCGGCGTCGTAGAGCAGCCCGGCGTTGAACCACTGCCCGCCGGAGTTCCCCGACGTGTCGATGCCGATGACGAGCAGGACGTGCGGCTGAAACGCGTTCGGCGGCACGTTCACGCGCATCTGCGCGAGGTGGCGATCGGGAGCGCGCTCGGGGTGCAGGTAGAACGCGCGGCCGCTCGGGCGATCGAACCAGACGAATTGGCCGGGGCCCCAGCCCGGACCCAGTTGCAGCGCGCCGGTGCTCTCCGATTGGATGTACGCCAGCGGCTCGCTGCTGGGGCAGTTGGCGCCGCCGGTCTGCCGGCCTTCGAACGAGACTGTGAGCGCCTGGCCGCGCTGCACGCGCCGCAGCTCGCCGTCGATGCGCCACCCGATGACGTAGGTCGCGCCGCCGGGGCAGGTCTCGTCGCGCGGGCTGCGGATGATGCGCACCTCGCCGCCGCGCGCGTCGAGCCGCAGCACCTGGAACTGCGTCAGCCCGTCGCGCGAACCGCTGGTCACGCGCGCCAGCCGCCACGCCGGCGCATCCGCCGACGCCACTCCACTCATCGCCAACAGCACGAACAGCGCTCGCACCATGCGGCGAGTTTGCCACGAAGCGCCCCGCGTGCGAAGCGCGCTGCGGCCGCGCGGCTTGCGGCATTTTGCCGCAGGCGATTTACAATCGAGCGTCAAAGTGGCTTCAATGCCGCTGGAGGTGACGATGACGGCGCGTGGTCGATGGGCTGGAGCGGGCATGTGCATGGTCGCGGGTTTCATCGGCGCGCTGACGGGAAATTTCGCCCGCGCGCCCGCTCACGCCGCGGGCGAGAGCGTCTACCGGGCGCAGCGGTTCGAGCTGGTGAGCCCGGACGGCCAGGTCCGCGCCGTGCTCGGCTTCGAGTCGGGCGACACCGCCAACTACTACCCGAAGCTCGAGCTCAAGGGCCCGCACGGCGCCGGCCGCGCCGCCGTCCTCGGCGTCTCCTATGAAGGCGGTCAGCTCACGCTCAACAACGCCGTCACCAAGAGCCGCATCGTGCTCGGCAACGCCGTGCTCGCCGAGAGCCCCGAGCGGCGCGTGGCCAGCGACTCCTCGATCGAGATCGACGGCCGCGACGCCCGCTCGGTGTGGCGCGCGCCCTGACGCGCCGCCGCCGCGATCATTTCCGTTGCTTGTTCCACATCGCGCCGCCCAGCCGCCGCAGCGACTCGAGCTGCGCGCGCGCGAACGTGAAGCGCTCGAGGAGCTGCGACTCCTGACCTTGCGGCTGGCGATAGAGCGCGAGCGTGAGCGTCGCTTCGCCGCCGTCGCTCGCGGCGCCGAAATACGCCACGCAGTACCGCCGCTCCATCGCGCCCGGATTGCCGTCGACGGTGCCGATGATGATCGACGAATCGTGGCGCGCGAGCGTGGCCGGCCACAGCGCCGTCGCGCCGGTGAGCAACACCGCCAGCGCGGCGCGCTCGTTCGAGAACTCCATGACGTTCTGGTGCCCGTCGTTCACCATCATGCTTCGATAGTCGAACCAGACCGCCGCGCCGTTCGTCGTCGGGAGCTTGATCGATTCGATCTCCGCGCGCGCGATCGTCCCCAGCGAGATCACGATCGCGATGACTGCTGCCCGCATCGGCGTCTCCTTTGTCGATCGACGATAGCTCGTTCGGCGGGCGGCGCGATAGACTGTGGAGGATGACCGCGCCGGTCCACGATCCCTACCGCCTCGTCGGTTGGCTGCTCGACGACAAGTATCGGGTCGACGCGGTGATCGGCGCCGGCGGCTTCGCGGTGGTCTACCGCGCGGTCGATCAGCGGCTCGAGCGGACGGTCGCGCTCAAGGTGCTCACCGCGCACGTCGATCCGCGCCTGCGCGACGACGACGCGCGCCGGCGGTTCCTCGACAGCTTCGAGCGCGAGGCGAAATTGGCGGCGTCGCTGAGCGATCGCAACATCGTCCAGATCTTCGAGTGGGGCGAGTCGGAGATGCCGAGCGGCGCGCGCGCGCCGTGGATGGCGCTCGAGTGGATCGAGGGCACGACGCTCGAGGCCGACCTCAACGCGCGGCGCGGCGGCGGCGGGCGCGGCGTGGCCGAGACGTTGAAGCTGCTCGCGCCGCTGCTCGAGGCGGTCGCGCACGCGCACGAGCGGCACGTCGTGCACCGCGATCTCAAGCCGGGCAACGTGATGCTCACGGCGCGCGGGCTGCGGCTGCTCGACTTCGGGATCGCGAAGATGATGGAGGCGGCCGAGCCGGCGGCGGGCTCGGGCAACACCCGCACTCGCGTGCCGCCGCTCGGGCTGTCGCCGGCGTACGCCGCGCCCGAGCAGTTCAACTACGGACGCACCGGGCCGTGGACCGACGTCTACGCGCTCGCGCTGATCGTCACCGAGGTGCTCACCGATCGCGCGCCGTACGATCCGGCGCGCGATCAATATGAAGAGGCGGTCGCGGCGCTGCGGCCGACGCCGCGCAAGCTGGGGTACGACGCCGGCGCGCTCGAGGCGGTGCTGGCGCGCGCGGTGGCGATCGTGCCGAGCGAGCGGCCGGCGGATGCGCGCGCGCTGCTCGACGAGCTGGTGGCGGCGGCCGGCGGTGAGCGCGAGCGCGAGCGCGGATCGATCGCGCCGGCGCCCGTCGAACCGAGCCGGCCGCCGAGCCCACCGGCCGCGCGCCAGCCGATCGCGAGCGCGCTGGTGCTCGCGGCGGCGGCGGTGATCGCGGGCGGCGTCGGCGTCGGCGTCTGGATCCAGCGAATGTCGAGCTCGGCGTCGGAGCCGGCGCTCCCGCCCGCGGTGGTGACGCCGGCCGCGCCGCGCGTCGAGAGTCCCGCCGCCGATCCGCTCGCCGACGCGCAGCGCGCCTGCGACGGCGCCGCGGGACCGGAGCGCGATCGCGGCTGCGAGGCCGCGTGCAACGGCGGCGCTGCGAAGGCGTGCGTCGCGCTCGCCGCCAGCCTCACCGCCGACGCGAAGCTGCCGCGCGCCGAGCGCCACCGCCGTGCCGCGCGCGCCGTCGAGCTGTATCAGCGCGCGTGCGACGCCGCCTCGGCCGAAGGCTGCTTCGCGCTCGCGCTCGCCTGGCGCGACGGCACCGGCGTAGTCGCCGATCCCGAGCGCTTCATCCGCTTCGCGCAGCGCGCGTGCGACGGCGGCCGCGCGGCCGCGTGCACGGCGCTCGGCAGCCACTACGACGAAGTCCACCGCTCGGGCGCGGTCGATCTCCTGCTCAAAGGCTGCGACGGCGGCGACGTCGCGGGCTGCGCCGCGGCCGCGAGCCACTATCGTTACGGCGTCGGCGTCCCCGACGTGGATCGCGCGCGCGCGGCGGCGCTCTACCGAAAGGCGTGCGACGCCCGGGAGGGCTTCAGCTGCTGGTCGCTCGGCCGGCTGTTCCTCGAGGACGAGACGGGACAGATCCCCGGCTCGAGCGGCGGCGCGGCCTCAGGACTGTTTCACGACGCGTGCGACTACGGCGAGGCGCGCGGCTGCAGCGCGTTCGGCGAAGCGCTCGCGGGCAGCGACGGCGAGCAGGCGAAGGTCGACGCGGTCGGGTTCTTCCGCAAGGGCTGCGACGGCGGCGATCGCGACGGCTGCCTCGGGCTGGCGGGCGCCTACGACCACGGCCGCGGCGTGAAGACCGACGCGAGCAAGGCGGTCCGCTACTATCGCAAGGCGTGCGCCGCCAACCTGCCCGCGGCGTGCGGCCGTCTCGGCGTGCTCCTGCGCGACGGCACCGGCGTCGAGCAGGACGCCGCGCTCGGCTGCAACATGATGAAGAAGGCGTGCGACGACGGCGACCGCGCCTCCTGCGAGGCGGTGAGCCACGACGCCTTTTGTGATCTCCGATGAGCGCGCGCCGGTTCCATCGATCGGGCTCGTGGGTGCTCGCGCTCGCGCTCGCGCTGGCGGCGGCGTGCCGCACGGCTCCCGGCGCGGGCGTCGATGCGTCGGCCGCCGACGGCGGCCACGGCAACGGCGACGCCGGCGGCGGCGGCGACGCGGCGACGCCGATCCGCTGCGGCTTCGCGGCGTGTCCGAGCGGGCTCTTCTGCATGGACGATCCGCGCGACGCGTGCGATCCCGCCGCCGGCGGCGCGGACTGTCCCGGCGTCTGCGTCACCTGCATGTCCCCGAGCGGCTCGGCCGTCTCGTGCGGCGCGACGACGTGCAACGCCGGCGAGTGGTGCGACACCTACTTCTCGCCCGCGCCGACGTGCCGCTGCGGCAACCGCGCGGCCTGCACCGGCGGCGATCACTGCGGCGCGCCGCTCGCGGGCTGCGGCGGAGTCTGCTGCGGCGTCTCCGCCGGCTGCCCCAAGTAGCCGATCGCGCGCTTGCGGCAAATTGCCGCAAGCGCCGCCGCTACAGGTTCCCGCCGTGGAAGCGGCCGAACGCGTGCGCCAGCATGAACGACATCAGCACGACGCCCGCGGCGAAGACGCCGACGTGGCGCCAGCGCCTGAGCTCGAACTTGCCGACGCGCACCAGGAGCAGGTAGGCCACCAGCAGGTTGAACAGGCCCCAGGCGACGTTCACCGTCGAGGACGACAGGCCTTCGCCGGGCGGCGAGGCGAACGGGCTCTGCATCGGCGCGCCCGAAACGCCTTGAACGAAGTGCGGAACGAAGTTGGCGAGGAACGCTCCGCCGAAGAAATACGCCACGTCGTGATACCAGCGCATCGCAGCCTCCTATCGCGGCGGCGAGTATACCGTTATGCTGGAAGCGTGATGCGCGCGTATTGCATGATCGCAGTGGTGCTGGCGGCGGGCTGCGGGGACATCTGCCCGGGCAAGCTCAAGTGCAACGACAACACGTGCTGCCCGCTCGGCCTTCCGTACGCGTGCGGCGGCAAGTGCTACCAGACGCCCGCGCCGTGCTCCGGCTACCCGACGTACAAGACGTGCGTGTCCGAGCACGCCGACGGCGGTCCGCCCGCGGGCGGCGGGCTCCAGGCGCAGTGCCAGGCGGCGGGGCTGCTCTATTGTCAGAGCCCCGAGATCCCGGGCGGCGAGGCGTGCTGCCCGATCACCGTCGGCAATCCGAGCGCGGCGGTCGGCTATCTCTGCGCGTGGGGCTCGAACGTGATGGCGCGCGGCTGCGTCGACTCGCTCACCGTGGCGTCGGATCCGATGCAGGGCTGCATCCTGTACGGCAACGGCCCGCCGGCCGCCATCGTGCGCTGCGTCCGCTGATCGTCAGAACTCGAGCGCGGTGCCGAGGTAGAGCGAGATCTCGTGGAACAGCACGCTCACGCGCCGGTCGTCGATGCGATCGACCAGGCCGTCGACGGCGGCGTGGGAGTAGTCGAACTGGATGGTGGTCGAGTCGCCGACGCCGAGCGCGTAGCGCAGCGCCGCCGTGGTGGAGAACACGATGTTGCGCGAGCGCTCGCTCAGGTGCAGCTTGACCGTCGAGTCGCGCTTCCACCCGGCGG